>JAPYTK010000097.1 GCA_029941785.1 Polyangiaceae bacterium | reverse complement strand
GTCGACGAGCAGAAGCACCATTCGTACTCAGTCGTGGAGCCTGCTCAAGATGATGGACGCCGTTTCCTCGACCGTGCGACCCGTCATCTCCACGATCCGCCACTTCGGGTTGTCGCTAAACAGCTTCTCGGCAAAAGCGAGTTCTTGCGCCACATGATCCTCGAGCGCGTACCGCGATTCTGCCGGCATGCCGAGCTTGTGTAGCCGTTCTTGTCGAATGGCGCAGAGGCTCTCAACATCGATGGTCAGAGCGACGACTCTATCTTGGGGCGCGCTGAACAACTCCGCCGGAGGCGAAGCGTTGAGAACGACGGTCAGGTTGGCCACCTTCAAGCCCCGTTGCGCGAGCAGCGTCGCTAGGGGCGTCTTGGATGTTCGGGAAACCCCGACCAAAATGAGATCCGCTTTCATGAAGCTCTTTGGATCACGGCCAGCATCGGCGCGTACCGTGAACTCGACCGCCTCGATGCGTCGGAAATACTCTTCGCTAAGTGGCAACTCCGAACCGGGTCGATTGATCGGCTGCCGAGCCAAAAAGGACTGAAGCCGGCCGATAACGGTGCCGATGACGTCCACCGCGGCCACCTTGAGTTCGGCGGTCGCACCGTGGATGAAGGCACTGAGCTCGGGGCTCACGACGGAAAACACCAACAAGGATTGGTCGGCCGCGGCTTTCTCGATCACCGGCTGGGCCGTCTCCTTCGTACGAATACTAGCGTGAACCCGGATTTTCACGCCAGCCTGGGGAAATTGCAGCAAAGCCGCACGGATCACGCGCTCGGCGGTGATTCCGGTCGAATCACTCAATACATCGATGAAGCGCGGCTCTTGCACCATGGACGCTCTATCTAGCTTGGGCCGGCCGGTGCGGCTAGCTAGTTGAATAAATCTCGTAACTTCTCGACGAAACTGCGCCGTTGAGGTTGCACCGACTCGCCGAGCTGATCGGCGAGCTGCACGACGAGCAAACGTTGCTCTTCGTTGAGCTGTGTAGGGATCTCGACCACCACCTCGATCATCTGATCGCCCCGGCCCCCAACGACTCGTTTTGGGATCCCCTTGCCACGAATGCGCAGGATCGTGCCCGGTTGAGTGCCCGGCGGAACACGCAGCACGCCTTTCCCATCGAGGGTCGGGATCTCGATTTCGTCACCGAGAACGGCTTGGGCAAACGTCACCGGAAGCTGACAGACCACATTGTCCCCAACCCGCCGAAACAATTCGTGAGGCCGCACCTTGACCGTGATCTCCACATCGCCAGGTTTTCGGCCGCGGCCTATGTTCCCTCGACCGGCGATCGTCCGGGTGGAGCCCGATTGGACACCCGGAGACAGCGTGACATCGAGGTTGCATTTTTTCGTCTTCATTCCGACGCCAACGCAACCCTCACACGCAAGCTGCACGGTGCGACCCTTGCCGTGGCACACGGAGCAGGTCCGCTCGACAGCGATCGGAAAAACCCCTTGCTGATAACGGACGCGGCCACGCCCGTCACAGGTGCCGCACATGATAAAGTCCGTATCCTTGACCGCCCCCCGGCCCTGGCAGGCAACGCAATCGACCAAGCGATCGTAGTTCACCTTCTTGGTACAGCCGAAAGCCGCCTCGTTGAAATCAATTTCCAGGTCGAGCTGGAGATCGCCTCTATCGCCGAACTTGATACCGAGCGCATCGAGCAGGTCGCCAAAAATGCCATCGATTTTGATTTCGGAGAAATCGATCGGCATGCCCCCGAAGGGACCCGCTCCACCGCCACGCGCGGCTCCGAGGCCCGCCGCACCAAAGCGATCGTACATCGTGCGTTTCTTGGAATCGCTGAGGATCTGATACGCGGCGTTCAGTTCTTTGAAGCGCTGGCTCGCACCCGCATCGTCGGGATTGCGGTCAGGGTGGTGCTTCGCACCTTGACGCCGAAACGCGCTCTTGATTTCCGCCTCCGTCGCGTTACGGGGCACGCTGAGTACTTCGTAAGGGTCCTTCACCGAGCAGCGTGTTAGCACCGTGCTCGACGGGCGCGAAGTTCTCGCTTGAGAACCTTCCCCGTCGGGTTGCGAGGCAGAATATCGATGAAGTGGACCTCGCGAGGACGCTTCGGACCCGCCAAAGTAGCCCGACAATGCGTCAACACATCGCTTTCGTCGATCGCGCCGGGATCGACGGGAACCACAAAGGCGCAGACCCGCTCTCCCCATTCCTCATCCTCGACGCCAATGACGGAAGCTTCTGCCACACCCTTGCATTCGACCAAGGCGGCCTCGACCTCGACCGGGTACACGTTCACGCCTCCCGAAATAATCATGTCCCGCTTGCGCCCCTCGATGAACCAATAACCGCGGTCATCGCAGCGAGCGAGATCGCCGACCGAAAAATAGCCGTCACGCATGGAGGCGTCTGTGGCCGCACGGTCCGCGTGATAGCCCTCGATGAGATTTCCGCTGCATACGAACAGTTCGCCAACCTCGCCGGCGGCGCATCGTCGTCCGTCTTCGTCGAAGAGACGCAAGTCGTTCCCGGAAATGGCGCGGCCCACCGTACCGGGCGCCATCTCGAGGTCCTGAGGTGTAGCGACAGTCACGAGCCCCGTCTCCGTAGAACCGTAGAAATTGAAGAGTTTGAGCCCAAAAACCGCGCGGGCCCGCTCGGCGAGTCGCGGCGAAAGGGGTGCGCCGCCGCATATGATCGCCTGAAGGGACGACAAATCGTACTTGGCAATTTCAGCCTCACCCAACTCGAGTACGCGATGCAACATCGTCGGCACGATCGCCGTGTGCACCACATGATGCCGAGCAAGTGCATCGAGAAAAAGCCGAGGCTCGAAATGCTCAAGCAGAATGACCTTTGACCCGAGCAAGAACGACAAACTCGTAAATCCGAATGCCGTCGAATGATAAAGCGGGCAGGCCGTGAGATGCGTCTGCTGTACTCGCATCGGCGTGCGCTCAAGGAAGTGCAACAGCTGCGAGACCACCGACACGCTGAACTTTCGCACCGCGCCCTTGGGTTTGCCCGTTGTGCCCGATGTGTACACGACCACGGCGCCGTCGGTTGCCCCGTCGGGCGGGGGAGGTGCATCGTGAGCCTGAGCAAGCCACTCGGCATAGCTGTCGAAATCCGTCAACGCGTCGCCGACCGCGATCACCCGCCGGCCCATACCGTGTTTCGATGCCGTCGTCGCTTCCCGCACCACCGCCACCGCCGTCGCCTCGAAGAACAAGGCCCGCGCTCCAGCGTGGTCGATAATGTACCGCAGCTCGGCAGAGGTGGACCGGGAGCCCACGCTTACCGCCGCGGCCCCAAGACGGCCGCACGCTGCCTGCACGAACAGGAACTCTGCCCGGTTGTGCAACATGATCAGCACCTTGTCACCCTGCCGCACACCACCGTGATGCATCGCTCGCGCGGCCGCATCGATCTGCTCATCGATCTCGAAAAATCCGTAGCGCCGGTCTCCATCGACGAGGGCGATCCGGTGAGGCGTGTTCCCCGCGTGGTAACGGAACATCGTCGATGGATTGGCGCCGCCACCCCCAGAAACGAGAGCTTGAAGGCCTGCCAGCCTGGCCGCTTCAACCATGCCGGTGCTCCGCGCCACCCGCTGCATGGCCACAAGCTCAGTGAGGGAGTGCTGCGCCGCGCGGGCCAGATCCCGTACCCATTTGAACGCCATCGCCTCACTGGTTAGCACGAATTGCCCATGACGTTCGCAACGATGCGAGCTACGGTTAGCTCGTGACCGGTGACCCCTCCACGTCCCTCGTCTGGCGCCTCATGGCGCTTGGGGCGCTGAGCCTCGCCACCGCGTGTGGGGGGCCACCTCCCGCCAAGACCGTGACGGACGGTCCCGCAAAGCAACCGGCAAAGGCCCTACCTGCCGTCGCCGTGTCGGATTCCGATTTCGCCTACACCGTGCATCGCTTGTTGACCCAATCCGAGCCCAGTGATGCACGGCTCGCCCTCTTGGCGGGCACCGTAGAGCGGCAATTGCAGCATGCCTCACAGCACTTCAAACAAGGCAGAGCTTCCCGTGGAACCGACGCGGTGGTGGGCGCCCTTTACCTTCTGCGGGCTGGCGAACTCAGTGGGGCCATGGCCACGAGCGCGGTCGCTAACCAAGCGCTCGGCGGGGCGAATGCGGTGTTCAGCTCGCGTGGCGACGAGGGCCGAGCTCGCGCCGTGATGGAGTTGCGCCTGAGCGGGATGTCGCACACCGATCCGAGACGAGTCGATATCCAGGCGCACCTCGACGCGCTGAAGCGCTGGACGAAAGAGACGCACACCGGTGGGGATATGGTGCGGCTTGCGGCAGCGCAACGTGCCGCCATGGGCCGCGCCTTGCTCGCGCCCGACAAGACCACGCTGCAAGACGCCATGAACGCGACGAGCCGTTGGATCGAGCGGGCCGTGACCTACAACTTGGCTTACCAGCAAACCCGTCAGCTTCCCCCTCGACGGGAAGCCGGCGAGGCGTTTCGCGCACTCCGAACCGGGGCGGAGACCATGGCGGCCTTGTTCTTGCGCAATGGCGATGCACGCGGTGCTGTCGACGGGGTAAAACGCTCCTCTGCAAGTCGCATCGTAGACCCCGACCTGTTCGCTCTCCTCCGATCCGCTGCCCAAGACGACACCGCGCAAGACTGGCGTCTCTTGGTCCGACACTTCGTAACGACCACCCGAGACAGTGATCCCCACGCACTCGGGCTGGACGTCTTGGATGCAGCGCTGTGGGGCGTCGCACTCGAAGCCTTCCGACGCGATCGGAGCAGCCTCGTCGTCGCTCACGTGTTGGCACGCCAACTCGTTCGCATCGGCATACCCGAAGCCGCGCCATTGGTCCTCTCGGATGCACTCGGGGCGAAGCCTTCACCGGCTTCCCTCAGCTCCGCCACGAGCTTCATCGGAAGCACCTTGGCCGATGCCTTCGACGGAGGCTCGAGCGATGCGGCACGGCGCGTATTCGCCGCTAGCCAGGTCATCCTGAGACGTGCCGACGAGAGAGAATACCGCGGTCGTGTCGATCCTTCGGCCGCCAAGCTGCGCTTCTTGATGGCTGACATCGAGATCCGCGACGGCCATTCAGAATCGGCCAGCAGCTTGCTGGCTGGTGCGCTCGAACGGGAACCCTCCGTATGGGGCTACACGAAACTCGCCACGCTCGAACGACAACGGGGCGATCGACTCAATGCCCTGCGTCACGCCCGCAACGCTGTCGCCTTGCCGGCCGCCCGCGTACTTCCCTTCGATGCCATCCGTGCACAGCACCTTCAATTCGAGCTCCTTCGAGACGCAAAAAAGGACGATGAAGCCGCAACGGCACTCGGCTCAGCCCTCGATACCCTTCTGAGCCTACGTACGCACAAACTGAAGCCAGCAGGACGCATTCAGCGCGAGCGGCTGCTCGCCCGGACGCTCGACCGTTATGGTGAGCGTGACGCCACGCTGCGGGCCTTCGAGCGGGCGATGAACCTGGCCAAGCTTCATCGTGAGATGCTACCAGCGACCGCCCTCGACTTTCTCTCGTGGAGCCTGTCGCGCAATGAACGTACAGCCGCTCGAGATGCGGTCCACGCCTTGCTCCAGACGAGCAGCGCCAAGGACTCGCTGGTGTATGGTGCCTTGTGGCTCATGCTGCTCGAAGAAAAGGCAGGGAAAAAGCCAAGCTCGGTCGTTGAACGCGTGCTTCTCGATGCCAAAGACGACGAAGCCTGGCGGGGCAAACTCGCGCGCTGGGGCCGTGGCGACTTGAGCAACGAAATGTTGCTCAAGTCCGCGTCACACCACACGGAACGGACTGAGGCTAGGTTCTACGCAGCGCTACGGCGATACCAAAATGGCGACGCCAGCGCAGCGGCGGATCTCCACAGCGTCGGCAGTGATCCACTGATCGATTTGCTGGAAGTACGCATCGCGCGCGAGCTGTTCGATCCGCGTGACCACGTGAAGTTACCTAAGGGTAAGAAATTGCCCTAAGTCGACAGCAGTCAAATAAAAGCGGTTGACAAGTTAGCTCCCGGAGAGTCACAGTAAGCGCGTCCGGCACAACTGTGCCGTGTTTTTTGCGATGCGAGTTTCGATCAACAACATGATGCGTATGTGCATGACGATGCCCTGGCCGGGCTGCGTCTTGTGCGAGCGTGCGTGATGATCAAACTCTGAATACCGCACGCAAGAAAACAAGACGCTCCCCGGCCTAGACCGATCCACGAAGCCTCGGCTTCGACTCACCTTTGGTCTTTTTCGCTCACGAGGAGCTCTTCATGTCTTGCGAATCACCGCTGCACACCCATGCCGTACACGCCGGCCTCTACCCCGATCCAACAACGGGCGCCGTCATCACGCCCATTTACCAAACCACGACCTACGCTCAAGAAGCGGTGGGTCAGGACAAGGGATTTACCTACACGCGCAGCGGCAACCCAACGGTCGCCGCACTACAACGACAGCTCGGCGCCCTCGAAGATGCCACCGCGCTGAGCTTCTGCACGGGCATGGCCGCCATCAGCGCGCTGTGTCTCGCCCTGCTCGAAGCGGGCGATCATGTCCTGTGCTCGGACGTCGTCTACGGAGGCACGGTACGCGTCCTGCGTCAGGTGTTCGAACGCTTCGGAGTCCAAGCAACCTTTGTCGACACCTCGAATATCGGAGCGATCCGAGACGCATTTCGACCGGAAACGAAGCTGCTCTTTATAGAGAGCCCGGCCAATCCGACGCTGAAACTGACTGACATCGCAGCCGCCGCGAGCGCCGCTCACGACGCTGGCGCCTGGCTCGCCGTGGACAACACCTTCCTCACCGCCGCGGGCCAGCTTTCGTTTTCCTTCGGCGCCGACATCGTCCTTTACTCCACAACGAAGTACATCGAAGGGCACAACACGACCGTCGGGGGCGCCGTGTTGGCCCGTGACGAGGCGATCGTCGAGAAGCTCCGCTTTGTTCAAAATGCGGTCGGAATCGCGCAATCGCCCTTCGATGCTTGGCTCACGCTACGAGGGATCAAGACCCTGCCCAGTCGAATGGATCGACATGCGAAGAATGCAGAAGAAGTAGCGATCCACCTCGAATCCCATCCCAAGGTCGCACGGGTCTACTACCCGGGCCTGCCATCCTTCCCACAATACGACCTTGCGAAACGACAGCAGCGGGACGGTGGTGGAATGCTCGCCTTTGAGCTCGTAGGCGGTGTAGAGGCAGGGATTCGCTTGATGAACGCCGTCAAGCTTTGCACCTTGGCCGAGAACCTGGGCGCTGTCGAAACGCTCATCACGCACCCAGCCTCGATGACGCACGGACCGATCCCCGCCGAAGAACGTCGTGCCGCCGGGATCAGTGACGGCTTGGTCCGCCTCAGCGTGGGACTCGAACGCGCCGACGACATCATCCACGATCTGAACTGCGCCCTGAGCGCCTCAACCACCGCCTCCGAGAAGAACACGTCATGACCTACCTACCCTCCCCCTGTTCTCCACTCCGGCCCATCGTCGTCCTCAAGTTTGGCAGCTCCGTGTTACGAAGTGACGCCGACCTGCCGCGGGCTGTGGATGAGATCTTCAACGTCCTACGAAGTGGTCGCCGTGTCCTTTGTGTGGTTTCAGCGATTGGGACCACCACCGATCGATTGTGGTCCCGTGCGAAACGGATCACGGGGCTCGGAGGTCGCACAGACGACGGGCCCCCTCGTTTTCCTGACGCGGAATCCACCGCCTTCGCTCAACTACTCGCCACGGGCGAAGCCACCAGCACAGCACTGCTGACCCTCGCCCTTCAGCGCGCAGGCATCGACGCGCGTGGACTCGAAGCGAAACAGCTGGCCCTTCACACGCGGGGCTCTTTGCTCAACGGTACCCCTATCGCAGTGGCCGACGGTGCGCTGCGCCAAGCGCTCGACGAGAGCGCAGTGGTCGTCGTCCCCGGCTTCGTCGGACAACATGCCGATGGTCGCACCAGTCTCCTCGGCCGCGGAGGCACGGACTTCACCGCTTTGTACTTGGCGGATGTGCTCGACGCCGAGAGCTGCGTCTTGCTCAAGGACGTCGGCGGGGTTTTCGAACAGGACCCTAAACAAATCCCAGGCGCACGCCGATACGCCACCCTCCATGTCGAACAAGCATCTCGGCAAGAGGCCAAGGTTCTTCAGACCAAAGCAGCTCGGTTTGCGGCGAGCCGCTCGGTCAACTTCGACGTCAAGGGGATCGGTCATGGCACATCGACGCGGATTCGACAGGAACCCAGTCGGCTCGTGACCGAACAGCCTTGCCAAGCTCCACTACGCGTTGCGTTGCTCGGCCTCGGGACCGTCGGTCGGGGCGTCTACGAGCGCTTGAATGCGCAGCCTGATGTTTTCGATGTGGTCGGCATCGCCGTGCAAAACCCAGAGCAACACCGGAACCGCGGGATCCCCACTTCATTGCTTCACGACGAGGCCGCACACGTAGCAGCCTTGCCATGCGACATCGTCGTCGAACTCATCGGTGGTCTCCATCCTGCATACGCAATCGCCCGCAGAACGTTGCGGGCAGGACGGCACTTCATCACGGCGAACAAGGCCCTCATCGCCACGCACGGCCAAGAGTTGCGGGCCCTCGCCCGACGGCACAATGCGACCCTGTCTTACTCGGGATCGGTGGGCGGCGCCGTGCCCCTACTCGAAACCCTCGCCAGCTTACCCAAGAACAGTATCAAGCGGATCGAGGGCGTGCTCAACGGCACGACGAACTTCGTTCTCGACAGACTCCACACCGGCGCAGCTTTCGACGACGCGGTACGCGAAGCCCAGCTCGCGGGTTTCGCTGAAGCGGATCCCCGCCTGGACCTTGACGGCACAGATGTCGCCCAGAAGCTGTCGATCGCTGCTTACGGCGCCTGGCTCTACCAGCTCGACGTCGACGCGATCCCCCGCGAGGCTCTCAGCGCGCAGCGCATTGCGGCGAGCGTCTCGAAATTAGGCGACGACAAACGACTCCGTCTCGTCGGCTGGTGCGAGGTGGACGGACTTCACGTTCAGGCTGGGGTCGAACTTCGCTCGCTCGATGCCCACCACACGCTCGCTCGACTTCGTGGCGTGGAGAACGCGGTGCTTCTTGGTCTGCGAGATGGTTCGGAGATCGTGTTGCGTGGCAAGGGTGCCGGACGCTGGCCCACCAGCCAAGCCGTGATCGGTGATCTCCTCGCGCTGAGACGCCATCGCCAAGAGTCGCGCCTTGCCTTAGCCGTGTAGAGGAGTCTCATCATGAACCGCTGGACACAAATCACCACGTTTCAAGCAAGCCCCGGGGATCCTCACCGGCCCAATAGCACCCCGATTTACCAAACGGCGACCTTCGGACAACCCTCGGTCAATTCACTTGGTCGTTACGACTATTCGCGTAGCGGGAACCCCACGAGAGATGTGTTGGAGTCTCAGCTTGCGAAACTCGAAGGCGTCGCCCATGGCTTTGCCTTCGCAAGTGGCATGGCAGCGCTGTCCGCAACATCACGCGTATTGAGCTGCGGGCAACACCTTGTCGCGGGAATCGACCTGTACGGAGGCACTCACCGGCTGCTGTCTCAGATTCTGTCGCGGCAGGGTATCGAGGTGAGTTTCGTAGATACGAGCGACGTGTCGGCGGTCGACAAAGCCATAAAACCAAACACGAAACTCGTCTTGATCGAGACGCCAAGCAACCCGTTGCAACACATCGCCGACATTCCCAAGCTGGCCAATCTGGCGCACCAAGCCGGCGCCTGGCTCGCGGTGGACAACACCTTGCTGAGCCCGTGGCTGCAGCAACCTGCGCAGCTCGGAGCCGATTTGGTGATCCACTCGGCCACCAAGCACCTCGGAGGACATAGCGATGTGAGCGCTGGAGCCGTCACAACCGACGACCCCGATCTCGCTCGGACGCTCGCCTTCATCCAGAACGCCGAAGGTACTGCCTTGTCCCCCTTCGATAGCTGGTTGCTATTGCGGGGTCTGCAAACCCTCCCGCTGCGCATCGAGCGGCAGCAGGCCAGCGCAGGACATGTCGCAGCGTTCTTGGCCTCACACCCTCAAGTCAAACGAGTGCATTACCCTGGACTAGCTACCCACCCTGGACGGGATCTTCATTTTTCTCAAGCCTCCGGCGCCGGTAGTGTGATCAGTTTCGAGACCGGCAACGTGCAACTGTCGGAGCGAATCTTGAGTGCGCTTCAACTGTTCACGATTTCGGTGAGTTTCGGCAGCTTGCACTCGCTCGCGAGCTTACCATGTCGGATGTCCCACGCCTCGATACCCGTCGAGTCTCGCCACGTCGGCGAGGACCTCATTCGCCTCTCGATCGGCATCGAAGACCCGGGCGACCTCATCGCCTCGCTTCAAACAGCCATTCAGCGGGCACGCCTTGCCCGATCGGCCTGAGCTTCCTCTCCAGCCGCGGACACGGTGTCTTGGCAATGCGGTTGTCACTCCGGAAGTCGTATGTCGCGAATCTCCGCATCGAAGACTTCGAGCGCAGTCTGCACCATGGGATGCTGCTCGACTCGGCGACGCTCCTCTGCCAGGGCCGCAGCCTTTTCGGCGCTACGTTGCTCGGCAACCGTCTCCACATCCGCGTGCTCGCCGCTCAGGTCAATCTCGAGCTGTGTGGCCTCACCAAAGTGCTTGCTCGCGATAGCCGCGACCAGTTCTCGGGCATCCTTCGACGTGGCGTGCTCCGTGGCGAAGCCTCCCGGTGGAAAAGCAACGTGGACGACACCTGCTTCGATCCGCAAGGGCGACGCGTGCTGAAACATCGACGCGACAGCAGGTTTCTTCTTCGAGATCGCGCCGAGGATAGCAACCCACGCCTTTAAGGACGACTCGTCGACAGCGCGGCGCTTCACTGCCGGCGGTCGGGCTGACTCTCGCGCGGTGTTTTCCTCGGCAGCCGGGGGCTTCGTGGCCGCTTCCGGATCGGCACGCTGGGCAACGGGCTGTCGCGATGAACCGTGCTGAGCATCCCCCACTCGAGCTAAGGAAGACGAGGGCACGGCGTCGCGCGCCGGCGGGCCCGAAGCTGGCTCCCTTGGAGCCGTTCGACGGGCTTGAGGCTTGGACGATTCGTGGCGCGACGCTGGTGGAAGATCACGACTCGGTTTGGTGTCGGGTCTGTCGCGCGCCGATGACTCAGTAGCCGTCGGCGCTCCCCCTTTTGGGGAGATGTCCGTCCCGCGCGGAGAGCCCTGAGACCCGACCTTCATCCGTCGCTCAAGTTCGACGAGCTTGCGCATCAAATCATCGACCGGGGTAAGTGCCGGCCGCTGAGCGAGGCGTACCAAAGCCATCTCGAAAGCTGCGCGCGACTGACCGCTGCGAACAATGTCGTCGTAGGCGCGGGAAAAACCCAAAAACAGCCGAGAAAGATCGTCGGCCTGAGTCGACGCAGCGACCGCGGCGAGGTCGCTCAATTCCTCGTCCGCCGATTCGATCAGACGAGATGCGTCTTGGCTGACCTTTGCCACGACCAGATCGCGAAGGTGACTGAGAAAATCGCGGGCGACATTCGTCAAATCGTATCCCTCGTTGGCCAACTCGGCGATCACATCGAGTCCGGCGCTCGCGTCACCACCAACGACCGCGGTCCCAAGCCGATGCAACACGCTTCGCGACGCAACCCCCAATACCTTCGCCACGCTGTCGGTCGTGAGCCTATCCCCCGACACTCCGACCCAGGCGATCACCTGGTCGAGGAGACTCATCGCGTCACGCATGCTTCCCGCCGCCTCACGCGCGATGATGTGCATGGCTTGGCCGTCCGCCTCGATCTCCTCGGCTGCGAGCACTTTCTGCAAGCGCTCGACGATGTTGCCCGCCGCAATCAACTTGAAATCGTAACGTTGACAACGGCTCAGGATCGTCACCGGGACTTTGTGGGCCTCGGTCGTCGCGAAGATGAACTTCACATGCGGCGGAGGTTCTTCGAGGGTCTTGAGAAAAGCGTTCCACGCCGCAGACGAGAGCATGTGAACCTCGTCGACGATGTAGATCTTGAAACGGTCCCGCGCGGGCCGATACGGCAGGCTCTCTTGGAGCTTTCGCACGTCGTTGACGCCAGTGTAACTCGCACCATCGATCTCTTGCACGTCGACGTTAGTGCCAGCCCCAATCTCGAGGCAGGACGGACACTTCAAGCACGGCGTGGCCGTCGGCCCGCTCGCGCAGTTCAATGCTTTGGCGAGGATCCGCGCGCTCGTGGTTTTCCCCACACCGCGAACACCGGTGAACAAAAAAGCATGAGCCACACGATCGCTCTTGATCGCATTGCCAAGGGTGCGCGAAACGTGCTCTTGGCCCACCAGATCATCGAAGATCTGGGGGCGCCACTTTCGAGCCAAAACAACGTAGCTCATGTTGGAATGAGATCGGTACCCCTGCACCGCCAAAAGGACAAGCCCTGTAATTGAGATCGTCGATACGACGTTGGTACGGCCAAGCTGTATTTCGCAACGGACGGGATGAGCGAATGCCGCTAAGCTGACGTCCTCGTGCTGCCCACGCATCTCCAAGAACTGATCACCCTTCTCAGTAGGCTTCCAGGCGTCGGCGAAAGGACCGCGCAACGTTACGCTCTCTTTTTGGCTACTGAGCGCGATGACTTGTGCGCATCACTTGGGGAATCGATGGCTCGGGTGGCGCACAACGTGGGCTCATGCACGCGCTGCGGCAACATTGCCGATCGGCCCGAGGACAACAACACCCGAGCCCTTTGCAGCATTTGCCTGGACACCAAGCGAGACGCCTCATTGCTTTGCGTCGTGCACCGGGTTCAAGACCTCCTCTCGGTCGAACGAAGCCACGCCATACGAGGTTACTACTTCGTGCTCGGACGACTGCTGTCACCGCTCGAGGGGATAGGGGCCGACCAACTTCCGGTCGAGGAGCTCAAACAACGGATCGGATTGAACGATTCCGAAGTCCGAGAGGTGATCATAGCCACACCCCCTTCTGTCGACGGTGAAGCCACCGCCCTGCTTCTTTCGCAACAACTCAAACCGCTCGGGGTGTCCGTCTCCAGAATTGCCAGCGGCGTCCCCCATGGTGGCGATATCGAATACGCCGACCCGGTCACCATCGGTCGTGCAATCGCTGGGCGCCGCGACATCGAGTGAGTCAGCGTCGCAGACCTCAAGGGAGGAGCTCAGGCGGATACCATATCAACTCCACCGGACCCTTATGCTATGCCCTCTCCTCCGCCAATCAAGCGGACCATGAACGCCATGACACGTACTGCCATCCACACCGACGACGCCCCCGCAGCTATTGGGCCGTATTCTCAAGCCATCAAGCACGGGACTCAAGTCTTCTGCAGCGGTCAAATTGCGCTCGACCCGACGACGGGCGACCTCGTGACAGGCAGTGTGGAAATCGAGACGCGGCAAGTCCTGAAGAACCTCCATGCCGTCTTGCAGGCGGCAGGCGCCAATTGGGAGCACGTCGTGAAGACAACGATTTTTTTGCGTGATCTTGCCGACTTTCAAGCGGTCAACGCGATTTACGCCGAATGTTTCGAGACCGAGCCGCCGGCGCGAGCAACGGTACAAGTGGCCGCACTACCCAAAGGCGTGGCCGTCGAAATTGACGCCATTGCCATCGTGGAGACGACACCATGAGCGAAAATGAACAAGCGAATACAGTAGGCGGGACGGACAACAGCGAGGAAGCCGCAACGAGCACCCCGGAAAATGGGGAGCAAACAAAGCCAGCCGTCGACACCGCCGCCGACCAAGAACCAGACGAGGTCGATTCGCCCCGCCGCCGTCGTCGTTCCCGCACGACCGCGCCACCGGCCCAGCCAAAGCAAGCTGCCCAGCCGAAGAAAGCTGCCCAGCCAAAGAAGGCTGCTGCCAAGGTCAACCCGAAGGACAAAGCGACGGCGGCGACGACGCGCAAGCCGCGAGCGACGCCCGCCCCAAGGGCGAGGCCGGCCGGTGGCGCCAACCCGACGGTGATGCGTCAGAAACGACGACGTGTCTACCGACAGGATCCAATCGAAGGACAACCTCTTGGAGCTCCGCCACCCGCGCCGCCATCCAGCCGACCGGCGGCGCCCATCAAAAAGGACGTGAACCGTGATGACAAAATCACGTTGCTCCTGCACCCGGCTCCCAAGGCAGCGGGTCCCAAGGCAGCGAGTCCCAAGAACAAGCTTGGCCGAGGCACGACGGCAAAGCAAGCCATGCAACGCAAGACGGCACAGCGAAACAAGGGCAAACAGCAGGGTACCACCAAGGCGGCGGCTGAACCGGTCGCGGCCCAACTCGAGTCATCCTGGTTGACCGCGGATCACGCGAGTGCGCCAGACGCCATTCGCGCCGCGGGGGCCGCTAGCTGCGCGGCGCTGATCGACGCGTGGTTGAGTCAAGACAACGCAGCTGCCATCGCCAGGATAGCCTCGCTCGATGACGCGCCAGGCAAAGGGCGCAAGTTGGCCAGACGCGCTCTGAGCGTGCTCAAGTCACGCGGGGTCACGATCCCAGAAACGCAGGCGGCACCCGAGCCGAGCCAGGTCGCAGCGGCTCCCATGGTCGCCAGCTACGTACCGCCAGACACCAACGGGATGACCTTCTTCTCCATCGCACAGCGCCAACCGGGTGGGCGCTATCGCGTGGCGGACATCGTCACGAGCATGCCGCAAGGCATCGTTCACGCAAGCAGCGGACAGATCCCAGGAAAACAGATTCGGCTGTGGCGCAACAAGGTCAAAGAGCGCTTCGGGACCGAACCCGTCGAGGTGCCCGTCGAATGGGCACGGCACTGTGTGGCCGAAGCACGCAAGCAAAATGCGATCTCAAGGGAGATTCTTCCCTTGGGCATCGACAACTGTGCCGCACTGTTCGAACCCGTCCCGGGCGACTCACCCCCGCACCCCCTGGCCGACCTCGACAGCAAGGTGGACGACGGTTTGGCCACCGGAGCCCGCGATGGTTCCGCCGAGCTTCATGCCGATCCCGAATTTCGCAGCTGGCTGCCCGCAAAAGAAGCCTTGGAGGATCTGCTCGCCAAGCTCGGCGAGCGCGTAGGCGCAGACAAAGCCGACGACAAGGACGCGGTCAACGAGGCGGTGCGTGCCGAAGTCGCCGCGGCCACCGACCGTTTCTTCACACCCGATCAACGACAGCTTCTCGCCGCGCGTATGCGAGGCTCGGCCATCTCCGTTCGCTCGCGCAGCGGCGACGAGCAGGCGCTACGTGTGCTCGCGGTCGCGAAAGCCGTGCGTGATGCTGGGCTGGTAACCTCACCGCCGAGCGATCTACCCTTTCTGCTGAGCTTCTTTCAGAAAGGCGTCGCCATGCTGGTCGAGCAGGGTCAACTGCGCGTGCCCGTGGCAGAACAAGCCTGACTCGAGCGGCCCTCAAGCGTCGTCCGCCTAACGACGGACGTGGGCACGAAAAGCCTCGAGAAGTCGCCGCGTGACCAGACCCGGTTTTCCCTCACCGATGGCCTCACCATCGACTCTCACGACGGCAAGGATCTCCCGAATGCTCGATGTAATGAACACTTCGGCACATCCCTTGAGATCGGCAACGGAAAGAGCCTCCTCAACCAAACGAAGCCCTTCACGCTCAGCAAGATCCATCACGACGCCGCGCGTCACTCCTTCGAGAATGCCGATATGTAGCGGGGGCGTGACAAGGGCCTCACCCTTGATCATGAAGACGTTGGACGTCGTCCCTTCGATGACCAAACCGTTTCGATTCACAACCAGGGCTTCCTCGGCACCTGCCTTCTTCGCGTCCCGCAGCGCGAGGGCCGAGGCCAGGTAGTTACCTAGCTTGGCGCTATGCACGGCGTCGGATGCACGCACCGTCTGCACGCAGATCGCACCAATCCCCTCAAGATAGTGGGCCTCCGGCGGAGAGCGGAGTGGCTCGACGAGAATGACGCGCAACGGACTCGTGGCAAGCTCCGTATCGAGTCCCAGAGGGCCCGAGCCTCGGGTTACCATGATCCGCACATAGCTCTCGTCGTTGTCAGCCTCCACAATCGCACGTTTAGCTTCGACGCCAATTTGCTCCCATGGGACCGGCAAGGTCACGCCGATCGATTGGGCCGAACGCTCAAGGCGTTGCAGGTGTTGATCGAGCGCGTATAACTTTCCGCTGTAGGTTCGTACGGTCTCAAACACGCTATCGCCGTACAAGAAGCCCCGGTCGTATACGGAGATGACAGCGTGTTCCGGAGTCTGAATCACGCCGTCGATCACCACGAGATGCGTCATTGTCTCAGCTCGTCCAGGAGATCTTGTGCCACCTTCAGGGACGGGTCGTTCGCCAGAGCTCGCTCGAGCTTCTGAATGGCTTGTTTCGAATCGCCGTCCCGCTGCTTCACCTGAGCGAGATGGTAAAAGACCTCCGCCTTGCTGACCACCGAATCGCCGTCCAAACGCTGCATGAGCAAGGCCGTGAAGCAGTCGCTCGCCTGCTTCAGGTACGTCGCGCTCAAGGTCTCGTCGTCCCCTTCGTCATACATAAGAATCGATAGCTGACCGAGCTGATATTGAATCGCGATCGAACCGGGGTCGATCTTGCGGGCCGACTTCAGCGACCGAAGCGCCGCCACATCATCGCCGCCACTCAGGTGAGCTTGAGCGATTCGGTGATGCACCTCCGCAAGATCCTTACTTCGGCGACCCTGATAAGTGCTCACCAAGCGCTCGAGCACGCCAATGCTCTGGCTGGTACGTCCGGCCGCCGTGTAGGCATCCGAAAGCGTGAGCATCAGGCCGCGATCGTCACTCTTCGCAGACAGGGCCTTTTCGTAGATTTCCGCCGCCCGAGAATAGTCCTCGCGGTGTTCGGCGTGGATCTCCGCCGCGCGACGATAAAGAACGACCTTCTCGTCATCGTCGTTGCTGCGCTCGCCTTGACCAAGAATGAGGTCTGCAAGAGGAAGCCAACGCTCGTCGTCGCGATAGGCCGCCAACAGTGCATCCTCGATCTCCTGTCGATCGCCGACGGAGAGATCCGAAGCTTGTTCGTTCGCCGCTTCGAGTACGCGGACCAAGGACTCCGCATCCCCAACCTGCCGATACAACGAACTCGCCTTCAACGCCATCGCTGCATAGGCATCGTTCACTCCCGACTCGAGCAGCAGCTCGTACATCTCTGCTGCGTCCGCCTCTTGCCCTTCTTGTTCGTACAGCCTAGCCAACGCTTCGATCGCCGGTCGGTGGCCGGGCTTCGAATCCAACACACTGAGGTAAGTGTCGACGGCCGCAGACACGTCATTGAGTGTGTTCTCGTAGAGATCCGCGACACGTAACTGATAACGAAGTTCCAACTCTTCATCACCCTGATCGCGTGCAATATCGATCTGCTGCATGAGCACTTCGGCTCGCTCATCGTCGCGACCCTCGGCCTCCAAGAGGCCAAGCAAAGCCACGATAGCGTCGGCGTGCCCTGGGTCTTCGAGCAAAGCCGCGTTGAGGTGCTCGATAGCCTCGGACGGCGCTTCGAGCTTCTCGATACAAATCTTCGCGCTCTCGAGCAACAGAGGCACACGGATTTCGGTATCCGAACTCTGATCCACGAGGCGCTCGATGAACCGCAACATCTCGACGTGACGATCGAGCTTCGCATACAATTTGCGCAAGCCTGCCGCCGCCACCTCATCGCTCGGGTCGTCATCAAACGCCTGTTCGTACAGTTCGATCGCGCCAGCGTCGTCATCCAAGGACTCTTCCGCGACAACCGCCGCCCGGTGGCGCAACTCGCGTTGATGTTCCGTGTCGCGCACGGTCTCGAGCTGCCTCACGAGAAGGCTGTAAAGCTCTTTCTGATCCCCGCCACTTTCGCACACGCGCGCCAGCTCAGCTAAGGCCCACTCGTCACCCTCGTTCGCCGCAAGCATCTCCCGCAGAATCGTCTCCACAATTTCGGGGTCTTCCAGCACCGTCTCCGCCAACACCTTCGCCTCACGGCGCAACTGCGCCGAATCTCGCGCTACCTCACCTTGATCGGCATACTGGGCCAATCGTCGAAGTGTTCCGACCAGGGCCACCTCTCGTCCCGGTTCCCGTTGCAGTTCTTCGATTTGGGTAAGAGCCGGGACGCAGTGTGGCTCGTTCTCGAGCGCCGCAGCCAATGACCGCTCGGCCCCGTCGAGATCACCAAGGTGGTCTCGCTGCCACGCGGCCACGTACAGATACAATTCTCGCGCAAGGTCCGGCGTCACGACCACAGCGCCGGGCCGCTGCGCCGCTGGCCCGCCACCGGCCTCCACCGCCTTGATCACGCTCTCTGCCGCCCGCTTCCAGGCCGACTTCCCCTCGGTGCCGGCCGCATTGATCGCCGCTAGACGTTCGACCTGGGAAATGAGCTCGGGATCGCTCACGTCGTCCATCAGGGCTTGTTCGACGACCGTCTGCGCCGCCTGCGTATCGAAGGACTCATCTTCGAGCATCTGTGCCAATTCGAGTCGCAATCGCACACGCTCGCTCGCCGTAGGGGCAAAACCGATCCGCTTGTTACGGAGTGCAGTCCGCGCCTCTTTGTCTTGGGTGACCCGGTAGATGATCTCTAGCGCTTCGGAGCATTCGTCGAAAATACTCCGGTTGTCAGTAAGTGACTCGAGGCGCACGCGAACATCATCATTTTCCGGGTCATGGTCGACTGCCAAACGTAAGGCCCGAAGACCCGCCGCTTGATCACTGAACGCGTCGATTCGGACGACCGCCAGCCTGAAAGCGATCTCGGCGATAACCTTGTCGTCGGTCTCCACTTCGGCCCGTCGCTCGAGGATTTCGGCGAGTTGTTCGTGGTCTTCCGCCGCGACGTAAAGGCCATCGAGCGCGGCGAGCACCTCGTTGGGCTCGTCAGTCTGCTCGATCGCCTTACGGTACGCATCGATCGCCATGGCGCTGTCTTCGAGTTCTTCCTCGGCGATGATACCCAAACGCTCGTACAGCTCCGATTGGAGCAGAGCATCATAGGTATCCGCAGCAACACGCTGCAGCGCTTCAGCGTACGATCGAAAGTCTTCGATGAGTTCACACAATCGCGCAACGTCATCGTGAATGGCGTCGGAATCGGGGCTTACAGCGAGCGCGGAGAGCAAGAAGTCCCGCGCCTGCTCGGGGTCGTCGAGCTGCTCTTCGGCCACGAGGGCCATGCCACGAAGGGTTTGAACACGCTCGGTCGCGCCACTTTGCGC
>JAPYTK010000096.1 GCA_029941785.1 Polyangiaceae bacterium | reverse complement strand
GCATCGGCATGCTGTTTCAAAACAACGCCCTGTTTGACTACCTCTCCGTTGGGGACAACATCGCATTCCCCCTTCGCCGAAACACCAGTCTCGACGAGGTCGAAATCACGAAGCGTGTCGCCGACCGTTTGCGACGGGTATCGCTCCCCGGCTTTGAATCTCGTGCCTGTTCGGGCCTCAGTGGCGGACAGAAGAAGCGGGTCGGTGTGGCGCGGGCCACCATCGATCAGGCGAAGATCGTCCTATACGACGAACCTGCCGCCGGCCTCGATCCCGTCACCGCGCAACGCATTTTCGAAATGCTCTACGAAGAGCAGCGGCAGAGCCAGTCCACCGCCCTGATGGTGTCCAGTGACCTTCCGCGGCTGCTCTCCGTGACCGATCGGGTCGGCATGCTCTACCGGGGACGCTTACTCTTTGACGGCACGACGGAAGAGGCGCGAGCCAGTGAAGATCCCTACGTGAAGCAGTTCGTGCACGGTTTGGTCGACGGTCCGCTGTAAACCTCACGCCTGAACCTTGACGATACTGCTGGGCAGACCAACGCTCCGAGCATGACGAAGGATGGATCTCCAGGTTCGCCCCGTGCTCGACCTGCCGACGGCCGTCTGGCGGTCGAGTCACTGCGACAGAGCTTCGATGACCATCTCCTGTATCGACGCGGTCGTATCTTGTCGGGCGCAACGGCCCGCGACCGCTACGATGCGCTCGCTCTCAGCGTGCGCGACCGCCTGATCGAGAGATGGCTAAGGACCGAGGCTACCATCGTCGAGCGCCGAGCGAAGGTCGTCCATTACCTGTCCGCGGAGTTCCTTCTCGGCCGGCTGCTGCGGGCCAACCTGCAAGCTCTGGGTATCGAGGACGACTACCGAGCCGTGCTCGAGGATCTCGGCGTGGATCTCGACGAACTGTACGAGGCAGAGCCCGAGCCTGGCTTGGGAAATGGTGGGCTTGGCCGACTGGCCGCGTGTTTCCTCGAATCGCTGGCGACGCTCGGTTTCCCTGCCCGAGGCTACGGGATCCGTTACGAGTTTGGCATTTTTGAGCAGGCGATCCGAGACGGTCAACAGGTCGAGCGCGCCGACGAGTGGCTGCGCTTCGGCAATCCCTGGGAGATGGCCCGTCCCGAAGCGGCGGTCACCGTTGGTTTTGGCGGCCACACCGAGCACGTCGCCGCCACTGAAGGCTTCGACGTTCTGTGGCACGCGGACCAGCATGTCCTCGGCGTGCCGCACGATTTGCCCATCGCCGGATTTCGTCGCAACACCGTCATCCCGCTTCGCTTGTGGGCGGCGAAGAGCAGTTGCGAGTTCGACCTCGCGATGTTCAATTCGGGCGATTACGTTCGTGCGGTCGAAGAAAAGAACGCCACGGAGATCATCTCCAAGGTCCTGTACCCGAATGACAACTTTGCGGCCGGTCGCGAGCTTCGGCTTCGTCAAGAGTACTTTTTCGTCGCGTGTTCCATTCAAGACATCGTTCGGGGCCACCTGAATCATCATCCCAACCTCGACGATTTTAGCTCACACCACGCTGTGCAGCTCAACGACACCCACCCTGCGATCGCCATTGCAGAGCTCATGCGCGTCTTGATGGACGAGCACCAACTGAACTGGAAGCGAGCCTGGGCCACCACCGTCGATACGTTCGGGTTCACCAACCACACGCTCATGCCCGAGGCCCTCGAGCGTTGGCCCGTCGCCTTGATGGGACACATGTTGCCTCGACACTTCGAGATCATCAAAGAGGTCGATCGGCGGTTCGCCGCAGAGGTCGCTGCCGCCTATCCGAACGACGCTGAGCGTGCTGCACAAATGGCGATCATCGACGACGCCGACTCGCCCCAGATCCACATGGCCCGGTTGGCGGTGGTTGGATCCCACGCCGTCAATGGGGTGGCCGCGCTGCACACCAAACTGCTCCGCACGCAGGTCATGAGACCCTTCGCCGAACACTTCCCGACGCGCTTTCAAAACAAGACCAACGGCGTCACGCCCCGTCGCTGGCTTCTGGGCTGCAACCCTACCCTGTCAAGACTTCTCTGTTCGCATATTGGGGCGGAATGGATGACCGACCTCGACCAACTACGACGCATCGAACCTCTGCTCGAGGATGATGACTTCCTGGACCAACTTCTCGCCATCAAACATGCCCACAAAGAGAGCCTCGCCGCCCTCATCGAAAACGAACTCGATCTGCGCGTCGATCCCCATGCCATCTTCGACGTTCAGATCAAGCGCCTGCACGAATACAAGCGTCAGCTACTCAACGTCCTTCACATCATCGCCCTCTATTTGCAGGCCAAGGCGGGCGAAACGGTGCCGCCGCGTGTCTTCGTTTTCGGAGCCAAAGCTGCACCGGGTTATCGACAAGCGAAGCTCATCATTCGGCTCATTCACGCCGTCGCTGACGTGATCAACAACGATCCCGATACGGATGCGGTCAAGATCGCCTTCCTCCCGAATTACCGCGTCACGCTGGCCGAGCGAATCATCGTCGCCTCCGATGTGTCCGAACAGATTTCGACGGCGGGTACGGAGGCGAGCGGCACGGGCAATATGAAACTCGCCCTCAATGGCGCTGTCACCATCGGCACCTTGGACGGGGCCAACATCGAAATCCGCGAGGCGGTGGGTCCGGAGAACTTCTTTTTGTTCGGCATGACGGTCGAGCAGGTTCAGCAGAGGCTCGCCGCTCAGCCTGCGGGCCGGCATGACTACGAACAAGACGAGCGGCTCCGCGATATCCTCGATCGGATTGCCCGCGGTTTCTTCTGTCCCGACGAGCCTGGACGCTTCACGGACCTGGTCGAGGGCTTGTTGCGCCACGATCACTACATGGTGCTCGGCGACTTCGAGGCGTATCGCACTTGCCAACGCGAACTAGGCGACGCATATCTAAAGCGACGGCAGTGGGCGCGCATGGCCGGACTCAACATTGCGCGGGTAGGCCATTTCTCATCCGACCGTAGTATTCGAGAATATGCAAAGGATATCTGGGACATACGACCATTGCCGAGGCACGATAACGGCGATTCCTGAGGCGGAAGACGGGGCTCGACATGCTATGGTGTAGCCGTGACGTGGCAGCCTTTTCATCGCTGTGGCCCCGG
Organism: Polyangiaceae bacterium; assembly: GCA_029941785.1. Taxonomy (GTDB): domain Bacteria; phylum Myxococcota_A; class Polyangia; order Polyangiales; family Polyangiaceae; genus JAPYTK01. The sequence goes on along the minus strand of JAPYTK010000096.1, from coordinate 16,074 downwards.
AGCGGGCGATCCCACCGATCCCATGGATCCGGGCGGCTCCGATGGGCAGCGGCAGGACGACCTCGCAACCGAAGAGCGCGTTCGTACCAAGAAGCCCCGTCAATTCAAGGTGGTGCTCCACAACGACAACTACACCACGATGGAATTCGTCGTCTTGGTGTTGATGCAGTTTTTCCAGAAGACCGAGACGGAGTCCACCCACATCATGTTGACGGTCCACCACAAGGGCAAAGGGATCGCTGGAATCTACAGCCGTGATGTGGCCGAAACCAAGATCGAAGAAGTCCTGGGCTTCGCCGAGGAATACGGCATGCCCCTGAAATTGACGGCCGAGCCGGTCTAGACAAAGCCTCCATGCGAATCAGCCCCGAAGTCGAAATTGCCGTCAGCCTTGCCACACGCGAGGCTCTGCGGCGTCTCCACGAGTACGTGACCGTCGATCATCTGCTCTACGCCCTGCTCTTCGACGCCGGCGTGATGCGCATCCTCACGCACGTTGGTGGCGACCCCGAAAAGCTCCGCCCCCTCATCGAGGCTCAGCTCGATGCCGATGCGGCGAGTCTACCCGACGACGACACCACCGCCCCCGGTCTTTCTCTGGGCTTTCAGCGCGTGCTCAGTCGAGCTGTCGCCCACGTGCAGTCGTCGGGCGAAGACGAAGTGACCGGGGCCAACGTACTGGTCGCGGTGTTCAGCGAGCGGGACTCCGAAGCCGCCACCCTTCTCGAGAGCCACGGCGTGACACGGTTCGATGTCGTCAACTACCTCAGCCACGGGATCAGCAAGCGCGATGGCGGCGCGCTGACGGGCCCGATCGAAACCGGAGGCGAATCGGCGGACGGCGGCGATGGCGAGGAAGATGCGCCCTCCGCGGATCCCCTCGCTGCCTTCACCAGCAACCTCAACGAACGGGCGGCTGAAGGCGAGATCGATCCACTGATCGGGCGAATGAAAGAGATCGATCGGGTGATCCAGGTGCTCTGCCGGCGTCGCAAGAACAATCCCATGCTGGTCGGAGACGCCGGCGTCGGCAAGACCGCCATCGCCGAAGGATTGGCCAAGAAGATCAACGACGGCGAGGTCCCCGAGCTCGTCAAGGACTGCGTCATTTACTCACTCGACATGGGATCGTTGCTCGCCGGAACGCGCTTTCGCGGTGACTTCGAAAACCGCCTCAAGGCCGTCGTTCACGCGCTGGAAGAGATCCCCGGATCCATTCTCTTCATCGACGAGATCCACAACATCATGGGCGCTGGCGCGGCGGGCGGCAGCACGATGGACGCGAGCAACCTGCTCAAGCCAGCACTCATGAGCGGCAAGCTCCGCTGCATGGGCTCGACGACGTACCAGGAATATCGCAACCACGTCGAGCGAGACCGGGCCTTGGTCCGACGCTTCCAAAAAGTCGAGGTCAGCGAGCCGTCCGAGGACGACAGCGTGAAAATTCTTCAAGGGCTGCAGGAGCGATACGAGAGCTTTCACAAGGTCAGCTACAGCGACGAGGCCATCATCGCCGCGGTCGCCCTTTCGACACGTTACCTTCAGGACAGGAAGCTACCTGACAAGGCGATCGATCTCATCGACGAGGCAGGTTCCCGGGCCAAATTGGACCACGGCGAAGACTACAAGATCGGCGAAACAGACATCGAGACCATCGTGGCAAAGATGGCGCAAATTCCGCCCAAGCAAGTAAGCACCGGTGACCGCGATAAACTCGCACAGATGGAAAGCGACCTCAAAAAGGTCATCTACGCCCAAGACGATGCGATCGAACAACTCAGCAGCGCGATCAAGCTGTCGCGAGCGGGACTGCGTGATCCGGAGAAGCCGATCGGCTCGTTCTTGTTCACCGGGCCCACCGGCGTTGGCAAGACCGAACTGGCCAAACAACTCGCGCGGATCCTGGGCATCGAGTTCATTCGTTTCGACATGAGCGAATACCAAGAGAAGCACAGCGTCTCGCGATTGATCGGTGCCCCACCGGGCTATGTCGGCTTCGACCAGGGCGGACAGTTGACCGAGGCGATCAACAAGACGCCGCACGCCGTGCTGTTGCTCGACGAAGTCGAGAAGGCCCATCCGGATGTGTTTAGCGTGCTGCTGCAGGTCATGGATCACGGGACCCTCACCGACAACAATGGCCGACCGACCGACTTCCGACACACGGTGCTCATCATGACGAGCAACGTCGGCACACACGAGATGCAACAAGCCCGCGTCGGCTTCGGAAGTACGGAAGGCGGCGGCGGCGACGCAGGCCGTGCCTACAAGAACATGTTCAGCCCCGAGTTCCGCAACCGACTCGATGCCCGCATTCATTTCGGGTCCCTCGACCCGAAGGTCATGGAGCGCATCGTCGACAAGTTCATGCTCGAACTCGCCGATCAGCTCGCGGAGCGAGAGATCCTCATCGACGTGCTTCCCGACGCCCGCAAGTACCTCGCCGAGGCGGGTTATGACAAGCTCATGGGAGCCCGGCCATTGGCCCGCGTGATCGATACCGAAATCAAGCGAAAGCTGAGCGACGAGATCTTGTTCGGGAAACTCGAGCACGGCGGCACCGTCACGGTGAGCCTCGTCGAGGGCGCGCTTCACTTCGGCTACGCGGAACCATCGAAAGGTTCGGGCAAGCTCCTCGGAGATGGCGGAGCCGCCGACCGCAAGCAGATCACGGGCGATGCTCCGTCCGAAGGTGGTGCACCGAGCGAGGCGCCCACCGAAACGGAAACCGACGCTGACGCCGAAACCTAAGATGCGCCCTCGCCTCGCCACGCTGGTCCTGGCGACGTTTCTAGGAAGCGCGTGCAAACAACCGTCCGCAGCCCACGACGGCGGACGCGAGACGTCCCCCCCATCTTTAGCGGTCGCCAAGCCACCGCCGAAGTTTCCAGAGGTGGTTCACAGTCGGGTGAAGAGCAAGGGGCGCGTGGTTGCGCTCGGGGATGTCCACGGGGACATGCGTGCGACCTTGCGTGCCTTGTCGCTGGCGGGCGTCGTGGATGAAAAGAGCAACTGGACGGGCGGACAGACGGTGTTGGTACAGACCGGAGACATCCTTGACCGCGGTGACGACGAACAGGAGATCATCGACTTGTTTGAGCGCCTCAAAGTACAGGCCAAGGACGCAGGTGGAGCCGTCCACGTCCTGAACGGGAATCATGAGTTGATGAACGTGGCTGGAGATTTTCGGTACGTCACGCCGGGCGGTTTCCTCGACTTCGAAGACCTTCCGGATGATGCGGTCAGTTCCGGGATACGGCGGGGCAGTTCGAAGGTCGGCGGCGACCCTCTATTGGACCGCCTGCCAAAGAATCAGCGTGCCCGTTTCGCGGCCTTTCGCCCCGGCGGCAGTTACGCCAAGAAGATCGCTGCCCAACCGGTGGCTCTCATCGTCGACGACACCGTCTTTGCTCACGGTGGCGTGCTGCCGGATCACGTCCAGTATGGCATCGATCGCATGAACGACGAGGTGCGCGAGTGGATGGCGGGCCGCAAGCCCACGGGTCGTCGTGTGGCCACCATGAAAAACAGTCCCGTGTGGAGCCGGCACTACTCGGACCGGCCGGACGCACAGGATTGCCGCCTGCTCGACACCACCCTCGCCGCGCTTGGGGTGAAGCGGATGGTTGTCGGCCACACCGTCCAACGAACCATCAGGCCCGCATGCGGACGGCGTGTGTGGCGTATCGATGTGGGCATGGCGTCGCATTACGGTGGGAGGCCAGAGATCCTCGAAATCGAGGGCGGGCAAACCCACCCGGTCAGGGCATCTCCCTGAGCGGTCCGACGGGCCATGGCGGATGCTGGCATCGCGGGGCATGCACGCCTTGACAGACGCACTCCCCGTGTCCACGTTGACGCCATGGGACTTCGCCGACGAGCCGCGATTACGCTCGAGCAGATCGAGGCTGACGACGGCGAGAGTGCGTTTCTCGGGCCGCTTACCAATCAGCGCAAGGCCAGGGAATGGGCCCTGGTGCTGGCATCGCAGCACATTGCCAGCACCCCACAATTCAGCGTAGACGGTTGGCTCATTCGCGTTCCCCGCGAAAGCCGAAGCCAAGCCCTCGAGGCACTCCAGCTGTACGAACGGGAGAATTTCGGCTGGCCGCCAAAGCGGAAACGAGACGTCCCTCGCTACCGGAGTTCGTTGATCGTGCCGATGGCCTTCCTCGCTTTGGCCGCTCTGTACTACGGCTATACCGGACCCGTTGCAGGTGGCTCCGCATGGTTTGGCCATGGCCGGGCCGACGCCTCACTTCTCGTCAGCGAACCATGGCGCATGGTGACCGCGCTCACCCTTCACGCCGACGCGCAACACGTCATCGGCAACATCATCAGCGGCAGCATCTTTGGTGCGGCTCTCAGTCGACGGACCGGTCCAGGTGGCGCGCTGTTGGCCATCGTGGTCGCCGGCGCGCTCGGCAACGCCGCCAACGCTCTTTACCATATGCCGGACGGTCATCTATCCATCGGCGCGTCCACCGCCGTCTTCGGTGCAGTGGGCCTCCTTGCTGGCGTCCAAACGGTCCTCGGCCTCGGGCGCGCGTCCGGGCGCCGATACGGCGTGGTCGACTTTCTCGCGCCGGCTGTGGGGGGGCTTGCTCTGCTCGGCACGCTTGGCTCGAGCCCCGACTCCGACTTGGGCGCGCACGGTTTTGGATTCGCTGCCGGGCTCCTCATTGGCCTCGGGTCGGGTTGGCTTCTTCGGCGACGCGCTGCGCGACCGCCGTCCGTCGCGGTGCAGTGGCTTGCCGGGGGGGCCACCTTCCTTCTTCTCGGCGGCTCGTGGTGGATGGCTTTTGGTGCCTGAGCGTCATTTCAGCTAACCTTCTCCCAATCATTCAGGCTAGGCTTCGCCGCGATGCTTCTGCACACCTTACAGAACAAGACGATGGCCCTGTGGCCCGTCGCGGCCCTGCTCTTGCTGGGCGGCTGTGCTGACCTCACCCGTGTGCACGAATTTCGCTCCGTCCAGCTGGTGGCCAAGCCTGCGGCTCGTGGTGCGGGCGCGGTTCCCGGCCTTCCTAGGGGCGTTCAGATCAATCGCGCGCCTGCCGGCAAACGACCCACAGGGGCGAAAGCCCCCCCACGAGGAGCCGCGCGACCGAAACGCGGCGGGTGAGGCTGAGCCACGCTGCCGGGTGCAGCGTCCGTCCCCACCAACAACGCGATGTTCCCTCCGCCACTGCATGAGAAGGAAGAGCACGCGGAGCTGCGCGAACAGGCGCGCCGTTTTGCACGCGAGCACATTTTGGCATCGGCCCACGCCTGGGACGAAGCAGGAGAGTTTCCGCGGGAGCTCTACGGGCAAGCCGCAGCAGCTGGTCTGCTCGGGATCGGTTACCCCGAAGAGCTGGGCGGCACGGGTGGCGACGTCTCGCACGCCTTCGCTGTGGCCGATGAGTTGACGCTCGAGGGAAAGTCGGTCGGGACGGTCGTCGGATTGGGTAGTCACGGTATCGCGCTTCCGCCCATCGTCTTTCACGGCACCGACGAGCAGAAACACCGTTTTGTGCCTCCCGTCTTACGTGGCGAGCAGATCGCCGCCCTCGCCATCACCGAGCCTGGCTGCGGTAGTGACGTGGCGGCCATCACGACGCGCGCCGTGCGTGACGGGGACGACTACATCGTCAATGGATCAAAGACCTTTATTACCTCCGGATGTCGAGCTGATCTGGTCACGACGGCCGTCCGTACGGGGGGCGAGGGTCACGGAGGGATCTCCTTGTTGGTCATCGAGACGGACACGCCTGGTTTCAGCGTGAGCAACAAACTCAAAAAGACCGGATGGTGGGCATCGGACACGGCCGAGCTCAGTTTCGACGACTGCCGTGTTCCAGCAGCGAATCTCATCGGTGAGGAGAACGCTGGCTTCATCCCCATCATGACCAACTTCGCCGGGGAACGCCTCATGCTGGCTGGCGGCTGTGTCTCGATTGCACAACTCGCGTACCGCGAATCGGTCGCGTATGCGCGTGAACGACGCGCTTTCGGAAAATCGCTCACCGGCTTTCAGGTGATCCGTCACAAACTCGCCGACATGGCGTCGCGGATCGCCGCAGCTGGCGCCTTGGTAAGCGAACTGACGACGCGCCACCTTCGTGGCGAGATGGTCAGCGGTTTGGCCGCGATGACGAAGAACACCGCCACGGACATGGTGACTTTCGTGGCGGACCAGGCCGTGCAAATCCATGGCGGCTATGGCTACATGCGCGAGACGGTCGTCGAGCGCCTCTATCGCGACGCCCGGCTGTACCCCATCGGCGGAGGTACACGAGAAATCATGAACGAAATCATCTGCAAGACCGAAGGTTATTGATGTCAAACCCGAAGATGCTCTCCAGCCTATTGTCTCTCCTCATTTGTCCCCTGATCTTGGGCGCCTCCGGCTGTGACAAACCGCCCGAACCACCGCCTGGACAACCCGCGCCCAAGCCCTTACGGACGAGTGAAACGAGCGGCCCCACGATCAAGACGCCGCCCGCCGGCGCCACCAAGCGCGCTTCGGCAAAGCCTGCGAACATCACGTGGCAAAAGCCTGCAGCCTGGAAGACCGTTGACCACCCCAGTCGCATGCGAAAAGCGACCTACGAAATCCCAGGCGTTGACGGCGGCCCTGCCGCCACGCTCAGCGTCACCCGCGTCGGCGGAAGCGTTCAGGCGAACATCGCGCGTTGGGAAGGGCAATTCGAGGGCTCCCCGAAAGGAACCCGAACTGAACGGAAGGCCAACGGCGTGAGGATTCACATCGTTCAGATCGACGGAACCTTCAAGGGTGGCGGAATGCCAGGCGCGCCGGCCGGCGAGAAACAGCCGGCCTGGAGCATGCTGTCGGCCATCGCTGAGGCGGACCGGGCCAACTACTTCTTCAAGATGACCGGCCCCAAAAAAACGGTGGATGCGGCCCGCGGCGACTTTGATGTTCTCCTCGGCAGCTTTACTCCCGGTGGCTGAGCAGGAACGTTCGGCTAGAGCTTCACCCGATGACCGCGCCCACCCTCGCGACCGACTGCCCCATCGAGCGTTTCAAAGCGATCTTCGAGCGGGCCGCCCAATCGGAGCCCGATGTTCCCGACGCCGTGACGCTCGCCACGGCCACCCTGCAGGGCAAACCTTCCGCTCGGGTCGTCCTGATGAAGCAGGTCGATCAACGGGGTTTCGTGTTCTTTACCAATTATGGCAGTCGCAAGGCGCGAGAACTCGACGCCAATCCGCAGGCGGCGCTGTGTTTTCATTTTAGGCCCCTCGGCGAGCAAGTGCGCGTCGAGGGGCGAGTCGAACGCGTCGCGGCAGAGGATGCCGACGCTTACTTCGCGAGCCGACCGCTCGGGAGCCGCATTGCTGCAATCGCCTCACGTCAGTCTCAACCCATCGCGAGTCGGGAAGAGTTGATGGCACGCGTGCGCGAACTCGAGCAAGCGCACGCCGATGTCTCCCTACAGCGACCAGACTTCTGGGGCGGTTTCCGCCTCGTGCCCGAACTCATCGAGTTTTGGGTACACCGCGACAATCGTCTGCACGACCGCTGGGTCTACAGCCGCGACCCCGAGGGCGACTGGCAAGTCATACGCCTCGCGCCTTGAAGCTCGGACCGCGAAGGCGTGGCCCGATCAGGCTGCCTCGGCCGGCTTTTCGGATTTGGTCTTCTTGCGCGGATAATGAGCGGTGCAGTCCCCGTGGCGAATCACCGGAAGAGCCCTGGCAGCTAGCATCTTGACCGGATTGAACATGCCGGAGTTCTTGTGGTGATTTCCGTGCATGTAAATGCCGTGCCATAGCCAATTGCCAACCCGGTAATAGCCGTGGTTTAGATTGACCGGGCGGTAGTCTTCACCGGGCGAGTACGGATTGTGGGTCGACCAATTGAAGTGGACCAAATGGAGGAAGCCCAGGATCGACGCGGGCACGAAGAGAAACAAGAAGCCAACCTGACCGAGGAAGAGATACCAAGCGTAGATCAGCACGAGGTTCGTCGCGTAGCTAAGCAGCGCCCGACGCTTCTCGAAGCGACGGTTCTCCGGGGTGTCGCCGTCGTTGTTCTCGAAGAACAGAGTCTGAAGTTGGCGCTCCACGTTCAGCACCGTGTGGATCAAGAAGGGCCAATAACCGCTAGAGCCGGGCACGATAGGGTGCGGATCGAGCGTGAGATCATCGGAGAATTTGTGATGCCGTTGGTGAATAATCTCCCATGAGGCATACCGGGTGAGCACGACCACACCACACAGCTCGCCGACAATTCGGTTGATCGCCCGCGGGAAATTGCCGTGGGTACAGTTGTGGATCCACACGCTGCACAAGATCTGTGCGTGGCAGGCGAACGGTAGGGCCAGCCAAAGCCGCGCATCGTACTGGGCCAGCAACCCCCCAAAACCAATGAGTTTCATGAGGCTGATGAGGCCGATGAGCGTCACCATGTAGAACCCGTCGTACCAAATATAGAAGTACCGATTCCGTCGGAACTGGGTGTACGGCTGAGAAGTGAGCGTCGCGCCGATAGCAGACATGTCGCCGCTTCTTTACCCGAATTTCCTCAATTCGTCGAGCTACAGGGGGCAGCGGGGCCTTCGATTCGTTGTGACATCCACATCATGGTGGTACATGCGGACCGGTGTCGGCAGTGAGCAGCCCCTTGGTGCGCCACCCAAGCGAGTGGCGGCAAATTGGCATCGTCACGATTTACATCGGGCTGTTGGCCGCGATGTATTTCGTTCCTGCCTGCCGCAACCCCCTGTTTTATGCCGCCGCGTTCTACTTCAGTTTCTTGAACAGCGTGGTGATCCACAATCACCTCCATCAGGGGATCTTTCATCGCAAGAGTTTGAATATGGGCTGGCGATTGGTCCTCAGCTTCGGGGCTCTTTACCCCGCGTCGGCCAATATTCCATCGCACAATCTGGTGCACCACCACTTCGAGGAGGACGGCCAACCCGATTGGGCGGATCCAGAGATCGTGCACTTTCGGTACAACCTCCTCAACCTGATCCACTTTCCCAATGTGGCCGGCCCCCAGACCTTTTCGGGGGTGCAGCGGTGGAAGGCAGTGCTCAAGCGAAAGCCTTTCACCCGGCAATACTATCGAGAGCAGTTTTTCGCTTTCGGTCTGACGGCCGTGCTGTTGGTCCATGATTTCTGGACCGGGCTGTTTTTCGTCGTCCTGCCGCAGCTATGGGGAGCTCGTGGGATCTTGCGGATCAACATCATTCAACACGACGGATGCGATCTGACGAGCGAATGGAATCACTCACGCAACTTCGTCGGTCGCGCCTTCAACTGGATCATGTGCAACAACGGTTATCACACCATCCATCATAACAAGGCTGGTCTGCATTGGTCTCAGCTCGCCGAGTCGCACAACCGCGATGTGGTGCCGCGGATCGATCCCAGCCTCGATGAGCCGAGCATGTTTTGGTATCTCCTCCGTACCTACGGCTTTCGATTTCTGCGACCGACGCGAGCCAGCATCGCAGCAGCGGAGCAGGAGGCGGCGTCCTTGCCACTCGCGAGTCGGGTGGATCGATGCACGGAAGCCGCGGCGCGCTCCGGCGTCTCTGGATTGTAATCGGCCATGAGCGGACAATGGGCATGGGGGCAACTGCCCTACGCGTGGTTGGGGGTCGGAGCGCTCGTTGTGCTCTGGGTGAACACCGGCCTCGTGGTGCTGGCTGCCTGCAGGCCGATCGCTCAATTGCTCGACTACCGCAGGCGGTTTCTCGGTGGCGCAGAGGGGATCATCGTTGAGGGTGAGCCATTGGCCCGCCATGTGATCGCCCAGAACGGGCGTCGCGCATCCGACGATTCGGACCGAAGGGCGATCATCTTTCACGATTCGGACCATCATGGCCGGGTCGCAGGTGGAGTCATCGAAACCGGGGTCGCTCAGCGGCTCGAAATCGACGGACTTCCGAACGAGGACATCGAAGTGTGGATCGACGAGGCGGGCCGCGCAGCGGCTGTAGCCAAGCTCGAGGAAGCAGACTTCGATGAGGCGTACCGCGCCGCGGCTAAGGCTTCGGGGTACCGACGGGAAGTTTGTGCTTCCGTTGGCGTTGGCTGCAAGATCTGGTTCACCGATCTCGATCCAGCGGGTCGCGCGTTGCTGGCGAACTTCGATCCCGTCGCCTGGTGCCTGCGCAGAATGGTTTGGGGGATGCTGGGGATCTTGGCCATGATCGGGGTGTTGCTGGGGGTCACGGGGCTCTTGCTGCAGCCACCGATCTTTGGCCCAATGAGCACGCTGGGAGGCGTACTCGGTTTGCTCTACTTCTTGTTGGTACAGCCCGCAGGCGTCATGCTCCGCGACGCATTGGCCCCACCGAGTCGCTCGATGCTTCGCGGCAGCTGGGCGCAACTCGGAAGCGAAGGCCTTGGAGCCACCGGCGGGCAAGCCGCCACGAAGTCGTCCGAGTAGGCGCGCTCAACCGGGCGGCTGCGTCGCATCCTTGCAGCAACGAACGCCGGTGGAATAGTCTCCATAATGGATCGAGTGGGCGCCGCCGAACCACTCGCACCCCTCTTTGGTTCCGCGCGCATAAAAGCCACCCGCGAAGGTGCCGGTAGGCTCGTCGAGCCATTCGTCGACGTTGCCCACCATGTCGTAGATCCCATCCCTTCCCCAGTGGCTCACGCAGCGGGGCGAGGCTCCACCCTTTCGAAGTAAGGGTCGACCCTTGGACGTCACGCGATTGAGTCGCGGATCGCTATGTCCTCGACTCGCATCGTCATGCAATACCGCCGCCGGGTGGGCTTCGCGAAACACGTTGCACGCCCCTTGCTCATAACGGGGACCATAAGGGAAAGCCCACCCTTGTTCGCCACCACAGGCACGGCGCCACTCGCGGCGATTGCAGGTGCGCTTACCCGCTCGTTGGCACGCGATCTGCGCGAGCGTGCCCGTGACATGTCCGTTAGGTGTGGCACCACGACGGACCACTGCACGCGGCTCGTACTCCCCTTTGGTCTGCCACGATGCGACCGAAGGCAGGGGGACGGCTCGTGCCTTGCCGCTTCCAATCTGAAGTCTCCTTCGCTTCCAAATGCGTAGGACCGTACGGACGCCCTTTGCGGCCGGTGGATAATAGGGCGAAATCCGTGCCCCGGTCTGGTGGTGCACCAAACTCGCTTCATAGCGATCGACACACACACCACCCGACGCCCCGGGATCCCCTCCGGTTGCCGCAGATCCGTCGAACCACACGTAGACCATGTCAGCCGGGCAGCGCGGAACAGGCGCCCGTTTTGGCGTGACCACGGTCGGCGTGCTGATCTGCGGCGCAGCGGACCTGACCGCCTGACTGGCCACCGCCGAGGCGGGTGTGGTGCCCGTCGTCGCCTCCCTCGTTTCACCCTGACATGCAACCACGACGCTACAAACAGCGGCCACCCCAAGCGAGCACGCCAGCAAGTGGACACCCTCGGTGACCCGTGCTTCGATGCCCGCTCTCATCATCGTTCAGCCCTCCAAGATGGCCCACCTCGCGCACGGCGCGCGAGGACACTTTTCTAGCAATGTCCCAGCGGCGTGGCTATCGGGTTGGGACCGTCTTTTCTGAACCACGGGCGCCTGCCCCAATATAAATCACCTCCTTAAGGAACCACGAAACCATGTCGATCAATCTCTCGAAGAACCTTGCGCTCACTGCGGCAACCGGCCTTCTCACCGGCCTCTGGGCATGTGGCGGCGCGGAAAAAGTCGCCAACGATGCCAGCGACGCAGCCGGTGATGCCGCGAGCGATGCCACGGAAGCCGCCGAAACGGCCGGTGACGCCGCGGATGATGCCGCGGGCGACGCTGAAGGCGAAACCGCAGAGGCCGCCGATGCGGCCAAGGACTGCTGCAAAGGCCAGAACACCTGCAAGGGCAAGGGCGGCTGCGGAACGGCTGACAACGGCTGCCACGGGCAGAACGATTGCAAGGGCAAGGGCGGTTGCAAGAGCGGGGACTGCAAGTGATCCTCATCTAGGTCAACAGCCCCCGGCGCCGCGTGGTGCTCGGGGGCATTTTTTTTCCATGACGTCCACGGTTGCAAGTTCGGCGACGCCTCCAGCCACGCCCCGGTTCGATGTTCCCGACTTCGGCTGCGGCGTCGGCCTCCGCATCCCGCACTACGGTCACATCTTCGCCGAGTCACCCGAGGTGGATTTCTTCGAGATCATCAGCGAGAATTTCATGGTGGCAGGCGGTCGCCCCCTCCGTCACCTCGACCAAGTGCTCGAGCGTTACCCCGTGGTTCAGCATGGTGTCTCGCTGGGGATCGGCGCGACGACTCCGCTGGATTGGGAATACCTTGCCGCTCTGAAGAAGCTCGTTCGGCGCACGAAGACGCCGTGGGTCACCGATCACCTCTGTTGGACGCGCAATAGTCACACCGATCTTCACGATCTGCTTCCCCTCCCCTACACCGAGGACGCGCTCATGCACGTCGCTGCGCGTGTGCACATCGTTCAAGACTATCTCGAGCTTCCCTTCGGCATCGAGAACGTGTCGAGCTATCTCAGTTACGCCCAAAGCGAGATGAGCGAGTGGGAGTTTTTCGCGCGCGTTGTCGAAGAGGCTGACTGCGGCATGCTGCTGGACGTCAACAACGTCTACGTGTCGAGTTTCAATCACGCCTTCGAGCCGAAGGACTATCTCGACCGGCTCCCCGTCGAGCGCGTGCTGCAATACCATCTCGCTGGCCACACCAACAAGGGCAACTACATTCTCGACACCCACAGCGACCACGTCATCGACGCGGTGTGGGACCTGTATGAATATGCTTGCGGTAAAACCGGCCCCATTTCCACCCTCGTCGAATGGGACGAGGACATTCCCGAGCTGGACGTGGTGCTCGCCGAGACGGAGAAGGCACGAGTGATACGGCAGAGAGTGCAGGCACGGCATGCCTCCTGAACGAACCGACGGGCCGGAGGCGCACGCAGAGCCCCAGCCGCCCAAACAGCTTCGCGCTCTCCAAGAGGACCTTGGACAGGCCTTTGCCCAATTCGAGTCGATCGTCGGGCACAACGACCACGGGCCGGTGGCGGATCGATGGGTCTCGCCCAACAGGAGCATGAGCGCGCGCGAACGAGCGGATATCTACCGCGAACAATTTTGGCTACGACACCGGGACGCGCTCTACGAGGACTACCCTGCCCTCAGCCACTATCTCGGCGACAGCGGGTTCGAACAGTTTTGCCAGGACTACCTACGCGCTCACCCTCCCCGCTCCTTCACCCTCCGCGACCTCGGTAACGACACGGCACGGTTTGCCGCGAGCTACGACGGATTCGAGTCGGGGCGCGCGGCTGCAGCTCGAGATTTGGCACGTTTTGAACTCGCCTTCGTCGACTTGTTTGACGGCGCCGAGCTTCCGCACGCCGATCCAGAAAAGATGGCCACCGTCTCGCCCGAGGCGTGGGCGACGGCCCGCGTCGTACTTCACCCCCGCCTCGTGCTGTTCGCGTTTGCCTACCCCGTACACGGCTACCGCACGGCAGTGCGCGGCGACGGCCCCGATCCCGAGCGCGACTTGCGCCCCGAGGCAAACTGGCTGGCGATGTATCGAAGTCATGATCTGAAGGTCCACATTCTCCCGATCGAGCAGCGGCAGTATGTGCTGCTCAACGCGCTGCGCGGCGACGTCTCATTGCTCGACGCCTGTGAGAAGGTCGCCGCGACCGGCTCCGATACCGACCACGACCAGCTCGGCGAGACGCTCCGCAAGTGGTTTCACTCATGGGCGCGACGCGGCTGGATTGTGGACGTGCTCACCGACGCGAGCGGCTAACGCTCAGTTGTTCTTGTCGGGGTCCAAAACGAGATGGTAGCTGCCGCTCGCCTGGCCGCTTCCATCGACCCACACGTAAAACGGCTTGCCCGCCGCCGTCTGCACATCGATGTCGATGACGTTGCCGCCCCCGTCGCATGCGATCTGGGTGTTCTGCATGCCGCAGGCGCCTCGTGCATACAGAACGGTGTTGAAGTTGCTTTCCGACTTTGGCAGCTCTGCTTCGAGCACGGCGGTCGTGTGCGGGGTCACCTTGTACACGACATCTTGGGCCATTCCGCCGCCGCAACTTGCCTGCGCCTGATTGGTACTAAACTCGGTCGTTCCCATGGCGCGCATCGGCTGCCCCTTCCACAGGGGAAAGAGGACCGGATCCGCACAGGTTCCCTGCGACAGATCCAAGTTCAATTCAAAATCACCGCTGCTGCTCGAGCCGTCGACGATCATGTAATAGGTCTGGCCCTTTTTGGCGTAAAAGGAGACCACTTCGCCACCGGGCGCCATTCCTTGGCTGTAGTTATTCGCACACGCCATTTCCGTCTGCGCATTACTGCAATCGGTGCGGACGTAGAGCACGGCATCGAAATTCGTCACGCCATAGGTCAATGAAGCTGTCAGAAAGCCATCGTGCAGCGGAGTCACGGCAACGATCCGCTCGCCTGACGCGGCTGTACCCTGCGAGGTGCCATTGGCGCACGCTTGGTCGGAGCTCGATTGCATACTGCCGCCCATGGTGTTGCCGACGACGAGCTCCTGACCCCAATCGAGCAACACGCCCGTGGCGGTGCCGCAGGTCTTGCCATCAAATTTGCATTGATTGCAGCCATCGTTTGGATCCACGTTCCCATCGTCGCAATCCTCGCCCGGCTCCGTGGCGTTGTTGCCGCAAACGGCCGTGCATCCCGAGATATCAGCCGAACAGTCTTCGCCACAGCTCAGTCCACCGGGCGTGACGAAGCCGAAGTCCACGCAGGTCTTTCCGCCCAGTGCCATTCCATCGCAGTCCTCACCTGGCTCGAGCAGCATGCCGTCGCATGTCGGCTTGCACCCCGTCGCGTCGATCTCGCATTGGGCCGTGCAGTTGATGCCCGCGCCATTGGAGTAGCCGTAGGTCGTGCAGTCCTTGCCCGCCAGATCTGCCCCGTCGCAGGCCTCGCTCGGCTCGAGATTCTTGCCATCGCAGCTTGCCGAACAACCGCTCGTGTCGAGGTCACAGACTTTCGAGCATGCCAAGCCATCGGGTGCGTCGAAGCCGACGTCCTGGCAGTTCTTTCCGCCGAGTTCATCCCCGTCGCATGGCTCGCCGGGATCGAGGATCCCGTTGTTGCAAAGAGGGCCGGCGCCTCCACCGCCGCTCGGCCCGGTGCTCGTCGACGAGGCTCCACCGTCCGCTGTTGTGCCACCGGTGGCCGAGTTCGTTGAAGACGATGTCGCGCCACCCTGCCCAGCGCCGCTCGCCGAGTCGCTTCGTGGGCCAAAGACCGCGTCTCTTGCGCTGCACGCAGCCATGACGCTCGCGCCAGCGACCAGGGTCATCATTGACCGCGACCACGCGCGATCACCGAATTTCAATAGGTTAAGCATAAGTATTTCCTTCGTACCCGCGGTCTGGCGGGTCCCTTAGGGGGAACATCATGACGGATGGGCGCGCCTTAGGCAACGCGTCGGTGTTTTCCCAGCTCAACACGGGGTCGCACGAGGAGCGCGGGCGTGGACGAGGTGCCGGTGCGAAGGGCCTGCCCACAAATTTGCCGCATGCGGTGGGAGCTGGTCTGCTGAGGCGGATGAAGACGCTAGCTGGAGCCAACACCTTCGGTAGGGCGCGCCGCGCCGGTGTGGGAAGCGCCAAGCAGTGGCTGTTGCTGGTCGCGCTCAGCACCCTGGGATCGTGCCTCTTGCCATGGCAAAAGCAAGCTGCGCCTCCTCCTCCACCATCCTGCCCTGGGCCACCACCGCGCACGCCGGCCTCCTGACGGGCTTTCAGCGACCGTCCACGGGTTGCCCTCCGGCCAGCATGTGGTATTCAGCCGCACGCTATTGGACGTGAGGTCAGGAGGGGAAATCGAGGTCCTCGCGGCCGAACACCCTGGATTTTGCTATAATTGAGGCGCATGCGGTTTTCGATCTTCGGTGTCCCTGTTCACGTCCAGCCAGGCTTCTGGCTGATGGCGGGGCTATTGGGGCTGGAGTGGGTTACCGGCCGTCAACCTGATTTTGTGGGATTCGCGATCTGGGTCGCGGTGGTGTTCGCCTCCGTGATGGTGCACGAGATGGGCCACGCTGTCGCGATCCGGCGCAAGGGGAT
>JAPYTK010000095.1 GCA_029941785.1 Polyangiaceae bacterium | reverse complement strand
GGACTCGAGTGTGAGCGAGCCGCCGTGAGCCTCGACCGTCCGTTGGGAGATGGGCAGGCCCAAGCCGTGGTGATCGGAGTGCGTTGAATAGAAGGGTGTCATGGCCTTGCCCATGTCTTCCTCGGTCATGCCCAGGCCGTTGTCGGCGATCGTGATCGCGGTCGCATCAACGTCATTTTCATGTGTCGCTCGTACCCTGATCGTGATCTTGCCTTCACCCGCGAGCGAGCGGATAGCGTTCGCGATCAGATCATCGAACAGCTGCCGCAGAAGGTGGGCATCTCCGTGAATCGAGGGCCACGACCCCTCGCATTGCAGGGTGGCGTCGACACCCGTTATGGCGCCGGACCGCATGACACATGGTGCGAGCAATTCCTGTAGGTCGATCGGCGTGAGCTTGGCGGTCGTGGATCGAGTGTAGCAAAGCAGACGGTTCACGAGCTCGGCGAGTTGCCCCGCTTCGGTGTCGATGATTTTGAGTTTATCGACGGGCAAATTCGCCTGCTGGGTGTTCACTGTCTTGAGCTGCACGAGGGTGGATTTGACGATCGCGAGCGGCGCTTGTATCCGCTCTGCGATGACGTGAGAGAGTCGACCGACGTCCGCGAGCTGTGCGCTCTTGACGAGGGCTCTTTCGGTTTCTTGCAGCTGCATGTACGACGTCTCCAGTTCGCGCGAGCGCGACGCCAGCTCGGCGGTGCGAACTTCGAGAGCGACGGAGCGTTGTGCGTAGCGCGTGACGAGGGTGAGTATGACGCCATAAATGAAGGCGCTATAGCCCAGTGGCACCAAGCTGATCGACTTTTGCCAACCCATCGCCATGGCCATCTCGTTGACGCCGCTGAGGAGGAGAAGGATGGATCCGATGAAGGCGCCCTTGCTTTCGGTTCGTCCGCTCAAGTAGAGGCGACCGAGCACGACGACGGTGGCCACCAAGACCAGCCCCAAGGCGGCATAGAAACTGCTGGCTAACGGTGTGACCTCGAAGAAGAAAGTGTTCACCTCGAGGTCGAACACCCGTGCCGTCCCGTGAACCCCGGGGGGGGAGGTCCACCAGCCACCGGCTCCGAGCAGGATCAGGTAGCCGGTGGCGGCGGCGTAGCTCGTGCGAATGACGAGAGTTTCGCAGGGCAGGCGAGCGTAACGAACGACAAAGTGAATCAAGCATGCGGATGAGAGGATGCCGCTCAGGGTGGCCACGTCGACCGGCAGCCAGCTCCTTGGACTCACCGAGGGGATGATGCTGGCATGAAACGCGACCGCGACGGCGTAGGCGTAGCCGGCGAGCGTGATCGTCATCATGCTTGCGATCAAGTACTCCGTGTCTTCCCGCCGGTGGGTCCACGCTCGCAACAAGAACGCGGCCACACCGACGAAGACCACCGCGTTGGTGTACATGGCGCCGGCATAGATCAGCGTGGCCAAGGCAAATCTCCACCTTGCGTGCTCCAGGCGGCGCGCTTGACCGAATCGCTGGCGAGAGTGGGGCGCCCCATATCGTTTGCGAAGTATATTGATAAAGTTAAGCTATTCCAATGGTTTACGATCGCCCCGCTCTGGTGTAGGTGAATTCAGGAATCTCCTCGCCGCGGCAAGGCTCGCGCGAAAGGGCCAATGAGGCCTGTGAGAAACACGAGGGAAACCAAAGAGTTGTTCGCTCTTCTCTAGGAAACGATTGACAGTTTCGGTTCCGACCAGTACAAAAGGCGCCCTTTCTCTCGAGCTTTTGAACCATGAATTCGCACCGGAAAACGTTTTCCGCCAAGCCGGCTGAGGCAGCAACGCAGCGCGCTTGGTGGGTAGTTGACGCCTCTGAACAACCGTTGGGCCGCTTGGCTTCCGTGGTGGCTAGCAAGCTGCGCGGCAAAGACAAGCCGATCTTCACGCCGCATGTCGACACCGGTGACTTCGTCGTCATCGTCAACGCTGGCAAGGTCAAGCTCACTGGCAACAAGCGCCAGCAAAAGAAGTATTACACCCACAGCGGTTTCCCGGGCGGGCTTCACGTGAAGAGCTACGATGTGCTGCTCGATGAGAACCCAGAGTTTGCCGTGACGAAAGCCGTCAAGGGCATGTTGCCGAAAAATCGACTGAGCCGACAGCTCATCAAGAAACTGAAAGTGTATGCGGGTCCCGACCATCCGCATACGGCGCAGGGGCCGCAGCTTCTGGCGCTCAGCTGACCGCAACTTCGGTTGGCAAGGAAAGTACAAGATGTCCGAGAACACGCAAAAACGTCTTTACGCGACCGGCAAGCGAAAATGCGCCATCGCGCGCGTCTGGATCGCACCTGGTAAGGGAAGTTTCACAGTCAACAAGCAGCCCGCTGACGAGTACTTCACTCGCGAGAGTACGAAGATGATCATGCGTCAGTCGCTCGAAATTCTCGAACTCAAGGAGAGTTTCGATATCTGGGCAACCGTCAAGGGCGGTGGCCATAGTGCGCAAGGCGAGGCTTTGCGTCACGGAATCGCTCGTGCCTTGGCTGAGACGGATCCGGAGCGTCGGGCTGCGCTGAAGAAGGCGGGTTTTCTCACGCGTGATTCGCGGAAGAAAGAGCGCAAGAAGTACGGTCAACCTGGAGCCCGCAAGAAGTTCCAGTACTCGAAGCGCTAAGGCGAGGCCGCGTTCGGGCTGCAGCAATCGCCCGACCGGACACGCAGATGAACAGGCCGTCAATACGGCCTGTTTTCGTTTACGCACTTGACACGTGGGCCCATAGCGCGTGACCTAGCGCTCATGACTCGCAGGACGATGGGCTTGGTGCTTGGGACGTTGGTGATGGCGGCTTGCGGCGGTAAGGCGATCGTCGACCCACCATTGCCGACAGGCGCCGGAGGGGCCGGCGGCGCGGGAGGGCAGACCGCCACGGGCGGCGCCTCGGTCGTGTCGGTGGTGACGACGACGACGTCCAATAATGCGGTGGTCACCACCACCGCTCAAACGAGCTCCGTCAGTACGACCGTGACCACGAGCTCGGGCCCGAACAGCTGCGATGGCACCGGTCAGTGTGACATATGTTTCGAGTGCAGCACCCAAGGGCCATGCGTGAGCGACTGGATTGCTTGCAGCCAGAGCGACGCGTGTGTCGGTATGAGCCAGTGCATGGAGGGCTGCATGGGGCAGACCTGTTTTCAGACCTGTGCCCAGCAAAATCCGGGTGGTGTTCAGCTGTTCCTTGCGGCCTTGCAGTGTTCTCTCTGCGATGCTTGCTCCAGTGACTGCGATCCTCCGCCTCAGCTCTGCAACAACTGACCGCGCTAGATACCTACGGTGATGAGTCGTCACCGCCGCGGGTCGCCGGGCGAGGGCTACTGTCCGCCGTCGTCGGTGCGTAGCACCCGACCTTGATCCGCCGCCGTTTCCCCCGCCACGGTAAAACCTCGTGTCTCGCTTGCGAACATGACGTCTCGAAGAGGCTGGGTCGTGCCGCTCGGCTGCACGGTCCAGCTGGCTCCTCCGTCTGTACTCGAGATGATCGTTCCGTTCTCCCCCACGGCCCACCCCTTGCTAGCCGAAGGAAAATGAACGCCGTGCAAGGACACGTTGGTCACCCCCGTGTTCGTTTGATCTGTCCAGGTCCCGCCACCATCCGTCGTCGAGATGATGGTGCCGCCCGCGCCCACACTCCAACCCCTCATCCCGTCTTGGAAGTAAACGGCGTGGAGCGCTGCTCCGAGATTGTTGGTCGTCGAGGTCCAGTTCGCTCCCCCGTCGACCGTGCTCAAGATGATGTCGTCGACGCCGTCGGTGCCGACCGCCCAGCCTTCCAATGTGGACACGAAGTGGACGTCGTTTAGCACGAGCCCTGTCACAGCATGCTGGAGGGTCCATTGCGAGCCGCTGTCCGTCGTGGCGTAAACTTCGCCAACGCCAGCATTGTTGCTGACGATCCAGCCCTGGCTGGCGTTGACCATCGAGACCCCGGTGAGCGTCCCTGCGGGTGGGGTGGTAGGGGGCGCCCAAGCCGAGCCCGAGTTGGACGTGATGCGTACGGTGCCTGCGGGGCCAACCACGACGACTTCGGTTGCTGAGATGACGGACAGAGCGTTGAGATCGACTGCGACCTTGGGGCTACGCGTCTCCCAGCTGACGGCCCCGTTGGTCGTGATCCGCACAGCTCCGCTTTTTCCGATCCGGTAGCCACGAAATTCGTCGAAGAAGTCGATCCCGTAGTTGGCCTTGTTGGCGGCGGTAAGTGGCTCTTGCCAGCCGGTCAAACAGATGTTGGTTTGCCCGGGCGTGGGTGCGCTCGACGTCGACCACGTCGTCGCCAGGTTCTCACTCGTCTCGTCATGACCGTTCAGCATGCCGTTGCTGCCCGAAGGGCTCTCTGTTCCCTCGGAGAGGTCGCAGCGGTTGAGTGACTCGCTCGCCGCCGGAAGCGGAGCCGCCGTGTCAGGCGTTTCGTTCTTGTAGGTCTGGGTGGCGACCATCACGCCTGATTTGTTCATTCCGAGCATCGTGCTCGGAGACACGAGGTGGTCGATGTCCTCCACGAGAGCGGAACTCCCGTCCCACGCAAACAGCACCACCATGTCGCCGCTGTCCGTCATGTCGATCGAGCTGTTGCCATTGGAATCGCAGTCATTGGGCTGCGCGTACGATCCGGCCATCGCCGGCACCGGTGGCATGAGCGAATCGTTGGTGCAGGCGTCGAAGTCGGGCCATCCGGGATCGGCGGGTACTGTGAGGCCATACGCTTCGGTGTACTTTTTCGCCGAACTCAGCGCGACGGTCAGCCTGCTCTTGGGGGTAATGGACGTGCCGGCGGGAAACCTCATGGCAAAATCGGGGCTGGCTGGCTGCATCCCTTGGGTGATCAGATAGTAGGTCGGTACGTTGGCGAGGTAGACGTGGTGGAGCGTGATCGTCTCGCTCGTGGGGTTGTGAATCTCGATGAACTCTTTGTCCTTGGGTGCGAGGACGAGCTCATTCAGAAGCAAATCATTGGGGCATGCCATGCACGGCCCTCCGCAATCCAGCCAAGACTCGGGGGTCGCGCTATTGGACCGCAGGAAACCGTCGTCACACGTCGCGAGTTGACAGGTCGCTAGGCAGTCATCGTCGTTTAGCAGGTTTTTGTCGTCGCAAAGTTCCCCGGCCGCCCCGTTGGTCGTGCCATCTCCGCACATCGCCGGGGTGCAGTCGATGTTGCAGGTGGCCGTTTCCCCGCCTCCGCCGTTGGAATCCCCATCGCAGTCTTCCGTGCCGCTCTGCTGGTCGTGGACCCACCCGTCACCGCACGTTGACGTGATGCATGAATTCAAGCAGTCGTCGTTGTTGCTTGCGTTCCCGTCGTCACAGTCTTCGACGCCGGGGTTGACGAAATTGTCGCCGCAGATGGCGTTCTGGCACGTGCCCCCCACTCCGTCCGGGCAATCGTCTTCGTTGGTTTGATTTCCGTCGTCACAATCCTCGACGCCCGCGTTGGTGAAGCTATCGCCGCAGATGGCGTTCTGGCACAGGCCTCCTGCATTGACGTCATCGGGGCAGGCGTCGTTGTTGCTTGCGTTCCCATCGTCGCACTGCTCGGTGCCGGTGCCCATATTATGGACGAATCCATCGCTGCATTCGGCCAGGACGCACGTGTTCACGCAGTCGTCATTGTTGTTGGCGTTCCCGTCGTCGCAGATCTCATTGCCCATTTCCGAGGCTTCGGTGAAGATGAACCCGTCGCCGCAGGAGGCGTTCTTGCAGCTTCCGCCGGGGCCGTCTGGGCAGTTGTCGCTGTTGTCCTGATCACCGTCGTCACAATCTTCGACACCAGCCCAGACGACACCGTCGCCGCACGTGGCGGTTAGGCAGGTGTTCAAGCAGGCGTCGGCCGTGACGAGGTTTCCATCGTCGCATTCTTCGCTGCCGCCACCCTGGTTGAAGATGAACTTGTCCCCGCAGATGGCGTCCGTGCACGTGCCACCGATGCCATCCGGACAAAAATCGTTGTTGCTTGCGTTTCCGTCGTCACACTCTTCGACGCCTGTGTGTACATGGCCGTCGCCGCAAGACGCGTTCTTGCACGTGCCACCTACGTCGTCGGGGCAGGTGTCGCTGTTGTTCGCATTGCCATCGTCGCAGGTTTCTCCAGCCGTGGCGTTGATCTTGCCGTCCCCGCATTTGGAGTTCGTACAGTCCGTGTTGCAGGCCGCCGTCTCGCCCGGTGTGCCGTTGCCGTCGCCGTCGCACTGCTCCGTTCCAGCTCGGGTGAAGCCGTCGCCGCAGACCGCCACTTTGCACGTGCCTTGCGGGCCGTCGGGGCACGCATCCGTGAGCACGGAGTTGCCGTCGTCGCAGGTTTCGCCCGCTGTGCCGTTGGTCTTCCCGTCGCCACATGCGGTGTTGGTACAGTCGCTGTTGCAAGTGACGGTCTCGCCGGGGTTGCCGTTGCCGTCGCCATCGCAGTCTTCGACACCGACGTGCACGAAGCCATCGCCGCAGACGGCGACCTTGCACGGGCCGTTCTGGCCGTCGGGGCAGTTGTCATTGTTGTTTTGGTTTCCGTCGTCGCAGGCTTCTCCGGCCGTCGTGTTGAGGGTTCCATCGCCGCACGCGGCCGTGGTGCAGTTTACGTTGCAGGTGGCCGTTTCTCCGGGATTGCCGTTGTCATCTCCGTCGCAGCTTTCGGTGAGCAGTTCTGTCCAGCCGTCGCCGCACACGGCGAATTGGCAACTGCCGCCCATGCCATCGGGACACTTGTCATGGTTGTTTTGATTGCCGTCGTCGCACACCTCGTTGTTCTGTGGTTGTACGACGCCGTCGCCGCACAAGGGGACTTGGCAGATGGCGCCGGTGCACACCATGCTCTCGCAGTCGTTCGCCACCAGGCAGGCTTTCAGATCGACGCATGGTGGACAAATCCCGCCGCCACAGTCGGTGTCCGTTTCCGTCCCGGTGGTCAGGCTGTCCGCACACTGGCACAGACCCTTGGTCCCGCTGCACTCGTCGGGCGCACAGTCGCCGTCGGGATCTGTGCCTTGGGAGTGGGCCTTGCAGTTGCCCTCTGAGCCACTGAGGTTGCATGCCTCACAAAGCCCGTCACACGTGAGGTCGCAGCAATACCCGTCGCGGCACAGGCCGTTACTGCATGCGCTGTCTCCTTCGCACGCGGCGCCGACGTTCTTTGGTGGGATGCAAGTCCCACTCGCATTGCTGCTGCAGTACTCACCCGGCGGGCACGCTGCATCCACGAGGCATGGCGCGCAGACGTAGTACACCGGGCCTGCACCGCCCGCGCCGCCCGCGCCACCTGAACCGGCCGCGCCACCTGCGCCGCCTGAACCGGCCGCGCCACCTGCGCCTCCCGTTCCGCCTGAGCCTGCCGAGCCTCCCGTTCCGCCTGAGCCTGCCGAGCCTCCGGAGCCTGCCGAGCCTCCTGAGCCTCCCGTTCCTCCTGAGCCTCCCGTTCCTCCTGAGCCTGCCGAGCCTCCCGCACCGCCCGATGAGTTGGAACTGGCCGAGCAGAAGTGACTCTTGCAGTCGTTAAAATCGCCGCAGGCATTTCCGTTGTCGCATGGCGTGCAGGTGCTGCCGCCGCAATCGACGTCGGTCTCTTCGCCGTCCACGATACCGTTCACGCAGCTTGGGGGCAGGCAGCGCTGTTCGACGATGTCGCAGAGCATGCCGTTGTCGCATTGGTTGTTGTCGAGGCACTCGACACAGTTCCCCTTGCCGTCGCAGATCGAGCCGCCGGTTTCGATACATGCGGTCAGCGCGGGCTCGTAGGCAGCACCGCAAACATGATCGGTGCATGTGGGCGTCGTGCAGCTCGTGTTCGGGCCCGGGCAGGTGCTCGCATCATCGCACTCGTGGACGGGGTTACCGGCCTGGCCCCCGGTGCCTCCTCCTACCCCGGCGCCTCCGCCGCCCGGATCGCCTTGGTGGCCGGAGCCGCCCACAGCCACGTGCGTGGCTTGTCCCGCGGGATCGAGGAGGCAACCAGCCATGGACGCTGCTACCAGGCATGAGCCCGCGATGACCCATCTGATGAGCCACCACGATCCAAGTTGGTTCATCCCTACTTTCATGGCGCGCGCGTATTCAATTTTAGCCTACCAGAAACAGTGGCCAATTCCCGCTAATTCGAATGGTCTGCGGGGCCTCAAACATCACCGAACGAGCCCTTGCATCATCATGGGCAGAGGTTCTTGGCGGGCGCGGCAGCGGGAGAGCCGCCGGCGGTGAGCGTCCAGGCGCTAAGACCATTTTCACTGGTCTCGTCATGACCACTTTGCCCATTTCCGCCGCTCGTCGTTTCGCTTGCTTCGGCTGTGTCGCAGCGGTGAATCGATTTGTTGGCTTCGGGTTTCTTGGAGGCCACCTGGTTCACGGCTGGGGTGTCGTTTTTGTACGTGGATTGTCCGACCGTGATCCCCGTCTTGTCGGCGGCATTCGCGGTGTTTCCGTAGACGAGATAGTCGATGTCGGAGACAAGATCACTCGAGCCGTCCCACTGAAAAAGCACGACCATCTCTCCCGTATTGGTCAGCCCGCTGCTCGCGCCAAAGCTTCCCAGCATGACGGGGGCACCGTTGTCGTTCGGGTCGAAGTCGAAACTGGGGTCTTTCCCATAGGCTGCTTTGAAGGTGGCCGCGCTCTCGAGCGAGACGACGACAAAGCCCCCCGCTCCCACGCTGCTGTTTGCAGGAAAGCGCGCGAGAAAGTCTGCACTGCTCGGGATGGCCCCTCCGGTCGTGATGGCGTAGTAGGTATTAAAGTCAGCGATGTAGTGATCGTCGAGGGGCACCGCATTGTTCGTCGGGTTATAAATCTCGACCATTTCGGCGCCCGTCGGCGCGACGACCACTTCGCTTAGCAGCAGATGCGAGGAGGGCAACAAGCAGCCGGCGGAACAACCATCGAAGCTGTCGTTGTTGCCGTCGTCGCATGTCTCCGTTGCGGTATTGACGAAACCGTCTCCACACGCTCCGGGCTGGCAGGTCGCGGCCATGCATACTTGACTGAGGCAGTCCTTGCCGTCCTTGCAGCCGCTGCCGTTGGGACAGCCGTCTGGGCAGCTACCCCCGCAATCGACTGCCGTTTCGTCGCCGTTCTGTACCAGGTCCGTGCAGCTTGGGGGCTGACAGGTGGTCGAGCACACCCCGCTTAGGCAGTCGCTAGCCATGTTGCACGTCTTGCCATCGGCACACGCTGGGCATACGGCGCCGCCACAATCGGCAGCACTCTCGCCCGTGCTGAGCTTGCCGTCGGTGCAGCGGCAGCCTCCCTCGCCGTTGCAGCTGTCTGCACCGCACTCGACATCGGGATCGCTGCCATCGGGGATCGGGGTGCAAACTCCGGCGTTACCGGCGACGTTACAGGAAGAGCAGAGGCTGTCGCAGGCATCCAGGCAACACACCTCGTCGACGCATTGGGTGCTTTCGCACTCCGATCCGCGGGTGCACGGTTGTCCGTTACTCAGTGCTACGCCGCCTACGCCGCCTACGCCGCCTACGCCCCCTGCGCCCCCGACTCCGCCTGAGCCTCCGCCACCGTGCGCGGTCGATGAGCTATTGCTTGCGGCACCTTGGCCCATGTTCCCGGCCACACCGTTGCCACCGACCCCGCCCGCCCCAACGGTTCCCTTGAGCAGGTCCTCGTTATAGGTGCGGCAGCTGGCCAAGGCCAGGACCCAGACCCCTAGCAGGGCAACGTAGCGAGCCTTCCTCACGCACGACAGAGTACATACAAAAACCGCCCGTGTCGCGTGGGTTTGCGACACGGGCGGCGCTGGAGGAGAGAGAAGGACGGGTGACTTGCGAGCGTGGGGGACAGAGCCTTGTGTGCTTAGGGCTGGGCGCCGTTCCGCATCAGCTCGCGGTCGTGATGGCGATCGTTCGCCGCGATACGCTCGCTACTTTTGGCAAGACGACGGTGAGCACGCCGTTTTCCATCGTGGCTTCGATCCGATCGGCGTCAACGTCTACACCGAGGCGGAAGCGACGCTTGAAGTTGAGCTGACGGTGCTCCGAGAAAAGAATCTTGTGATCGTCTGATTTTCCCTCATCGTCAGCTGGCTCCTTGGCGTCGAGTTTGCCTTCGATTTCGAGCGTCTCGTTTTCGAAGCTCAGCTGAATGTCATCGGCGCGAAATCCGGGGACCACAGCCTCGAGTTGAATCGTCTCGCCCGTGTCCACGATGTTCACGCTTGGCCAGCGGCGCATCGCGTCGGGGGTCATGACCTTGGTCGAGACGGACTCGTCCGGTGAAGGGTGTCGCGTGAGGGCGGGGCGTACGCGCAGCAGCTGATCGAAGAGTGTAAGTTCGTGGTGAAGTGGCCGGGGACCACCTGCGAAGAGATCGAGCATGAAAATTCTCCTATCCGTGACCTGGTGCGTGCACAGAACACGCGCCAAGCGAATGTGCTTGTTTCGTTGACTACGGCCGAGGGGCCGGCGATGGGGCGAGCGCTTGCTGCGTCGCTCCCTACAAATCCAACGTGTGCACGCCCAAGACTTTGTCAACCACCGTCGATGAAAAAGAGCGGACCCGGTTTCAGCCCACCGGCAGTGATCCCTGCGGCGGTCATTAACAGGCAGAGAGCAACTGTGCTATCTCGTCCCGACGAGCCATGAACCACCATGACCAAATCTATATCGACGGAACGTGGCGCGGGTCGTCAGCCGACAAAACCATCGATGTCATCCATTCCACAACCGAAGAGGTGATGGCTTCGGTTCCGTCGGGAAGCGCCCAGGACGTGAATGATGCCGCGACGGCGGCACGACGTGCTTTCGACGGATTTGCAGCGAGCGCGCGCGAAACCCGGTGCTCTCAACTTCACGCGATTGCGGATGGACTCGAGGCTCGCGCCGACGAGTTGTCCATGCTGATCGCATCCGAGGTCGGCATGCCCTTGCCGATGACGCGGGCGATTCAGGTTGCTGGGCCCATCGCTGCGGTTCGCTACTATGCCGAACTCCTCGAACGATACCCCTTCGAAGAGGAGGTGGGCTCCTCGCTTGTCGTGAAGGAGCCTGTGGGCGTCGTGGCTTGCATCACGCCTTGGAACTTCCCCCTCAATCAAATCATCAACAAGGTCGCGCCTGCGCTCGCGGCGGGTTGCTCGGTCGTCCTCAAACCGAGTGAGGTCGCGCCTCTCAATGCCTATGTGTTGGCTGAAGTGATCGACGCGGCGGGACTTCCACCGGGCGTGTTCAATTTGGTGAGCGGCATCGGGCCGGTGGTGGGCGAGGCGCTTGCTCGGCATCCCGAAATCGACATGGTCTCCTTCACGGGATCGACCGGCGCGGGCAAACGGGTGGCGACCTTGGCCGCCGAGACGATCAAACGCGTATCGCTTGAGCTCGGGGGCAAGAGCGCCAACATTATCTTGGACGACGCGGATCTCGGGCTGGCGGTCAAACGAGGCGTCAGCAACTGTTACCTCAACTCGGGTCAGACGTGTTCGGCGCTCACGCGTATGTTCGTGCCGAAAGACCGGCACGATGAGGCGGCTCGGCTCGCGAAGAAGGCGGCCGAGAAATTCTCGGTGGGCGATCCATTCGGCGGGGAGGCGCGTCTCGGTCCGCTGGTCTCGGCCGTGCAGCGTGATCGCGTGCGGCGCTACATCGAGCGGGGGGTCGAAGAAGGGGCGACCCTGGTCACTGGCGGAGCGGATCCGCCGGAGGGAATCGATCGAGGGTTTTTCGTGCGGCCGACGGTTTTTGCGGACGTACGCAACGACATGGCTATCGCCCAGGAGGAGATTTTCGGCCCGGTGTTGTGCATTCTCGCTTACGAGGACGAGCAGGACGCCGTCCGGATGGCCAACGACTCTCCCTATGGTTTGGGTGGAGCGGTTTGGTCGGCGGACGCAGCACGGGCCGAGCGCGTAGCTCGCCTCATGAGAACCGGTCAGGTCGACATCAACGGCGCCCCCTTCAACTCCCGCGCCCCATTTGGTGGATACAAACAGTCCGGGTACGGGCGCGAGTCGGGTATTCTCGGCTTCGAGGAGTACCTCGAGATCAAGGCGATGCAGCGCTAGGAGAACGACCCATGTACGATTCCGTTGTCCGCATTTTCGCTACGACACAGCGGCCCGACTATCGCAGTCCTTGGCAGTCGTGTGCGCCGTCGAGCAGCACGGGGTCGGGCGTCGTCGTCGAGGGTGGCCGCATTCTCACGGGCGCGCACGTCGTGGCGGAGGCGACCTTCTTGCAGGTGCAGAAGGTGTCGGATCCCAACAAGATGGTGGCCCGCGTCGAGGCGGTCTGTCACGACTGCGATTTGGCTCTGCTTCGACTCAGCGAGCCGGCCCGTCTTGCGGGCGTCGAGCCGCAGATTCTCGGTGGTCTTCCTGATCTTCGTGATCGGGTCAGCGTCGTCGGATACCCGGTAGGGGGGGAAGAGATTTCCATCACCGAAGGGGTCGTCTCACGGGTCGAAGTCCAGCGATACAGTCACTCGCAGCGCCAGCTCTTGGCGGTGACCGTCGATGCAGCGATCAACGAGGGAAACAGTGGCGGCCCCGTCTACCAAGATGGCAAGGTTGCAGGGATCGCCTTTCAGGCACTCGAAGATGCTGAGAACATTGGCGAGATGGTACCCGCTGCTCTCATTCGCCAGTTTCTATTGGGCGTCGAGAAGGGCCGGTCGTCCCAAATCCCCGGCTTGGGGGTCATGGCGCAGCATCTCGAGAACCCCTCTCTTCGCGAGCGGTCCGGACTGCGGAACGGGATGAGCGGTGTCCTCGTCATCGGCGTCGAGTATGCCGGTTCGGCCTGGGGCAATCTCCAAGTCGGTGATGCGATTCTCGAGATCGACGGCTACGATATCGCGAACAACGCTACTGTTCGCTACGCCGATCGTTACCGCACCAGCTTTGATGTGTTCCTCGGGGATCACCACGTAGGGGACGAGATCCACGCGACGGTTCTACGAAAGGGCACGATCGAGGAGATCAAAATTGAGCTTCGCCCCTATCAGGGGCTCGTGCCACGCAGCCGTTACGATGAGAGCCCACGGTACGTCATCTTCGCTGGCTTCGTGTTTCAGCCTCTTTCGCTCGATTTCCTCCGCACATGGAACGATTGGTGGGAGAAGGCTCCCGCAGAGCTTCTCCATATGTACTATTCTGGGTTGCGAACCGAAGAGCGACAAGAAGTCATCGTGCTGAGCCAAGTTCTCGCGGATGACATCAGCGTGGGTTACGAGGACAGCGATGACGTCACGGTCGAATTGGTGAACGGCGTTCGTCCGCGCAACTTGGGGCACTTTGTGGAGCTGCTGCAGGGGGCGAAAGATGTGGTCGATATCAAAGTGTCGAGCGGCTGCCACCTGGTCGTGGACGTCGGGGCCGCGGCGGATGCAGGTGAGCGCATTCTCGATCGTTACCACATCGCGAGTGATCGCTCGTCGGACCTCGCCTAGTGGCTGTGTGCCCCATTAGGCGGAGCGGTCTTAGGCCAACATCGCGTCGATGATTTGCGGATCGTTGTTGGACAGATGTTCGTAATTGACGCCGATCGCCTTGAGCATCGTAGCGTGGACATCGGGTGGCCGGAGAACCACGCCTCCCTCGGAGACAGCTTCACCGGTGTCGAGATCGACGCCCCGTGTGCCGAAGGTCGCGTCTTCCGTCGCGCCGATGACCCGGTTGCCTGCGATCCCCTTACCGGCGACGAGGCAACTCGACGCGAGGTGATGGTCCCGCCCGCCCCGTCCATTGATCCGTGGCGTTCGGGCGAACTCTGACCATGCGACCAAGATGCAGCGATCCCAAACCCCGGCCTCTTCCAGATAGCTGATGAGCAGGCTCATGGAGTCGAGCCCTTCGCGTACCGCGGCGGCGTGGTCATCTTGGTAGGTGTCGTCGTGGTGGTCGATCCCCGTGGCGAGCTGGATCGAAATCGCCTGGCTTACGCCCTTGACCGCGGCTTGGGCGGCCAGGGCGGCTTGCGCTTTAGCGCTCTGAAGATCGCGCTGGTTTCCAGGCTGAACCCCGAAGTAATCGAGCAGCGCTTTGACGTCGGTGCTCAGCTGATTGGCGGGCTTGAAGAAGTCGAAGTATTGGAACAGTTCGCCGGACGCGAGCACCTCCGCCTTGCTCCGATTGGCGAGATAGTCTGACACCCGGCCGTCCGCGTCGAGGCGTTGGCCGTGGCAGTCGAGGCCGGCGACGTAACCGTCGATGAGGCCTCTGGCGTTGTCGTCGAGGGCCAATTCGGGCTCGAGCGCTTGCAGTACGCTCGCCAGATCGTCGAGTTCGTTGAGCCGCAGGCCGCTGGCGGCCGGGGCCAGTCCCTCGTTGTAGCTCTCCATGCCCATCACCAAGTTGGGGATGGGGGCATGGGTCCCGACTTGGTCGACCATGACGGTTGGTAGGGCGCTACCTGAGGCGGACAATCCTCGCGGAAATTTCCCCGTGAGAAAGTAGCGCATCCCAACTTCGTGTGTGAGCGTGCCCATGTCCATGCCCCGAAGCACGCACAGCTTGTCATAGTGAGTCTCGGCGAGCTTGCGGGCGGCCGGTCCGAAGTCGACTTGGCACCCGCTCGGGCGCACGATGCCGCCGGAATAGTCGCCGAGTGTCTGTAGGACGTCGCTGTCGGCGTGAAGCTGGTAGCCGGGATAGATGCCACTGTTCTCGTCAGCATAATTGTCGTTGTTTCGAGGATCGAAGGCGAGAAGTTGATCGTATCCGCCGTTGAAGTAGCAGGAGATGAGAATGGGTGCGGTGTCCGGGTCAAAATCGGCCCGAGCCAGGGAAGGGCTGAGCGCTTGGCCGAACATGGCAGCGCCGGTGCCGAGCCCGAGAGCCGCGAGCATGCGACGGCGAGAGAGGGTGGAGATGGCGCGGCTGAGCTTGGTGATGTGATGCTTTTTCATGAGATGATCTCCCTGCGCGAGCGGGCTAGTAGACGTGAAAGGCGGGGGTTTTGTACAGGGCGACACACACGTTGCGCCAGCCCTCGAGGGCTCGTGTTGACCCGGGGGGGAGTTCTGTCGTCGAGGCGACCGTTCCGTCGAACACGGCCTTGAGATTGGCCGTCTCTTCTTCGCTCGTGGTGTACTGTCCCAAGAACCGAAGCAGCAGGTAGCGCAGGTTTTCGTTGATCTTCGCGCTGTCCTCGGTTTCGTCGTTGTCGACGAAGCGGGTCATCACGCGGGTGTCGGCGCTGCTTGTCGTGGCGTCTCGCTCGACGATGGCGTCGCACACATAGCGTGCCATGTCGTCGGCGAACTTTACGTAGAGCGAGTTGACCTCCGCGGGCTCGTTGAGGACCATGACGTAGTCCGGTCGACCAAGGGTGGCGCCGAGTTGCTCGGGCTCATACGAGTTGACCATCCCCGAGCCTTTCTTCGCTTGGGTCTTCCAGTCGAGGCCTCCTGAGACAACCGGTACCGAACCTTGTAATTGGTCGATCGTCATTCGCCGCGTGCTGCTGTGGGCTGGCGGCTCTTCGGCATCGAGGGTATCGACCGAGCCGAGGTCTACGGGATCCGCGTCGGGGCTCGTGCCGCAGCCGCTGGCGAAGAGGTGGGCGACTATCCCGAGCGCGGCGAGAGTCATCGTGGTGGTCAGCTTTTTCATCGGATCCTCCGGTAGGCGTCGAGCTCGACGATGCGTTTGACGAGGGCGACGAAGTCATCCTCTGCCTGGAACTGTTGGGCGAGTTCATCGAGCAGGGGGGTCTCGTCCTCGACGCTCGATAGGTCGAGTTTCATCTCCCGCCCGACGAAGTGGCTAAACACGTGCTGTACCGTGCCCCGGGCGAAGCTACCGTCGTCGATGGCCGATTGGGCGAGCCCTCGAGGACCGGCGTCGATCGCGGCCTGAACGGAAGGGATTTCCTGGGCGTATTGGTGGGTGATCAGCCGCCCGGCGTTGTCCGCGTCGGGATCGGTTACCCAGAAGCGGCCACACCATGGGTCGAAGCCGGGCTTCTGGCTGTTCGTGATGCACTCCGGTCGGTCCATCTCGAAACTGTCGACGAGGGTCGTGCCAGCTTCTGCGATGCCAGCGAAATGAGCCGCGAGCGGCTCGAGCGTGATGTGACAATAACGGCAGGTGCACCGCTCGCTGAGGTTGTCCGTGGTTTCGCTGCAGCCTTCGGTGTCTGGCTCCGAACTCGGCACGAAATAGCTGTTGGTAAACGAGATCCGGAAGCGGTTGGCCCGGCCCCGGTTGGTCTGAAAACGCAGGGTGTAGGCGGGCAGGGTCAGGATGCCCGAGTGCCCGTCGCCGCGGGTCGTCGCGTACCAGGTCGTGCTGGTGTAATCGGGGTTGTCCGGGAGGGCTCCGTCACCCTCGTGCCAGGTGTTGTAGGTGCGCTCTGGGCCCGACATCGGCGCAAGAAAACGCTGAAAGAAGGCGAGCCGGTCGGTGGTGTACACCTCACTCGTGGTGAGCATCTCCGAGTAGGCTCGTCCGCCGATGGTGTGGTCGTCCACCGTGCGCATGATCTGCTCTTCCATCGATTCGAGCACGGCTGCGGGCACGTCGCCGCCCCAACAATAGCTGGCGTTCGGACCGCAACCACATTGCGGATTATTGTAGCTGACCGGGTCGTTGCAGCTGACGGTCTCGACCGGTCCGTTACCGTTGGGCGGCCCGTTCTTTTGGGTGGCGGTGGCGGCGGTCTGTGCTTCGAAGGCGCAGAGCTTGATCGTCTTGTTGGGATCGCTCTCCCAGTAGGGCTTCATCTCGACATAACCATCGAGGCAGTACTCTACGCCCTTGTCTACGACCGTTTCGCAGGTCGGCGTTTCGCCGAGCTTGTAGTCGGGCTGGATACTCGTTTGGGGCTTGTCCTGGCAGCTATGGATATTGGTTCCCCCACGGTATTTGACGGAGCGCTGGGGGTTGTTGAGGTAAACGAGACCGTTGGGCTCTTTGGGTGGTCCGCCGGTGGTCGTGTTGCTGTTTCGTAAGATGAATCCGACCGTGGCAAGCTGAACATTGCTGATGTTTGGCCACAGTAGCTTGCGATGGTAGCGACGGATCGTCTCGCGGAACTCGTCGGACTGCAGGTAATCCTCGACGACGCTGTCTGGGACCGTGTCTTCGCCGTCGAGTTGACGGTAGGCCTCGTAGCTTGGCAAGCGGTGTCGCAGGTCGAGCGAGAGCCGGCGCAAGAGCTGGTACTTATCGATGGGTTCGTAGAGCGAACAGATGGCGGCGTCGTTGGGGGCGTCGTCGCTCTCCTCGGCCAGCGCGGTCGGGGCGAGGGTCGTGGCGGCCACGCTCGTGAGGATGAGGGAAATGATGCTTCGTCGTAGAGTCATGTCGTGCTTCACCGGGTCTAGGGGTTTTGGCCACTGCGGTACCAGCGCCGGAATATTTCGTAGTCACTATTGTCGAGGGATTCGTCGGGGGGCATTTGCTGTGCATCCAGCCGCGTCATGATGTCGATCGCCCGTGCTTGAACGACGTCGTAATCGCGAAGATCGAAGGTTGGACCTGTGCCGCCCTCGTCGTGACAACGGGTGCACTCTGCCTCCAACATCGGCGAGACATCCTGGTCGAAGCTCGTCGCTGTGCCGACCAGCCATCCCTGAAGGCTCTGCCCGTGGGTGAGCCATGCGTAGCCATCGTCGTCAGCGTTGAGGGCGGAGACCTGCTGTGAACCTTCGAAGGCGGCGAGGCCGACCGGAGAGCTGTTTTGCTCATCGAGCGTGATCAGTCCGCTGTTCGTTGCCGCGATGACCCCGACCGAGGTATCGACGTGCACCGCCGTAACCGGCTCGGCGTGCTCGTCATCGCTCAGCGTGTAGATGCGGTACTCGCCGTCGCTTGTTCTCGAGACGAGGCCGGCGTCGCTCGCGACGTACGCTCCGCCATCGTTGCCGACGCTGAGTCCGTAGACGGTGCCGAGTTCGGCTTCGATGGGCGTGAGGTCGGCCAGCGTCGGGTCGAGTTCATAGAGCGCTTCGGACGTGGCGATGAGCGCGATGGTGCCGGTAAAGCCAATCGAGACGATCTCCCCCTGTAGTGAGTCGAGGGTCCATTGGGTGAGCGAGCCGTCGGCGATGCGGTAAACGCGGTTTGCTGTCGCGGCCCAGAGTTGCTCCTGTGAGCCTTGCCCGCTGCTGTGTAGCGCGTGGAAGGACGGCTCACTGAAGTCCTCGTTGAGCGGAGAGCGGAGCAGCTGATCATCGTAGGTTTCGTACAGACCTTGATCACTGCTGATCAACACGTCGTAGGCGCGGGCTGTGACGCTGTGTACGGCCCCGGTCGCGGCCGCTTCGCCGGTGTCGGCACGGACCAACAAGGGGCTGAGCGAGCTGTCGTTGAGCCAAAGTGCCGCCTCGTCGCTGGCCACGATCATGCCGTCGCCAATGGTGGTGAGTCCTGACAGGGTGTAGTCGCTCTTGTAACGCAGAGAGCTGACGTCCGAGGGAAGGCTGGGGGCGCCCGAGATACGCGGGATCGAATCGCTGCTGGTGCATCCGCTGCTCATGCAGAGCACCAAGGCGGCGAGCGAGGCGTGCTGACTTCGGTTCATGCTCGTTGTCATCGCAAGCCCCGTGCCGACCACTCGATTCCTGTTGGATCAACGACTTAGATACTCGGCGGCCCCAATTGTGCGTTGCGTCGGCGCCTCTTGTTGCCGTTCGCAACGTTGCGCTCCGCAACAGGCTTGACCTCATCGCCTGCCAGCGCGCAGACTGCGCCCGTGTCCGACGAGGTGAACCCGCAAAGCGATGAGGGCTGCGAAGAAGTCGATAGCTCTCGACCGCAGGGCCGGGAAGCGGTGCGTGAGGCGCTGATCGAGGCGGCGACCGAGCTCTTCGCCAACCACGGAGCGAGCGCGGTGAGCGTGCGAGACATCGCAAAGAAGGCCCGCGTCAACCACGGCTTGGTTCATCGACACTTCGGTTCGAAGTCTGCCTTGCAGAAGGAAGTGGTCGAGCGCCTCGTCGCCGCGGTGAGCGCGAACGTCGTACCCGCCGAAGGCGATGACATCAGTAGCCTCATCCGGCGGACATTCGAGGGGACCGCCACCGCGACCCACGATACGTATTTCCGCATTCTCGCGCGAGCGCTTCTCGACGGGGAAGACGTGGACAGCATTCAGACGCGCTTTCCGGTGGCGCAGATGCTCGTGACGGCGGCAGAGAAGAGCGGCGTGGATCGCCCGCGGTTGTACGTGGCTCGGCGTATCGCGACCGGTCTCGGTTGGCTGTTGTTCGAGCCGTACATTCGCGCCGCGACGGGTCTAAACGAAGAAAGCTGATCTCGCTCGTGCCCGGCTGCGGCGCTGTGATCCGTGGCACGCCGAGTCTCATCTTCCGAGAGCCACGCCGGACCTCGTCGACTGTTGGTGGTCCATGAAAAACCAATAATCTATATTGTAATCGACATGTTACGAATTATGTGGGTGAGTGTAAGCTA
>JAPYTK010000094.1 GCA_029941785.1 Polyangiaceae bacterium | reverse complement strand
TGACGTGGCCAACCGCAGCCGCCTCCAAGACCGTGCATCGGGTGAAGTCCGCCCCCACCAAGCTCGACGGCTTGCGCATGCTGATGCTCGAGGACGACGTGGCCATCGTCGAGTTGCTCGAGCTCAGCCTCCCGGCGCGCGGGGCCGAGCTACAGACCGTCGAATCGCTGGACCGAATGCGCGAAGCTCTCGCCGCGGACGCGTTCGACATCCTATTGATGGATCTTTCCCCGATCGGCGACCACCTCGATCAGGTGCTCGGCGAGCTCCGGGACCAGCACCCCGCCATGGGCCTGATCGTGACGTCGGGCAGCGTGACGGTCGCTCTGCGCGACGACGTCCGTTGGCTCAGAAAGCCGTTCACCCCAGATGAATTGGCCGCCGCCATTCGTCGGGAACGACCCGGCAACAGCTAATCCTGCCGCTCGTGACGCCCGAGCCGTCTGGAGGCTTGACTTCTGGTGCGATCTCACTAATTTCGGGCCCGCCGACAAGGCATGCGAAGGTGGCGGAATTGGTAGACGCGCTAGCTTGAGGTGCTAGTGGCCGAAAGGCTGTAGGGGTTCAATTCCCCTCCTTCGCACTAACTTCTCCCATGGTTCTGGGGGCGTGGCAGAGGCGTGAACGTTATGTGTGAACGTTATTTTATGCGGGTCATGTGGTTTCGCGCACTTTGTATGGCGTCAGCTAAACTCGGACCAAAGTGTGGTCTGAGTTAAGGGACACTTTCGGAGGCAAGAAAGCCTCGAAGGAGTGTCAGATGTCACGCAAGAAGAAACCATCAGCGGAAGCTGCCAAAGGGCACCGAATCGCACTGCAGGCGCCCACTTGAACACAACACTCCGGCGGTATCACTTTTTACCTTCGCGGGGGTCCCACACTTGCGGGCCTACGGCGATGACGTCCGCTTCGCCTCGAGTTGGGCCCGCGCTGATCCGAGCAAGCTCACGAGTGTCTTGCGGGCGTCAGTAGGCGTCGCGATCGGTTCTTCGAAGGCGATACGGGCGGGGCGCCTTCCGCCGTTGACGGCCACGCTCAATTCGAAGCCGTAGCGATCGATTCCCGTCATCACCACATCGTCCGTCTCGATCGCTCGAGTAAAGGCTCGCGCGTAGCAAACCATGGCGTCGGCGTGGTCGTCATTCATGTGCTGGATAATGCCGGTCGCGTGAACGGCGATGGGGTCACACTGGGCGCTGCGCCATCCGTCCAGATCCAGCCACGACATCCGGCCATAGCCCCCAATGTAACGGACACTCTGCACCGCCAAACGCCAAAACGAAAAATCGCTAAAGTCGACGTAGTATTCGGCCTGCTTGTGCACCGCCAAAAAAGCCTCTCGAGCCGAGGCATCATCGGTCAAGCGCTCGCACTTCCCCAACAGTGTGACCCGTCCGTTGGAGAGCGGATCGGTCGCTCCAACCTCATGCACGAGCAGGGAGGCGCGCGCGTCGTTTTCGAGATTCTGAGTGTGCGCGGCCAGCTTGCTCACCAGAAAAACCGGATCGGATCCGTCGAGCGCGAAGGTGACGTAAGAACCATGTGGGAAGCCATCGTTATTCAAGGTGGCGAGGGTTCCCGTGGTTTCGGCTCCGACGAGGGTGCGCGCCCGCTCGCCGTGGGTAGGCGCTTTGGGCTCGCCAATGGTCAGCGGGGTCTCTTCACTTGTTCTTCCGTGCGCATTGCTACTCATGTCATCTGCCTTTCGGAGTCCGCAGCCTCTCTTGGAACCCAGCGCAGAGCAACCCACTTCGTTGTCGCCACGTCTCAAGGGCCGCAAGCTGCCCGAAAGATGGCCGCTCGCACGCCACGGCCACCACACGCCCTTTTCCGCGCGCCACGGTTGACGGCTCCTAATAGGAGCCACCAATGACGACGCCGACCTGATCCGCACCGACCATCGGCACCACTCGGACAGCGGCGACCGACCCGCGTAGGCCAGAGGAATTCGGCTTGTTGCTAGAGGAGCCCTGCGAAGACGGGGGGTCCGCCAAGAGCGAGCCAAGCACCATGACTGCGCCGAGGGCCTGCACCGCGCTCATCGTGTAAAAAACCGCCTTGACGCCCGGCGACACTGCCGATCGCTCAATGGGTCGCTCCGCTGCGAGGATCGGCCCAGCAAAAGGCACAAACAGATACAGCGGGTTGATCCGGTTGGAGCGATCGCACGAGAAGCTCTCATCTTCTACGCAGCCAAACGCCCGACCGAGACCCACGGCGAGGACAACCGGTACCGCCAAGACCGCAGAGCCGTAGCCGATCCCGAAGCCGAACCCACCGGCCAACTCGAGATCCTGCTTCGTCGTCGCTTTCGGCGACCGCTTCTCTCGAAGGATGTCGTCCGCCTCGATTGGAGCCAAGGCCTGGCCGGGTTGTTGGGCCAAGGCCTGGCCGGGTTGAGCCGAGTGCAGCAGCGAGAAGGCTACCATCGCGCACGCAGCGACGAGACGCTTGTTTCGCCGGACCTCAACAGCTTCGCCCTTCGTCGTGTCGTTCCTACTGAGTCTCTTCATCGTCCTGCCTCCCACCACCCTGCTTGTTCTCGGTTGCCTGCCAATGACTGCAGCATACGTGCCAGGTTCGCTTCGTCACATTTCAAAGACTTGGACGTTGCACCCTTTTCACACTGGGAAGGGACGACACGATGCGACCGTCGAGTGACGGTCGCATCGAACGGGAAACCACAGCCCC
Organism: Polyangiaceae bacterium; assembly: GCA_029941785.1. Lineage (GTDB taxonomy): Bacteria > Myxococcota_A > Polyangia > Polyangiales > Polyangiaceae > JAPYTK01. Next base: position 16,820 of record JAPYTK010000094.1, on the reverse strand, counting down.
GGACACCTTCGACCCGCGGCCGTCGCTGCACGGCCCGCTCCGGAAAAACACCGATCTGTAGACAGAAGCGAATTTCAGGTACAGCGCAAGCCTACACCCCGGACGTAAACAGTACGTTTCGGCGATGGCGCAGCGTAAAGTTCGCCGCACCCCGAACCGAGAGCCATCATGCGTCACTTCCCGCTTCGTCTTGCTTTGTTGTTGTTGACCTCCCTTGTCGCTTCGCCGGCCAGCAGCAAGAGCCCTCCAAACTTCAACGCCTACTACCAAACTTCGAATCGTTCGAAGCGAGCCGCCTCACCAGCCAATGGGAGCACCGTCGTCACCTCGCTCGATCGGAAGCGGGGCGTACCGACCTTCGCGTGGGCCGGGTTTCCCCCGCCCGCGGCTCCCCCGTCGATCGCTCGCCTACCTGAAGCCACTGCGCGCTTCTTTCTGCGGCAGCGATCTCAACTTTACCGCATCGATGACGCCACGGTGTCCGGCGCGCGCCTGCGACACGTGCACGACACGGGACGAGGCGGGATCATCGTTACCTTCGAGCAGCGACTCGGGGGCATCGAGATCTTTCGTAGCGAGTGCAAGGTCCTGCTGAATCGTAAGCTCGAGCTCATCGCCATCGGGGGGCAACTGCGCAAGGAGCCGAGCAGGCCGATGGGCCCCTTCACGCTGTCGACAGCGGATGCGATCGCCCGGGCCTTCGGAGACTTGTACGAGCTGCCACTTGCCGCTTCGAATCTGGTAGGGCAGCGCGAAGCCGCGGGTGGATACCAAGAATTCGACCTGAGCCCGACCCAAGCGATCCGCGACGCCAAGCTCACCTTCGTCACACCGGCCCGGGGCAAACCCGTGCTGTTTCCGCTGCCCAGCACCTTGGTCCCCGCGCACTATCTCGAAATCGACGGAGCGCTTGCGGATGAGAACCACTCCGAACTGTACGCCTATGTCATCGCCGCCAACGATGGCCGAGTCCTCTTCCGTCAAAGCCTCACGCATTCGGAAAAGCACAGTTACCGCGTGTTCGCCGACGACGACGGCGAACTGCGCCCACTCGATGGGCCCATCGCGGACCACACGCCCCATCCGAGCGGCATACCCGACGGGAGCTACCCCGAGTTTGTCACCCCGGTGCTCGTCAGCGTCGACGGCCTCAACACCAACCCCGCGAACACCTTCGACCCTTGGCTACTGCCCGGCGCCGTCGATACCCGCGGCAACAACGTCGACGCCTATACCGACTCGGCCCCCCAAGGTTTCTCGACGGGAGATCTGCGCGCCACGCTCACCAGCGCGACCACTTTTGATCACGCCTTCGACACCGCCGCGGATGCGCTGGCGAACGACGACCAGCGGATGGCGTCGATCACCCAACTGTTCTTCGTGAACAACTGGCTACACGATTACTATTACGATTCAGGGTTCGATGAGGCGGCCGGCAACGCACAGAAGGACAACTTCGGTCGCGGAGGGTTCGCTGGCGATCCTCTGTTGGCAGAAGGACAGGACAACGCGCCGGGCAGCATGAACAACGCCAACATGAGCACGCCGGCGGACGGTAAGTCTCCCCGCATGCAGATGTTCATCTATTCGGGTGAGTCGAGCCGCTCACTCGAGGTCAAGCCCCTCAACCAGAGTCTCAACATCGCGGGGGCCTCCTTCGGCCCGACGAACTTCGACGTGACCGCGACCGTGGTGCTGGCCGACGACAACTCTGGCAACACGGCCGACGCCTGCCAGCCCATTCAGAACGACTTGACCGGCAAGATCGCGCTGATCGATCGAGGGAGCTGTACCTTTGTCTCCAAGGTGCAGCGCGCCGAAACCGCCGGCGCCCTGGGCGTGATCATCGCGAACCATCAAGCCAACCAGGGCCCGCCACCACTCGGGGGCAATGGAAACACCGGGATCGGAGCGGTGTCCGTTTCGCTGTCGGACGGCAACGCGATCAAACAAGCACTCAACATGGGCGAGGTTTCCGCTACGCTCAAACAGTTCAACGGTCCACGGCACGACGGCACGATCGACAACCTCATCGTCGCCCACGAATGGGGGCATTATATCCACCACCGCTTGGTGAAGTGCTCGAGCCGCCAATGCTCAGCCCAGAGTGAAGGTTGGGGCGATTTCTTTTCGCTGATGACGAGCGTCCGGCAAGGAGACGATCTGGAGGGCAGCTTCGCGGCAGCGATCTACGCGTCCGTCGCCCGACAAGATCCCGGCTACTTTGGTATCCGACGAGCCCCCTACTCCGTCGACATGGGCAAGAACGGTTTCACCTTCAAGCACATCAGCGCGGGCGTCCCCCTCCCCACCACCTTTCCACGGCAAGGCACCTCGAACAACAACGCCGAAGTGCACAACGCCGGCGAGATCTGGACGAGCATGCTCTTCGAGGGATATGTCGGCCTGTTGCAGCGCTCGCAGCAGCCCAATGCCCCTTACACGTTCAGTGAGGCGCGCCGGCGGATGGCCGATTATATCGTCGCGGGGATGAAACTCGCGCCAGCCGATCCGACATTCACCGAGCAACGCGACGCCATCTTGGCCAACGCCGCCGCCCGCGATTTCGAGGACATGATGATCCTCGCGAACGGCTTCGCGAAACGGGGCGCCGGATCGTGCGCGGCCGCCCCCCCCCGTGACGCCCTCGACAATGTCGGGGTCGTCGAGAGCTACGAAGTGGGCCCTGCGCTGAAGATCGTCTCGGTCGATATCGACGAGAGCCTGAGCAGTTGCGACGAGGACGGCGTGCTCGACGCTGGGGAAGCGGGCCTGATCACCATCGTCGTGAGCAACAATGGCCCCATCGATTTGGAGGCCGCCACGCTGACGCTCAATTCGGACACCAAGGGCGTGACCATCGAGAACGACGGAAAAATCGTCCTCGACCCCCTCGCGCCGCTTACCGTGGCGACGGTAACCGTGCAGGTGTCGGTCGATCCCTCGCTGGAAAAACCCACACCCTTCGAGTTTGACATCGTCGTCGAGGCGCCCGGCGCGTGCAATCCGAGCTTCACGAAGAAGGTCGGCTTTCGTCTGAACTATGACGATGTCCCCGAGACCGAAACCAGCGACGATTTTGAGAGCGGGCTCTCGGTGTGGACGCCCAAGGGCGAAGAGTCGAACAACGCGTGGTCTCGCGAGCTCGCCGATCCGCTCAATACGGTATGGCAGGGGATCGACACCAGCCACATTACGGACACGAACTTGGAATCGCCACCGCTCGAGGTGAGCGGCACCGAAGATCTCGTGCTTACCCTCGTGCACCGCCACAGCTTCGAGGTGGACGACGAGCCCACGTACTGGGACGGCGGCGTCATCGAGATAAGCAAAGATGATGGACAGAGCTGGGAGGACGCCCTCGTTTACCAGGATCCGGGCTACGGCGGACCGCTGAGCAACAAGGCGGAAAACCCACTGTCGGACCAAAAGGCCTTTGCCGCCACCAACCCTTCATGGCCACAAACCGACGAGGTGACGGTCAACTTCGGCGATGCCTTCGCCGGCGAGACGGTGCGGATCCGCTTCCGCATTGGAACCGATCAGGCCGCTGGCGACGTCGGCTGGTTCATCCATCGGGTTGCGCTGTCAGGGATCACCAACACGCCCTTCCCCTCCATCGTTGACGACGCCACCAGCTGCAACCCTCTACCCATCGCCGACGCGGGTCCCGACCAGGAAGTTCACAGCGGAGACGATGTTCGACTCGATGGCAGCGACAGCCACGATCCCGAGGACAAAGAGCTGAGCTACGCGTGGAAGCAGCTCGGCGAATCGACGGTCACGCTCAGCGAGCCCACCACGACGACGCCCCGGTTCCTGGCGCCGAAAGTCGATGAGGAGATCGAGCTGAGCTTCGAGCTGACCGTCAGCAACGGCTTCAGCAGCGCGACGGACACCGTCATCATCACGGTATCGCCCGCGACGATGGACATCATGACGCCCATCATCATTCGCAGCTGCGGGTGCTCCCTCCCAGGCAAGACACCCGGCCCAAGAGGACCGGTGGGCGCCTCACTCCTCATGGGACTAGCCTTGATGCTGCGACGGCGTTCCCGTACCTGAGGTACATGATCCCTAGCGGCACACCACAGAACGCCTTCGAAGCGAGGGCCGAGTGTTACCGTTGCCACAAGCCACAGCTCACTTGCATCTGTGGCCACGTGGACCGTATCGCAAACCGGACAGGCGTATGGGTCATGCAACACCCGCGGGAGCGCTTCCACCCCATCGGCACCGCGCGTATTGCGCGCCTCGGTCTGTCCAAGGTGCACGTCGAGGTCTTGCATTCTCCGATATCGGGTCCTCCCCCCGCCCTGCCCCTAGGAGCCGGCCTACTGTACCCTCACGCTCACGCTCGCGACCTGTCCACCCTACCAGCCGACGAGCGTCCCGAGAACCTCATCGTCATCGACGGGACCTGGTCGCAAGCTCACACCGTCTATCGAGACAACCCGTGGCTCCAACAACGACCGCACTATCAGCTCACACCCCGGCGACCGAGCCGTTATCGCCTGCGCAAAGAGCCGACCGCACAATGCCTGTCCACTATCGAGGCCATCGTGGAGGCGCTGCGGATCTTGGAGCCGGATACGCGCGGTCTCGACAGCCTGCTCGCATCTTTCGATGCCATGATCGATCGGCAGCTCGAACTCACTAAGAAGCACCAGCGTGGCCCGCGCCAACCGAGCACGCCTCGCACCCATCGCGGGGCACCACGCTGCCTCATCGAGCAGGCGAAAAACCTGGTGGCGGTCAGCTTCGAGTGCGCGCCGCGAGACCGAAGCGGCCGTGATCCGCTCGCCCTGGTTCATGTTGTTGCGCTTCGCGTCGCCACCGGTGAAGTGTTCGAACATTTCGTCCGCCCACCGGAAGGACGTTTTCCCAGACCGCTCCACCTGAAGCATATGGGCATCGAGTCGACACGCCTCGAGACAGGGGCCTCACAACAGGAGCTGAGCGCGGCATGGCAACGCTTCGTCGCAGACGAAGACATCGTGGTGGCCTGGAATCAAAGCGTGCTCGACGCGCTTGAGTCTGCGGTCGGCCTGCCGCAACAGCAGGTGCATCTCAAGTCTGCCTTCCGCAGCCATGCCAAACGTGCCCGGGGCTCACTGCTCGCCCTGGTGCAACAGCTGCGCCTCGACGTCTCGCCGCACCCAAATCTCGTTGGCCGCGCGGGCGAACACGTCGCGAATATCGTCGCCCTCCTTCGGCACATGCAAGCCGAGTCGCGTTCCTCCGCAACGAGGCGTGAGGCTCGGCAGCAGCGTCCATAGGCAGCAAGACAGACCAGCATCTTCAGGCTAGACTCTTTCCGTGAGTTTGCGTGTCCCATGGATCCTGACGTTGGCGTTCAGTCTCGTCGGCTTCGGCTGCGGAGAGGACGAACTCGACGCGTCGAGCGGTGCCGGAGGCTCGACAAGTTCAGCGGCGGGCGGCTCGAGCAGCAGTGCGGGCGGTTCGGATCCTGGAAGCTGCTACACCGGATCCATCGAGTCGGTCGACAGTAGCGGGGCCAGCATCGCCACAACACCTCATTATGAGCTTTACTCAGAGATCGACAACGCGCAAACCGAGACCATCGCGCGCATGCTCGAGGCCTCGTGGCAAGCCTTCGGAGACTACTTTCACGTCCATCCCATGCTGGCGGCAGGCGAGAGGCAGAAGGTCAACCTCTACGTCGACTACGACAACTGGCAAGCGGGGATGATGGCAGACGGCATCTCGAACCCTCCCACGAACGCGGGGGGCTATTTCGATCCGGGTACTCGCGTGGCCTACCTCTATCAGCAGCCAACCCTGTACTACACGCGGGTGCTCGCACTCCACGAGGCGGCTCACCAATTTCACCTTCTTGGGCGAGCCAAGGGCCACTCCCCTCCAAGCTGGTACGTCGAGGGCATCGCGGAACACATCAGCCGCCACGACTGGGACGGTAGCTGCGTGCGCCTCGGCGCGCTGCCATTGCTGAGTCAAGAAGATGCTCTTGCCGTAGCGCTCGAAAGCGTCCAGAACAATGGGCTGGACCTCGCATCGATCGTCAACGGACAAGGCTTCGAGCGACCGGTAGCGATGGCCGCCACCCGCTATTTCGAGACAGCGGATGAAGGCGCGCTCGCCGCGAACTACCAAGAGTTCGAAGACGCCGTCGACATCGATGGGGTCGATGCCGCCACGGCCTTCAACAACTTCCTCGGCATGCCATCGAGCTACGACGGGCCGATCGAGGATTGGCTGAACAACGAACAGGAGCCCATGAGCGTGGTCTTTCTCGAGTGGACGCATGTCAGTTCGACAAGCGTCCGCGGTCGAGCAGCGGGCGTGCTGACGGTGGCCCGGCTCAAGAAACCAACACAGCACTTCGAAGCCCGCTTCGCGGCGCCCGGCGAGGGCGGTCTACTCATCGCATACGAGAACGCCACCAAGTACGTCGCGGTGGTCTTACGTAAGAGCGGCAAGGTGGAAAAATTCTCTTTCCTCGGGGCTTCTCCGCTGTGGTTGTCGACTTCCATGAGCGTGCCCCAAGCCAACGATTACCATATGAGTTTCCAGCGCGTAGACAGCGACACGATCACGCTGACCGTCAACGACAGCAGCACCGATATTGACCATGGGCCAGCGGCCGCTGCTGGCGGACTCGCCTTACACGACAGCGACATCCTGTTCCGCGATATCGCCTGGGACTGAGAGCCGATCCGCGATACGGCGCCATTGCTCCGGGCACCGTCTGTCGAGCGGGCTCGTCGCAGATGCCCGATCATCGAAACCGCCAAGTACGTGCCCGAATCGGGCATTCTGCTATAATGCACGCTGAGAATTAGGGGGTATTTACATGGCGAACGAAACAAAAGTCGCGCGCCTGAAAGTCGAGGTGCGCTCAGACGGCACGGCAGCGAAGATCAGCTTCGCCGCCCGTGACCCCAATGCAGTCTTGCCAGACTGCGAGGAGGTGACGCGCGCGCTCGCCGATGCCCGCGTCGCCGTCACGAAGGACGTCGAGGCCAGAGTCGATGCCTACTGTGATTCTCTCGCCAACGAAACCACGCGATTTCAGTCGCAGGTCATCGCAGAGGGACGGCTCCCCTACCAAGGACGCACGGCAGAACTGACTTGGCACAAGGCCGTCGCGCCGAAGACACGGGTCGGGAAGAAAGGCGAGGACGGCGATCACTATGCGTTCCGATCGATGATCTGCGTCGAGAAAGACAACCTGCTCGGAACTCTCCTGCCGGCGAAGGCCGCGGTGTCCGGCGTCGACGTACACGGGAAAGAACTTCCGCCGCGGACCATGCCCAAGGACATTGAACTGCATCGGACCATACGCGCCCAGGAGAATGACGGGCACGAGCGCATGCGCCTCTACGCCGCCGTGACCGGCGTGGTTCGCTTTGAGGACAACAGGCTGTGGATCGACGAGTCGGTCAACGTCAAGGGCGACGTCGACTTCGCGACGGGGAACATCGTCTGCACGATTGAGGTAAAAATTGGTGGCGCCGTTTTGGACAATTTCACCGTGAAGTCGACCGACTCGATCTTCGTCAGTGGCCCCATCCAAGGAGCGACCGTACACTCAGATGCCGACGTCCACGCCCTCGGCGGGATTCTCGCTGGCGGCCGCGGGCTCGTTAGCGCTCAGCGCAAATTGTTCACGAAATTCGCAGAGGAAGCGAACTTGCGCTCGGCCGGTGATATTCTGGTGAACTCCGCACTCATCAAATGTGACGTCGAGACACTGGGGAAGCTGATCGCCCCACAGGCGACGGTGCGCGGCGGACTACTCTACGCGCGCCTCGGAGCAGAACTAGGGGAGATCGGTAGCGGTGCTGCTACGCAGACGCGCATCGCCATCGGCATTCGACCCGAAGTGGCCGCCGCAGCCTTGGCCAAGGACGATGACATCAGCGTCCTCAGCGAACATCTTCAACCGTTTGAACGGGAGCGCCAAAAATGGCGCTCGCTCGCCGAAAAAAAAGAAGGACTGAATCCGAAACAGCACATTCGCCTGCGCCATGTGCAGTCGGAGATCAACTTCTTACGACTCCTGATCGCCGAACTGGCGGACGAGCGAGACTCGATGTTGGACGACGACCGACCAGAGCAAAAGGCGGTACTCGAAGTCACCAAGACGATTCATCCAGGCGCGCAAGTTCAATTTGGAACCATGCTCGTGGTGTTGCGCCAACCGCTACCCGGGCCCGTCCGCGTCGAGGCGAGGACCATCGAGAAGGTCCCCGCGGTCGTGGCCATCTCGTCGACGGGCGATGTTCATGTCCTGCCGACCACCCGCGCCACGCAACGATCCCACAGCAAGAGCGCGCGATGGGCCGGCGCGCGCTCTTATATGCGTTCGCGAAAGAAGACCATACGACCGATCGCGACGCGCACGCCCGCACGATGACCTCCGCGGGAAGGACGGACGTCGACACGCCGCCTCCCTTCCCTCGAGTTGCTGTCAAGCAAACCCAACCACCGCCGAAGGTGGACAATCAGGCACGTGATCGGAGGACGCACACGCAGCCTTGGGGCAGACTCTTCACGCGTACCGTGTGAAACGAAACGGCTCGTCCAAAGCTCGCTTCGTGCCATCCCTCGCAACCTGAATGGCGGTCGATCCCTCCGCCAGTCGAAATGGACCCAAGCGGGGCAGGCCGCCGATCACCAAAGCCGCCAGCCCAGCACGCTCAGGGATCATCAAGGCTGCGCTCTGGCGCCGGCGCCATGGCGAACGTGAACGGAGGTGATGGTAGAGTACGCGCGCGCCAGGCTTGAGCCCGGCGAGCCCGTGTCGGTCCAAAATACCACCATCCAGCAGCGGTCTGCCATCACGCAGGCACGGCTGGAACATGAAAGGCACGGCGCAAGAGGCGTGAAGCGCCGATGCCAAGTGACCGCTGTCGACCACCTGCGTGCGCGCCGACAGGAGGTCGAACACGCTCACGGCCAGGTCGACACGACAGGCCTCGAAGGTCGTCACCGGCAACAAGGTCTCGAGTTTTTCGCGGAAGCGTCGCCCGCGAAGTACGCCAAACCCAACCGCGGGATCCCAAAAGTCCGCCCTCTGCAGCGCCTCGAGTTCTCGACGCATCGCGCAGGGCGAAAGGCCGGCCGCCCACAATCCGCCGCAGAGCGCTCCTGCGCTCGAGCCCACGACTGCCGAGGGCAAGAGACCGGCCTCATCAAGCGCGATCAACACGCCGGTATGAGCGAAAAAACCGAAGAAACCCGAAGAGAGTCCCAGTGTGTACGGCTGCTCGCCAAGCCAATCACCCAACGATCGCATGCTCTGGACGATTCGTACCGCATCCGGCGAGCTCACGCACCGGGAAACCAGAGCCTGGAGTTGTCACACACGGGCCACAGTAGGAAGGACGCGCGGTTGACACGGTCGCTGCGACATGAGAGGGTTTCGACCGGCTGGCCGGTTTGCACATGTTTCGATCCCTCCTACTCACGACCCTTTCACTTCTCTTCCTCGCCTGCGCCGTCCACGGGCCCAGCGACGAACGAGGCTTGGACGACTCCGATGATGGCACCGGCGCAGGCGAAAGCGTCGGTACAGGCCCCAAGCTGCCGAGCAGTGGCGCCGGCGGCAGCGCAGCCACCCCGCAAAGTGCAACAGGCGCGGTCGGCGCAACGAGCAGCGGAGCGACCAGCGCCCAAACGAGCACCGGGAGCGGCGGCGCCGGCGGATGTTACACCGAGGCCTATGATACCAGCGTGTCACTCGCTGACCTGAAGAATGGCTATCAGGGTTCACAATGGCTCCCGACGATGCTGACCGTCCTCGACCGCCGCTACGCCAACGGACACCACGTGCTGGAGACGATGAAAAACGACCCGTGGCTATCCGGGTCCCTTCCCCAGTACTTCAACATGAGCAACTGGACGGGCCTGATGGAGGCCATCGACACGGCGTGCCACGAAGAGACCCACGGCTACGATTTTGATGAGGCACTCAACACCCCAGGTCAACACGTCTACTTCATGGGAACGACCAAGTCGGCCACCGTCTCGAAGCTATCCTTCTTCGCCCGCAACGAGATCCTGAGCATGGCACAACAGGGCGGCAGCGTGACGTCGAATTACGACAGCACATACCTCATGGGGACGTCGGGAAGCTATGACTTCATCTTCCTCGGCGACGAACTCAATGCGTACATCATTGGCTTGGCCTGCGCCACCTCGGTCGGCGATCACATCACCGGCGGCCACTCCTTTCGCGATGGCGTCGCTGCACATCTGTACTACCTTCAGCTTTACCTTCAGCGCACGCGAACGCTCTATCCTTCACTGTACGCCACATGGAAAGCCAACCCATCCTGGCAGGCTTTCATCCGCTATAGCTGGGCGCGCGCGCACTACTGGACGAAGGAGAGCAAGAAATTTCAGGGACTCGGTCTGAACGACCAGGCGATTTGGCAACGCGTCAACCAACCCGTCTTGCTGGACGAAATCCAGCTGTTCACCGGCGACACGCCGACCGTGGTCGCCTGCTCGCCCTGAGGCTTGTTCCGGGAGTGAACCGAAGCTGAGGGAGGTCGTGACCGAGAAACTTGGCGACGACGACCGCCCCTCGGACCTCCTGCCCTGTGCACAGGCCGCTAGGTGCTCGGCCCGCTCTTCATTACACTCCCGCTCGATGTTCAAGATGATCGCCTGCATGCTCGGTGCGCTTGTTCTCGCCGGCTGCGGATCCATGAGCGAGGGACAAGCGCCCACCTCACCCGCCGCTCCGCCGCTCCCCGTCACACCCGAAAGCCAATGTCTCGCCGAAGCCCAGGCGGCGGGATCCATCCCAGCCACAGCCCCGGCACGCATTTCCGTCAGCCACATCTTGGTTCGCCACGCAGGCTCGAAGCGTGCAACCGAAGGCATGACGCGCAGCCGAGGAGACGCCTGTCTGCGGGCCAACGAGGCGCTTCTGGCCCTCAAACAGGGACGCGACTTTGCAGAGCTGGTCGCAGAATTCAGCGACGAGCGAGGCGCGAAAACGCGCGCGGGAAGCATCGGCTCCCTCGAACCAGAGGACGTCGATCCCGCCTTCGGAGCAGCAGCGTTTTCACTCGAGGTCAACCAAGTGAGCAACGTGGTGGAATCCAGGTCCGGTTTTCACATTATCCTGCGCACGAACTGAGGACCGCGGCGGCCTTGCGGCCTCGACGCGAACAGGCTCCTGCGCCGCAGCCCCCAAGCGTGGCTCATCAAAGACGCTCGAAGAGAGAAGCCACAAATCGATCCGCCGCGTCGGGAAATCGCTGGAAGAACAACATCGGCTCGATCATCTCCACCTCGTTGAGGACCAGCTCACCATCGTCGGCCCAAAGAAAGTCCACTCGGGCGTACAGCGGCAAGGTGCACGCCGCACATCCTTGAACGCGCTGGAGCACCTCGCGTGCAAGAGCCTCGTCCCGTTCGCTCAGCGTGTGCTCCTCTTCCGTAGCGCCGAACAAGTCCATCACACGGTAGTCGCCAGCAGCGGGGATCTTGCGCAGGGCATGGCTCAGGCGCCCGTTGAAAAAGATGGCCGACAACTCGCCACGTGATTCGACGCTACGGAGATACGGTTGGATCATGACCGCTTCCTTGCGCAGCAATGCCTCTAGACGAGGTTGAGCCGCCTTCGCATCCGCGGGACCGCGCACGCGGATGGTTCCCCGCGCGCATGCTCCTACGAGCGGCTTGACCATCGCTTCCTTCCAACCTCGTTCGGTGAGCACGGAACTCAGCTCGATTTCCGCACCGGCATCGAACCACGCGGTCGGCGCAACAGGGATCCCCGCCTCCTGCAACTCTCGCAGGTAGGTCTTGTGGCTATTCCACCGCAGGAGCGGTGCCGAATTGAAGAGCCGAGTCTGTTGGCTCGCCTCATCGGCCCAACCCAAGAAAGCCTCGCAGCGCTCGGTGTAATCCCAAGTCGTACGCACGACGCAGGCATCGAACTGGGCCCAATCGACAGCCCCGTCGTCCCATGCAGGGATACACACATCGATGCCCCGCCTGATCAGAGCTTCATGCATCGGATGATCGTCACTCGCCGTATGGGGAGCATCGACACAAGTTGCGAGCGCGATTTTCATCTCAGGACCCGCGTTATCGCCAACACGCGCGGAGGGCGAGCAGGAGTATTCGTCTCACACCGCTCTCCGAGCCCGCAAGAAGCAGAACACCGCCGCCAAGGACAAGATCATGATCCCAAGGAGCGGGCGATCGGGCTGGTCCATTGTCGTGACGTAAGTGTGGCCGCTCCACGCGGCGAAGCCCGCCCCCAACACGAGCATACCCGGTCGCCAATTGCTTTCTCGCTCATCCATGATGAAGCCAGCTTATCGCCGCAACTCCTCCTAGGCTAATCATCATCCACCGCACGCCATTTCCCGATCAAGCTCGACCCTCACCGCCCCCCGATCTAAGGCGAAGGAACCCTCATGAACGATGAGCCCACCGCCAGCCAGGTCGCCGAGTTGCGCGAGGACCTGCTCACTCTTCGAGACGATCTCACTACGCTGTTGGCGCTGTCGCACGCCGACGCCAAACCCGTGAGCCTCGAAAGCCCCATCGGTCGACTGTCGCGGATGGACGCGATCCAACAGCAACAGATGGCCAAGGCCAGCCGATCCATGAGCCAACTGCGGCTCAAGCAAGTCGCCGGCGCGCTCGGCGCGATCGAGCAGGGCGACTACGGCTCTTGCAAACGATGCGAGGAGCCCATCGGGTATCGACGCTTGAAGGCCAAGCCCGAGACGCCGTTTTGCGTCGAGTGCCAAGGTCGCTCCGAGCGATAGAGCCCCACGACTCAGCCGTCCCGTTGACCTCCTTCCCGCCATGCGTCGGTGGACCGTCGGCCCCCCTCCCCTGTTGGCGGAGGGTGAGGCGAATGGGGGCTCACGATTGTGCTCCGTTCGGGTGTCGGCTACGAGCCTTCCTCATGAGTGCACGCTTCGCCCTTCGCCTCCGCACCGGTCTTGTCACTTCGCTGCTGCTCCTCGCCGCATGCGACGCTCCGCCGGCCGATCCACCACCCGTCGACTCCGCAACACCGAACACGGCAGCGACCTTCGATGCCACGCGGGTCAGCCGCGTCGATTTTAATCGCTACGCCGCCGAACTTTATCTGCCACTGTTTTGGAGGAACGACGCCAACAAGGACGGCGCCATCAGCCCAGAGGAGCTTGCGGTATTGTGGGGCTACGGAGAAGGCCAGCGCGCACATTGGGCAGCGGAGACCTTCACCGACGTCTTCAAGAAGGCCTACGATGCGATCGTCAAACGTGCGTCAAATAGAAGCACGGAGGCCGTGCTCGCTCCTGCCGAGGCCAAACGCCAACAACTCATCGTCAAGGAGCTCGGCCAAGGGCGCCCCACCTTGGTCCATTCGAGCTTCTCCGGTGGTTCCGCAGCAGATCGAGCCATCGTCAAACATGTGCTCGCAGCCGCCTCAGTCATCGAGAAGATCTACGCCAAACAAACTGGCGCCGCGAGCTTCGCAGGGCAGGTGCCGACCGACCAAGCTGCGAGCCAAATGGTCCTCTTTCGCAATCAAGGACCGTGGTGTGCCGCCCCGGCAACGGAGGGTGACGCAGCGTGCCACGCAACCCCCAGCACAGCGAAGCGAATTTCAGGCCTCTACCCTGAGGACATACAAGCCGACGCCAAGTTCTGCGATGGGCTCAAGAAGCACAAGAATGCCGAAAAGCTCCTTCACCAATTTTACGTCGTACGGAAAGAGGGCGACGAGCTGAAGGCCGTGCCGTACACCGACGCCTATCGAGCCGAGATGCTCGCCATCAAGAAAGAATTGCAAGCTGCCGCCGCTGCGATCGACACACCAGACGAGCAAGCCTTCAAAAACTACTTACTGAAAGCGGCCGAGGCCTTCGGCAACAACGACTGGGGCTCGGCCGACGAAGCGTGGGCCAAGATGAACGCCACGAATTCGAAGTGGTACCTCCGAATCGGCCCGGACGAGGTGTACTTCGAGCCGTGCAACCGCAAGGCGGGATTTCATGTGAGTTTTGCCCGAATCAACCAAGATTCACTTGCGTGGCAGCGAAAGCTCGACCCCGTGAAGGGGGACATGGAGGTCGCGCTCGCGAAGCTCGCGGGCAAACCCTACGAGGCGCGCAAGGTCGCCTTCCATCTCCCCGACTTCATCGACATCGTGCTGAACGCGGGGGACTCACGCAGCGCCCACGGAGCGACGGTGGGTCAGAGTCTGCCAAACTGGGGCCCGGTAGCCAATGAGGGGCGAGGACGCACCGTCGCGATGACCAACCTGTACACGGATCCAGACAGCAAGACCGAGCTCACGAAGCAGGCAGGTTCCCTTCTCTGCGGGGCCTCGATGAAACACTTCACGGCTGAACCCGAAGCGCAGGTCATGGGTATCGTCTTGCACGAGGCGGCGCATAATCTCGGTCCCGCCCATCAGTACAAAGTGCAGGGCAAAACGGCCCCTCAGATCTTCGGCGGGCCACGAGCCAGCATGCTCGAGGAACTCAAAGCCCAGACCGCTGCCCTTTACCTCGTCGACTGGCTTGCCGACCGCAAAATTCTCGACGAGAAGCTCGCCAAACAATCGCACACACGGGACATTACCTGGACCTTCGGTCATATCTCCCGCGGAATGTACACCCCCAGCGGACGGCCGAAGGCCTACAGCCAACTGTCCGCCATTCAGCTCGGCTACTTGGTCGAACATGGAGCGATCGCATGGCGAGCCGACGAGAAGTCTGCGCTTGGAACCGACACCGGATGCATCGAGATTTACCTCGACAAATTCAAGCCGGTCGTCGAGAAGTTCATGGCCATCACCGCTGGAATCAAGGCTCGTGGTGACAAGACGAAAGCCGACGAGTTGGTGGCCGCCTACGTCGACACCGAAGGGCCGCATAAACAATTGATGGCCACCATCCGCGAGCGATGGTTGCGGGCTCCCAAGGCGAGCTTCGTCTATTCGATCGACTAAGCGAAACGGCTCGCGAGGGGGACCTGCTGCGATCCGTCGTGACGGGTGGGAGTTCGCACATCACCCCTTTTCACGCTGAACGAGCCCGATCCCCGCCCGATCGAGTATGTCGAGCATGTTCCCGCCAAATATGCGATCGCGGTCCCAATCGCTGATGGCCATCCGATCGATCCACCCGCGAATCGCCGTGTAATCGTAGTCGGCGCCATCTTCGGATCCGGAAAAACCATAGGGCGCATCCGTACCGTACAAACAGCCTTCGGCGCCGCGCGCTGATACCGCCGCGCGGGCAATTTTCTTGTCGAGGTACGGGCTCGAAAGATCCACGTGGAGGTTCTTGAGGTCAGGACCATGCTTCCACAGCATCTGATAAAATGGAAAACCAGCATGTGCCGAGATGAAGGTGACGCCGGGGAATCTCTGGCACAAAGTCCGAAAGTCACCACGCTTGCGAAAGCCGAGGTGGCTCAACACCGGCAGACCCAGTTCTTCGGCCCGTGCGAGCAGGGGATGAAGAAGCTCGGTCCGATAATCGTGCCAATGAGGGTGAAGCTTGATCCCGATCATGCCCGGCACGACGCATCAGCGTGCCCCGTTGAGGGCAGAGGCTCGATCATCGTGGGGATCCGCGCCACGCGGTCGATCCCCGCCGCGTCCAACTTCTCGATCATGGTTTTTACCGTCAACACCCGAGGATCGAAATGGGCGTGCGCGTCGATGATCATGGGAGGAACCTAGTTCGAACACCGACTCCCGTCGCGACGGAGAAACGAGGCTGCACTCAGTGCTCGGTTGGCGGCACCCACGCACAACCGTATCCACGCATGAATTCGTTGCTTCGGCCGATAGGCTGCGTGGTTGGGCAGCGTTCGCGGTCCGGTAGCTCCCGCTGCAATGCTTCGATGTCGGGCGAACGGGCCTCGCTGTTGGGCGATCCGGCGGCCGTGCAGCCCGCCAGCGCCCACACGATCAGGGCGATTCTTTGCATGCCAAATTTCTCGTAATGAAACGCTCCACAGAACGACCTTAGCGCAGCTTCTCACTCCTTGCTGCCCAAAGCTGATGACGCTTCAGCGTGGTCCGCCGTTCGTGGTAGGCTAGCCGCATGGCGGAAAAAGGCGGCGGCGTATTGAGAAAACTTCTCGCTCGACTGTCCGGCCGTGAGGAGTCGACAGGAGCGTCGCTCCTCAAAACGTCGTCGCGGATCTACGCCGATCGACCCGTTCAGCCGAACGACACGATGCGCACCGGTTTCGACCCGAGGGGCGCGAGGCTCTTCCGCGCGCTCGTCGAGGCGGGTTTTCTCGTCGCCAACGCCGACGATCACTTCGACGCCGAAGAGCGCGTCGCTTTTGCGCGAGTTGTCGCCGAAGCTTGTGATGAGGCGGTAACTTCCACCATGCTCGACGAGCTGATGGCCGATCTGGCTCTCGAGCTCGCCAGTTCATCCGTCGAGGACCGAGTCGACGTGATCGTGGCCGCCGCGACCAACACCGAAGAACAACTCGCGATCTTCAAAGTCGCCGCCGTCATGGCCTATTCGTCGTCGGGGCTAAGTCGCTCCGAGCGCACCGTACTCAATCACCTCGCAGAGGGCTTCGGTCTCGACCGCAACACAACGACGGCCATACTCGACAGAGTCGCAGATGAGACCGAAAGCTGAGGCGTTGCGCATCCCAACAAATTGGGAGCCACCCGCGAAGCGTTTAGCGCCTACTCGACCTCGAACGTGACCGTGTCCTCGATCAGAGGACTGAAGGCCATATCCGAACCGTCGTTCTTGATCAACTGCAACTGAAACTCGTAGGTCCCCGTGAGGAGCGGTGAGATCGTAAAAGGCGCCGTGCTGTAG
>JAPYTK010000093.1 GCA_029941785.1 Polyangiaceae bacterium | reverse complement strand
TCACGTTGGTATCGAACTGGCGGCGCCAATCTGCCGCATCGAGTTTCTCCACGCGACCAGAGACGGCAAAACCCGCGTTGGCAATCGCTATATCGAGACTGCCCCGCTCCGCAACGATCGCCGCCACCGCCTCGGCCAAGCTCGTCTCGTCGGTCACATCGCAGCGAACGGCCGTCGCCTGACCGCCCGTTTCACGAATCTCCGCGACCACTTCGTCCAACCGCTCGAGCCGCCGACCCGAAACGACGACGTGGGCGCCCTCCGAGGCCACCGCCATCGCCAGAGCGCGACCAATGCCACTTCCGCCGCCCGTGATCCAAGCCACTTTCCCGTCAAACCGCTTCACCATGATGGCCGCGAATGTAGACCTCTGCGGCCGGAGAATCCAATCCGCTTGACCTAGCTGCATCTGAGTGCCAGTTTCGGCCCCGCTGTGAACTTGGCAGACGCAGACATTGGAGCCGCCGTCACCGTCAGGTGCGTGGGCGGCGAGCGCAGCTTTCGACGGCGGTTGCTCGAGCTCGGGGTCGTGCCAGGTGTGAGCATCACGGTACGCCAGGTGGCCCCGCTCGGCGACCCCCTCGAGCTGCGGATCCGCGGCTGCAGTCTCTCGATTCGCAAGAACGAAGCGGCTTTCATCGAGGTCGATCCCTCGTGAGGAGTCGATCGCATGGCTGACGACGTCTCCTCAGCGCGCCACAGCGAGCACGCCAAGCGGCCCTTGGTCGCCCTCATCGGCAATCCGAATACCGGCAAGACGACGGTCTTCAATGCCTTGAGTGGTTCACGCGCACGGGTCGGCAATTATCCTGGCATCACGGTCGAGCGCCGCAGCGCAGATCTACGTTTTCCTGCCTTGAAGACAGATGAGGAAGGCGCGCCAACCGCGGCAGAATTACTTGATCTTCCTGGCACGTACTCCTTGGCCGCCCGGTCGAAGGAAGAGCGTATCGCGATCGCCGCGACGCTCGGCATCGAAGGCTGCGAGCGGCCCGATCTCGTCGTTCTCGTCGCCGACGCGGGGCAGCTCGTCCGCAACATGTATTTGGCCCTGCAGCTCATCGAGCTCGAGGTCCCCTTGATCATCGCGCTCAATATGATCGACGAGGTCGCGTCCCCCCCAGATGCCGAAGAGCTCACCGCCTGCCTCGGCGTCCCCTGTGTCGCGACCAGCGCGCGCGGAGGCGAAGGCATCGAGCAACTCCGGGCACTGATCCAATCCAACCTCACCGCTCCGCCTCACGGCTCCGTGAACGTGAGCTACGACGCCGCGCTGCTGTCGGGCACGATACCCGTTGTCGAAGCCCTGCCCGCAGCATGGCGCCGCGACGCGGACGAGGCGCGGACCGAACTCGGTCGAAACCGGGCCTTGGCTCTGTGGGCTCTATCGAGCGTCGACGCCGGGCACCAAGACGCGGAGGAGGATTTTCCGCCCGATCTTCGTCGAGCCTGCCTGGCCTGCTTCGAGGAATTTGGTTCGGGCGACGACCTGGACGACGCCATCATTACCGCTCGTTACCGCTGGCTCGACGAGCGGATCGGTCCCCTCGCCCAAGGCGCGGAGGCAAAGCCGGACGACACGGTGCCGATCAGCGACCGCGTCGATAGAGTGTTGCTGCACCCAGTGTGGGGCTTCGCGATTTTCATCGGCATCATGCTGCTGGTGTTTCAATCGCTGTTTACCTGGGCAGATCCCGCGATCGGATGGGTGGAGGCAGCCTTCGGCTGGCTCGGCGACGCACTCAAGGCAAACATGGCAGAGGGGATCGTGCGCGATCTACTGACCGAAGGCGTGGTAGGCGGCGTGGGAAATGTAGTGGTGTTCTTGCCGCAGATCCTGTTGTTGTTCCTCTTGTTGGGACTGCTCGAGGACTCGGGCTACATGGCACGTGCAGCCTATTTGATGGACCGGATCATGAACGCTCTCGGCCTGCATGGTCGAGCCTTCGTGCCGATGCTCTCCGGCTGCGCATGTGCGATTCCCGCGATCATGGCGACCCGCACCATGGAGCGCGAACGGGACCGCTTGCTCACCATGCTCGTGATCCCGTTGATGACCTGCTCGGCCCGCCTGCCGGTCTACACGCTGATCATTGCCGCCCTCTTTCCGCCCACTCATCTCTTCGGCTTCGTGCCCGTACAAGGCCTATTGATGATGGCGATGTATGTCATCGCGACGGCGACCACGCTGCTCGCCGCGGCGGTGCTCGGCCGGACCGTCGTGAAGGGCCGACGGATGCCCTTGCTGCTCGAGTTGCCCCCCTACCGCATGCCAACGCTCAAGGTGGTGATGGGGCAAATGGTGAGTCGCGGCAGCGTGTTCCTCAAAGAGGCGGGCACAGTGATCCTCGCGTTTACGATCATCTTGTGGGCGTTGTTGAGCTTTCCCAAGGTCGACACCGGCTCCGCCGCAGCCTCGTCGCAAGCGGCCATCACGGCGCCCGCGGCCAACACGGCACCACCGGCCATCGCGGCCAGCACCGCGATCGCAGCGAAAGCCCCCGATCGCCAACCTCTCCCGACATCTGGCTACGTGCCTGACGACCCGAATCCGGACACGAGCGCCGGGGCGATCACCCAGTCGTACGGCGGTCGACTCGGCAAGGCGATCGAGCCGCTGATCGCCCCACTTGGTTTCGACTGGAAGATCGGCGTGGGCCTCATCGGCGCCTTCGCCGCACGCGAGGTCTTCGTCTCCACCCTGGGCCTGGTCTACGGAATCGACGGCGACGTGGACGAATCGAGCGCGCCCTTGCGAACGAAGATCCAACAGGCCAAGACTCCCGATGGCCGCCCGGTGTACAGCCCGCTGGTAGGCCTGTCGCTGATGATCTTCTTCGCTTTTGCCTGCCAATGCATGAGCACGCTGGCCGTGGTGAAACGAGAGACCAAGGGCTACAAGTGGCCTGCCTTCATGTTCGTCTACATGACGACACTCGCTTGGGTGGCGAGCTTCATCGTGTATCAAGGGGGCCGGCTGCTCGGATTTTCCTGAATTCAGGCCAACATGAAGGCCTTCTTGAGGATGGCGCGGGTGAAGCTCGTGCGAAGATAGAAGCCACGGGGCAAGGTGATGTTCATGTCCCCTTCCGCATCGATGATCCGACGGCGCACGCCGCCGTGGGCCGCCTTTGGCCGCACCTGCATCACTTCGCCAAGCGTGCCGTCGATGCGCTCGATGTCTCCGCAACCGATCATCCCTGCCAGTTGCTCCCAGTCGAAACGCAGAGCCGCCTCCTGCTCGCTGCTCGGGCTCCACAACATGGCGCTCGCCACAACCCTCTCGGCCGGGGCGATAGACCGTTCAGCCAAAACCGGCACCCAGAGCACGCGGGCCAGCTTGCGCCGAACGCGGGAATCTTCCCAGGCCGTCTGACCCACCTCGTTCAAGGGGATCGTCGCAACAAACGTGGTCTCGAGGGGCTTGCCGGTTCGATCGATGGGGAGGGTTTTCAGCTCGACGCCCAGTTGCTCGAAGTCGGGCGCGTCCTTGTTTCCGGCCGTCGCCCCGAGCGCCCGTTCCATCAACTGCCCAATCCAGCCCTTGTGCCGGCGCATGTCGGGAGGGACCGGGACACCCAGCTCAGCCGCGATCTCCGCGAGCCGACGACCCGCCAATTGCCGGGCTCGACCGAGCAAATCCTCTTCCGTCTTTGGCGGCTGCATTTCGCTCCTCATCGCCTTGGGCTGCACGATGGGGCGTGCGGAAATGGTCCCGCCCCTGCGCACTCCGGTCGATCAGCCGCGCTTGGGCACGGTATTGTCTGCCTTGACCATCGCGCCCAAGAACTCGCGATTCATCTCGGCGATGAACTCGACACTGATCTCCTTCGGACACGCCGCTTCACACTCGAAGTGGTTACTGCAGGCACCGAAACCCTCCGCGTCCATCTGACTCACCATGTTGCGCACCCGGACTTCCCGCTCGGGTTGCCCCTGGGGCATCATGTTCAAGTGCCGTACCTTGGCCGCCGTAAAAAGCATCGCCGAAGCGTTCGGACACGCCGCCACGCACGCACCACAACCGATGCACGCCGCCGCATCCATCGCCCGATCGGCGATCTCTTTCGAGACGGGGATCTCGTTGGCGTCGCAGGCTGAGCCCGTTCGAGCGGTAATGAAGCCACCGGCTTGAATGATCCGATCAAAGGCCTTCCGATCGACGACGAGATCACGGATCACCGGGAAGGCCCCGGCGCGAAAGGGCTCGACCCAAATCTCGTCCCCATCGTCAAACTTGCGCATGTGCAGCTGGCAGGTGGTCGCCGCGCGCTGCGGTCCGTGGGCTTCACCGTTGATGACCAAGCTGCAGGTTCCACAGATCCCCTCGCGGCAGTCGTGATCGAAAGCCACCGGCTCTTTCTCGTGATCCACCAGCTCTTCGTTGAGAACATCGAGCATCTCGAGGAAGGACATGTCGGGGGAGATGTCACTCACCTCGTGCGTCTCAAATTTTCCCTTGGAGCTGGCGTTCGCTTGGCGCCACACATGAACTTTGAGTTTCATCGCTGCTTCTTCCTCGTGATCACTTGTAGCTGCGCTGCGTGAGCTTGCAGTACTCGTAGTTCAGGGCTTCCTTGTGCAGTTTTGGCTCATTGCCATCGCCGCCATGCTCCCACGCCGCGACGTAACAAAAGTCTTCGTCGTTCCGCTTGGCCTCGCCTTCTTCGGTGGCGTGTTCCTCGCGAAAATGCCCCCCGCACGATTCCTCCCGATTGAGTGCATCGCGAACCATGAGCTCACTGAACTCGAGGAAGTCCGCGACGCGCCCAGCCTTCTCGAGTTCTTGGTTGAACTGTTCGCCGGTACCCATGACCCGAACGTTTTCCCAAAACTCCTCCCGCAGGGCCGGGATCTTCTCGAGTGCATCTTTCAAACCCGACTCGCTTCGGGCCATCCCGCATTTGTCCCAGCACAGCAGGCCCAGTTCCCGGTGGAAGGAGTCCGGTGAGCGTTTGCCGCCCACGCCCAGCAACTTACTGACGCGCTCCTTGACGGTGCTGCGTGCCGCCTTGACGTCCTCGTGCCCCTTATCGACAGCGCCCGGCGTCACGGTGGCGAGGTAGTTCGCAACCGTCGACGGAGCGACAAAGTAGCCATCGGCGAGGCCCTGCATCAGCGCGCTCGCCCCAAGACGGTTCGCGCCGTGATCGGAGAAGTTCGCCTCCCCGAGAACGAACAGTCCCGGGAGGTTGCTCATCAGATTGTAGTCCACCCAGAGGCCACCCATCGTGTAGTGCACCGCTGGGAAGATCCGCATAGGCACCGCATAGGGATCTTCGTCCGTGATGTGGTGGTACATGTCGAAGAGGTTGCCGTAACGCTCGCTCACGGCCTGTTTGCCCAGTCGACCGACGGCCTCCTCGAAGTCGAGGTAGACGCCCAGACCGGTCGATCCGACTCCGCGTCCTTCGTCGCATACCGCCTTCGCGGCACGGGAGGCCACATCCCGCGGCACCAGATTGCCGAACGCGGGGTAGCGGCGCTCAAGGTAGTAGTCTCGCTCTTCTTCGGGGATGTCTCCGGGAGCTTTGCCGATATCGTCCTCGTATTTCGGCACCCAGACGCGTCCATCGTTTCGAAGCGACTCGCTCATGAGGGTGAGCTTGCTCTGGTACTTGCCCTTGACCGGAATGCACGTGGGGTGGATCTGCGTAAAACAAGGGTTGGCCAGGAAAGCGCCTTTTCGATGGGCTCGCCAGATCGCCATCGCGTTGCAGCCCTTGGCGTTGGTCGACAAGTAGAAAGCGTTGCCGTAGCCGCCGGTGGCGAGCACCACGCAATCGGCGACGTGCGTCTTGATCTCACCGCTCACCATGTCCCGCGTGACGATGCCCCGCGCTCGGCCATCGACGACGATGAGTTCGAGCATCTCGGTCCGCGGGTGCATCGTCACCTTGCCCGTGGCGATTTGCCTCTCCAGAGCCTGATACGCACCGAGGAGCAACTGCTGACCCGTCTGGCCGCGCGCATAGAAAGTGCGCGACACCTGAGCGCCGCCGAAGGAGCGGTTGGCGAGCAGTCCACCGTACTCGCGCGCAAAGGGAACGCCTTGCGCCGCGCATTGGTCGATGATGTTCACGCTCACTTGCGCGAGCCGATACACATTGGACTCGCGCGCGCGGTAGTCGCCGCCCTTGACCGTGTCGTAGAACAGCCGAAAAACACTGTCGCCGTCATTCTGATAATTCTTCGCCGCGTTGATCCCACCTTGGGCCGCGATGCTGTGCGCGCGACGGGGGCTATCCTGGTAGCAGAAGCAGTCGACGTTGTAGCCCAGTTCGCCCATCGTCGCCGATGCCGCAGCACCTGCGAGACCCGAGCCCACGACGATCACGTTGTACTTGCGCTTGTTCGCCGGGTTGATCAGCTTCATGTCGAAGCGATGCTTGTCCCAGCGCGTCTCGATTGGCCCGGTGGGGCAATGGGAGTTGAGTGTACCGTTGCCCCCGGCGGAGGCGTCTTTGGCGGATGAAGTTCGTTCAGCGTTCATGAGTTTACTCGTCTTCCTCGGCTCAGACCGCCTGCACGAACCCCGTCCACACCGCGATGGGAACGGCCGCGAATCCCAAAACCACCACGATGGCGAAGGCCACCGCAACGCTGCGAACGGCGTCGTTGTAACGCCGGTGACTCAGCCCGAGCGACTGAAAAATGCTCCACGACCCGTGATACAGGTGAAAGCCCAGCGCGACCTGCGCGACCAGATAAACAGCCGTCATGCCCGTGTTCTGAAAGCTCTTGATCACGTTGTTGTACACGTTCGGCATTTGCTCGGGCCCGAACGGTGAACTGTGCACATAACCGAGCTTGCCAGCGATGACTGGCGCGGTGTCCGCGATGGTGAAATGCATGAGGTG
The DNA here is from genome assembly GCA_029941785.1 of Polyangiaceae bacterium. Taxonomy (GTDB): domain Bacteria; phylum Myxococcota_A; class Polyangia; order Polyangiales; family Polyangiaceae; genus JAPYTK01. The sequence goes on along the minus strand of JAPYTK010000093.1, from coordinate 12,657 downwards.
AAAGATGATGTAGGCGACGAGAACGACACCGCCGTAGATCATGCCCTTGGCCGCGTAGTTCGTCGCGACGTCCTTTTTCATGCGGTACTTGATCGGCCGCGCCTTCTTGTTCTGCGCGGTGAGCGCAAAGGCAGCTCCGAAGTGCACGATGATCGTCGCCGCCAACACAAAGCGGACCAGCCAGACGATCGTCGGATTGCTCTGCAAGGTGTGGGCATAACCATTCATGGCCTCAGCCCCGAGAAAGACCTGCAGGTTTCCCAGCATGTGCACAATGACGAAGCCGAACAGCACAAGGCCGCTCAGCGCCATCACATATTTCTTCCCGAGGGTCGTGTCGGTGATCGTGAGTGCGGCTTGGCTCATCTCGCCAACGTCATACTCTTTTTGAGTGGGTCTGGATACACCCTGACGCGGCGCATCCGAGACAATCCGAAGGGATAGCCGCTGTCTCGAACCTGCGCTTACGTAATTGAGCAACAATGCAACTATCGAGTTGCGGCGGCGAGTGGGCTATAAGTCCGCCCCATGAGTGAGCAACAAGCCGAATCCCAGGAAAAACCAAGCCCCGAGGGCCGCCCGCAGGGACGCCCGATGCCGGGAACCGGAGGCACGGGGACGGCGGAGCTCGATCTGAACGAATACGGGGGCGCGAAAGATGGCGAACGGCAGGTGCTCAACCGGCGCCTGTTCATGCAACTTCTCGCGTTTCGCTGCCCACCCGAGATGGACAGCGCGCAGACGATTCAGCAGCTCGGCTCGCGGCTGAAGGAGCAGGGCATGGGTTCGGTGATCTACGAGGAGGTCGCCGACGTGTGTGGCTTGGCCGTTCTCACCTGGAGTGAGGATCCCGCAGACTTTGTGACGACCGTTCGAAGCGTGTTGCGCGAAGACGCCTTCAAGGGCCTACAGAGCAAGCCCGAATACTCGATGCTCGGCCGAACCTATTCCACTGGCTACGAGCCAGATCTAGAGTTTTGGATCATCGATCGACCCAAAGGAAATGTGACCGAGGCCGACCGACCCTGGGCGGTGTGGTATCCGCTCAAGCGCCTCGGCGCGTTCAATCGGCTGCCGGGCCGCGAGCAGGGAGGGATCCTTCGCGAACACGCCGTGATCGGACGCGCCTACGGCACGCAAGACCTCGCCTACGACGTCCGACTCGCCTGCCACGGGCTCGACAAGAACGACAACGACTTCATCATTGGCCTCATCGGCAAGGACCTGTATCCGCTTTCGCACGTGGTTCAAGCCATGCGCAAGACCCGGCAGACGGGCGAGTTCATGGATCACATGGGCCCCTTCTTCGTTGGCCACGCCGCCTGGCAGTGGACGCCCTAGCGCAGCCCGCCCCTTCGCGTCGGCCGCCTCTTGCAACGACCGCGTGCCGCAGCCGTCGTCGCGCGACGAGGACATCGCAAGGTGCGCTCATCCTCGTCGCGACGCTCAACGCGACGGTCGGCTGTGGAGGCCCGCCGATAGCCCCCACCGCAGCGTTAGCGCCAAGCTCGACGCCGATCACCGCCACCTCGTCGGCCCCTTCGCCACCGTCGCCGAAGCACGCCAACAGCGCCGCGACCATCCGTCCGGCCCCTCCCGCCGCGAAGCAGACCGCATCGTCTCCCACCGCCGCACCAGCGCCCAGCGGCTCGGTACCGGCTCTCGCCCCGGCCGCGCCTTCTTCCGCCGTACACTCCTTGGAGGTGCCCGGTGATCGCCAGCTCGAAGTCGTGCTGGGGCCGCCACAAAGCGCCATCGCATTCATGTACCTCCACGGCGTCTGCGGTGATGTGTTGGCGTTTCGAAGCTGGGTGCAGGCCGCAAGTCGCCTCGGTACCTTGATCGCCATGCGGGGCGACACTACCTGCGACGCGCGACCCCTGAGGCAGAAGTGGACCTACGACATGCGCCGGCTCGATCACCGCATCGCGCGAGCCTTGGCTGCCGTGGACGCGCTACGCGGTGCTCGGACGGCGGTCACGGCCCTCGATCCCAGCTCCGTCGTCCTCATCGGCTACTCGCAGGGCGCCCACATCGCCCAGTGGATGGCCAATTACAAACCGAAACGTTATCGGCGCCTCGTCATGATCGCCCTCGCCAAGGAGCCACAAGCGCTTCGCCTTCGAGGCGCCAGCCACATCCTGCTGATGGCCGGCGGCCGCGATGCCCGCTCACACATACGTTCGGGACACCGGAAACTGCTCCGCGCGGGGCTCAACTCACGTTATCTGGAGCTACCGGGCGCGCGGCATGGCCAATACGGTCCGCAAGCCCTCACGGTGATGCATGAAGGATTGCAGTGGGTTGTCGATGCGCCTCAATCGGTGCCAAATGGCAATGCTTCTGCAGCACCGCAGGCCCCAAAGCACTAGCGAGCCTTGCATTCCGGAGCGACATCGCTAGATTCCCGGTTGCGAGCGCGTCCTTTTGTCTCGCCCCGATATCATGAGCGCAAACGAACAAATCGAACAAATCATCAAGAACAACGAGATCGTCCTCTTCATGAAGGGCTCTCGCATGTTTCCTCAGTGCGGATTTTCAGCGAAAGCGACGGAAATTCTCAAGACCTGCGGCGTCAAATTCAAGGACGTCAACGTGCTGGCCGATCCGGCGGTGCGCCAAGGGATCAAGGACTACTCCAACTGGCCGACGATTCCGCAATGTTACATCGGCGGCGAATTCATTGGCGGCTGCGACATCATGATCGAGATGTTCGAAAACGGCGAACTTCACAAGAAGCTCGGTGTCGATGCCCCTGCTGCGGCGGCCTCCACCGAGCCGCCCAAGCTCACGATCAGCGACACGGCGGCCAAGGCCTTCGGCGACGCGCTCGACGAAGCGAGCGGCGACGTCCTCCGTTTCGACGTGGCCGCCGGCTTCCGCTACGACCTTTACATCGGTCCCCCCAAGCAGGGCGACCTGATCTGCGAGACGAACGGGCTCTCGGTGCATGTCTCCGCTTCCGACGCCTCGAAGATCGACGGCACCACGATCGACTTCGTCAACGGTCCCGACGGAGCCGGTTTCAAAATCGAAAATCCGAACGAGCCTCCTTCCGTCAAGGATATCGGCGCGGGGGATCTGAAGGCGAAGATCGACGCGAGTGAGGAGCTTCATCTCTTCGACGTTCGTGGTGACAAGGAGCGCGCGATCGCCCACATCGCGGGCGCGAAGCCGCTCGACTCAGCCGGTATCGCTGCGCTGGGTGCACTGCCCAAAGACGCTCTGATCGTGATTCATTGCCACCACGGGGTGCGCAGCCGCCAAGCGGGAGAGCAGCTTCTCACCGAGGGCTTTCGCAACGTCCACAGCCTACGCGGCGGCATCGACGCCTGGTCCCTTGAGATCGACGACAGCATCGCGCGCTACTGAGCGGAGCCTATTGCGCCGGCTTACATCCGCTCGACCGTCTCGATACCGAGCAGCCCAAGACCTCGACGGAGCTGACGGGCAGTAAGGGCGACGAGCGCGAGACGCGAGACGCGTACCTCGCCCTCGGCCTTGAGCACGGGGCAAGCCTCGTAGAAACTGCTGAACGCACGCGCCAGGGCATAGAGGTGGTCCGCGATCAGATGGGGATGATGGGTCTTCACTGCGCTATGCACGGCGTCGGAAAAGCGGAGCAGCCGCAAGGCCAGCGCCCCCTCCGCCGGTTCGCCGATGATCACCGGACCGGCGATCTGCTCCGCATCGATCTCGCCCTTGCGAAAGATCGCCCGGGTTCGAGCGTAGGCGTACTGAAGGTAGGGTCCAGCGTTCCCCTTGAAGGAAATCATCTTGTCCCAATCGAACTCGTAATCACTGCTCCGGTTCTGGCTGAGATCCGCATACTTGATCGCCCCGATCCCGACGACGCGGGCCACCTCCGCCAGATCCTCCTCGGGCACATCGATCCCCTCTTCGTCCATGCGAGCCCGCGCGCGGCTGATCGCCTCGTCGAGAAGCGAGGCGAGGGTGATGACCTGACCGGACGTGTCCCGGGTCTTGAGAGGCTTGCCCCCGCGCATGACCACGCCGAAACCCACGTGCTGTAGCGCGATGTCGATCTCGAGCAAATCTGCGAGAGCAAAGAACTGCTTAAAATGGAGCGATTGGCGCGCATCGACCACGTACACCGACCGATCCGCATGGAAATGGGATTTGCGATACTGGACCGTCGCGATGTCGGAGGTCGAGTACAGAAAGGCGCCATCTCTCTTGCGGATGATGAAGGGCTGTTTCTGCTTGGCGAGATCTTTTGGAATCGCGTCACCGTATTTGTCAGCCAGCTCGCCCCAAAAGACACAGATCGCGCCATCGTCTTCCCGCGCGAAACCCTTTTGTAGAAGTAGCTCGACCACCCCTGGCAAGGCCTCGTGATACGCGCTCTCCCCGAGCCACTCGTCGAATCGAATATCGAGCCGCTCATAGACGCGTTCGAGCGAAGTTCGACTCGCCGCGACGAGCTGCTTCCACAGCTCGAGGCGCTCCTCGTCACCGGCTTGCAGCTTTGCGAGTTCGGCGCGCGCGTCGGCTGCGAACGCCTCGTCTTTTCCGGCGCGTTCACTCGCGAGCTTGTAGATCCGCTCTAGCTCGACGATCGAGTCTGCATCCAAAGCCTCGACCGTACCGAACTCCCGCATTCCGACGAGGAGCAAACCGTACTGGGTGCCCCAATCACCAAGGTGATTGTCACCGATGACCTTGTGACCAACGAAACGCAGGGTGCGCACGATGGCATCGCCGATGATGGTCGAGCGCAAGTGCCCAACGTGCATCTGCTTGGCGATGTTCGGGCTCGAGAAATCAACGACGATCGTCTCGGGGGAGCCGACCGGAGGTACCCCATCGCGCGCAGCATCCTCAACCGCCGCCGACACGTGCTCTGCGAGCCACGTCTCATCGAGCCGAATGTTCACGAAGCCGGGGCCCGCGACTTCGGCGCTAGCGATAGCCGCATCCTCGGCTACACGTTCGGCGATGGCCGTTCCGAGTTCGCGTGGGTTCTTCCCCAGCTTCTTGGCGAGGGGCATGGCGGCGTTCATTTGATAGTCGCCGTGTTTCCGATCCTGGGTGGGCCGAAGCACAGCCGGATGGTCGACGTCGAACGCGGCCTCGATCGCCGCGCGGCCAACTTGTTCGAGGTAACTCTCGATGAGCATGGGTGCTCCCCATAGCGCTTCGAGGCGCCTGCGCCCAGCCCGGCCGCACAGAACGTGTCCCTTACGCCGCACGACGCTCGCTCCCGGCCGACCGCGCTGCCTTCTTCACGAAGCTGCCCTCTCGGCCTGCTACAGTTGCAATGTGAGGCCGGACGGATGACCTAAACGGCGCACGACCCCAACGATCGAAATCCCACGTGGCTACCCCTCCCCCCTCGCGACTCGGCCACCGCCCAAACGCTCCGACGACCTTGAGCGCCTGGCAGCGACAGCGACGTCGAGCCGCGCTCGCCCGCTGGCTCGGCCCTTGGAGTTCACCGGACCTCGTTCCGACGGACGTCGTGCGCCAAGACTGGAGCGCCGCCCCATCGGGCCGCACCATCCACGGCAACGTGTTTCGACCGACTCGAGGCAATCCGACGGGCGCGTATTTGGTGGTGCCCGGTTTGCACTTTGACGGCGTCGACGACCCGCGCCTCGATCGCTTCTGCCGCATACTCGCCAGTAGCGGCCTGTTCGTTCTCTCTCCGAAACTGCAGGACATGCTCGCCTTGCGGGTCGTCCCACGCAGCACACACGACCTCGCCGTCGCCTTCGATTGGCTCGTTGCTCACTGTCGGCGCGAACATTTACCCAAACCCGCGATCTTCAGCATTTCCTTCGGCTCGACCCCGGCCATCGGAATCGCCGGCGATCCAAAGCGAGCGGAACAGCTTGGTGCCTTGTTGCTCTTCGGAGGATTTTGCGACTTCCGTGCCACCGTTCGCTTCGCCGTCAGCGGCCGCGCCTACCACGACGGCCAGCCCGTGTCGGTGCCCCACGACCCCTTGAACGTCCCCGCCGTCCTCATCAATGTCGTCGAACATTTGGACGACAACTTGGACAAAGCAGCGCTCCGTCAAGCCTGGCACGAAATGGCCCGACTCACTTGGGGTCATGAGCACACCCGACCTGCCAGCGTGCGATGGCCCCTCGCAGAGCGTATCGCGAGCGGGCTCGCCCCCTCCGTGCGTGCACTCTTCATAATGGGTTGCGGGCTTCGCCCGGGATCGGAGGCGCTGGTCGAGATGGCCTTCGCGCGCGATCCGAGCTTTTACGACTTCACAAACGCGGAGGATAATCTCGCCTCGCTTCGTCGGCCCATCACGATCGTTCATGGACGAGATGACGATGTGATCGCGTGGCCGGAGGCGTACAAACTGAAGCGCGCCCTCGCGCCCAGCCACGAGGGTCGCTTGTTCCTCACCGGGATGTACGGACACACCGCCACGAGCAACATCTCACTGTCTGCATGGCATCGGGAACTCACCACGATGCAGGCGGTTCTCGGTAGTCTCGTCGATGCTCCGCACCAGCCACCTCCACCGGCTTGAACGCCGTGACTCGTCCCTGCGCCGCTCGGGCTCCACACTTCTACATTGCAAATGTGAAATCGATCGTTTGCACAAACGAAACGCATCACGGAGTGACGCGGCGCGTCAATCGTATAATTTCGCCCGAAACATCGACCCTTTATTTGGGCATAGTTTGTGCTCGTGATAAAAAGCGCGCTTCCAGTGATTCCAACTCCGCGCTCCGGCCGCCGAGACGTACCAAAGCTAGATATCGAACATGAGTGCTTCAATCTTCGACCCTGACGCTGGCTACGACTCGCTAACGGAAACGGAGCCCGATTGCCCGCAATCGCTCAGTGGCCGCGAGATCAGCGAGAGCGACGATCCGAACGTAATATGCGGCGGAGACCAGGCCTTCGACCGCGCCAAAACTTGAGCGCTGGGCGTGGCCGATACCCCAGCTGAATCACTTGCGAGAGGCCACAGGATCGTGTGGCAAACTGCCTCGAGGTGATCGCAAGTACACGAACGGCGTTGCGAACGAGAAGTTTGACACCCGTGACGTATAGATGTCGGCGTAACGTTCAATCTGGCGTGCGAGCTGACTCTTGTCGTTGCCCGCCCGCATCAACAAGCCCCACCTCCGGTTGTGCACCCTATTGGCAGCCTTCGCGAGTGGAGCGATCTCGTCGTCCAGCACCTTGAGCGAATCACGAATCGAAGACATCTTGCTGTTGAGCGAGGAAACCGTGCGCTCCGGAACTGGACCGTAGTTGCGTTTGTGACGCTGAAGCTCGACACGGAGTTGATAGTACTCATACTCGAGCCGCTCTTTTTGACGCATGAGTTCGGCAATTTGCGCTTGCTCGGCGAGTGACTCGTGCACCGCGGCGAGTTCGTCTTCCAACTCCCTCAAGATCAGACCGGTTCGCCATCGCAACACATTCTTCGAAACGTGCACGTCGCCATAAATATGATCGCCCAAATACAAGATCTCGTCACCGGTTGCATTGAAGTGCTGCTCGACCAGGGCGGCGTTGCCGCCGAAGTAGGCGCCGTGTGAAACCAACGGGCCAACATGCGGCTCGAGCAAGCCTCGTTGTGAGTCGACGACGGCGAGGACAGGATCTCGATTTTCGAAAAACGACGGTTTTCGGGCCGCCACGATCACGAGATCGAAGAGGTCTCGCCAGCCGACGCCGTCGGGAAGGAAGCGATCGAAGGTGTAGCTCATCATCGATGATGTGTACGACCACTCGCTGTTCGTGATCAGCGCGAGCTTCTTGCCGGCATGATGTTGGTCGAGCAAGGTCAGCACGGTGTCGGGATCGAGATCCACATAGCGTTCAGGTTGACTGACGATCTCCGCCTTGAGCTCACCCTCCATGTGCGTCGCGTCGATGCTGGCCCGAACCGAGTCATACAGCTCGCGAAGGCTCTTCACGTCCTCAGGCAACTCCCCCCGATCGAAACGATCGACGAGTTGTGCAAACATGCACGCTTCGGACAGCGCAAAAAGAGTGTTGAGAAATCGATAACGGGTCTCGGAAAGGTCGACGATGGTCCGGCCATAGGTGCTGCGCAGAACGTCGTAGTCCATGGCCACGGTCCCGTGATAGGCCGTCTTCACGTAGCCAAAGCGATTGACCTTGAGCATGTTGCCGTGGTCGATGTCGATGATGAGCCCACGGGCGACGAACTCCGGCTCGAAGTCGAGGTCCTGGACCGGCCAACCACGGGCCGCCAGCTTTTCCCGGACGTGTTGGTAGGCCCGCCTCTCCCAATGCTCGACGTTGTAGTGGACGAGCGTGTAGTCCATGTCGTAGCCGATCACCTTGATCGACCGCATGTTCAGGGTGCGATTGCAGTAAAGGCCCCGCCCGTACGGAGCCCCCGTCGATTGGGAATGCCCAACCGGAGAGTCGACCTTTGCCATAGGGCAGTCTATAGGACTGCGGAGCACCACGGTGAAGACCCAAGAGACTATAAATAGCGAGCCTGCCAAAGATGCCCGGCAGCAGCGCCAGGCGCAGCTCGCTCAACTTCGCCAACAGCGCGAGAGTACGGCTGGGCGTGACGCCTCCTTGGCCCGCCTGCGGGGGTTCACCTTTTTGGCCCTTTTAGGAGCGGGCGCGTGGGGACTACTCACCCGCGAAGCGCTCGCGGCTTGGCTGAGCTTGGCGGCAGGCAGCGGATTTGCCATGTTGGTGGTCTTGCACGCACGCGTCAGCACGCGCCTCTTCGAGATCGACCGGCGAAAGCTCCTGTGCGAACGCTCACTCGCCCGCATGGACGAACAATACCGGGCCGCCCCTAAGGAAACGGAGCGACTCGGCGAGGTCTTCACCGATCCCGAGCACCCCTACAGCGGCGATCTGGACCTCTTCGGTCACGGTTCATTGTTCGAGCAGCTCGACACCACAGAAACCAGCGGCGGTCGCGCTCGGCTCGCGAGCTGGCTCAAGGGCGCAGCCGATCCCGAGGAGCTTGGGCAACGACAGGCCGCCGTCCAGGCCCTCAGCGCCGATCTCCTCTTTCGCGACGAACTGATCCTCGCCGCTCGCCGATGTCGCACCGCCGCCAGCGACGCGAACAGCCTCCTCGCCTGGGCGGCAGAAAAACCAACGCTCAGCCCACGACACCGACCCCTCCTTCTGCTGGCAGGCTGCGTGGTAGCGCTGACGACCGTGCTCATGGTCATGGCCAGCATGCACGGACAATGGTGGACGCGCCTGTGGCTGCTCCTGATAGCCGTGCAAGGCACCCTCATGTTCGTGCTCCGCGGGCGCCTCGGATCCGTGATCGCCCCGCCGAGTCAACGATCCTCCCCGGTGGAGCGGTACCGGGCCATCGTCGCGAAAATCGAAGAGGGTCTGAAGGACGAGCCGACGTCGTCCGCAGGCCGCTTCGAAACGCTTCGCGGGCGACTGCGGGGTGGCGGCCCCACCTATCGAGCATCCACGCAACTCGCGCGCCTCGATCGCGCGGCTGGCTTCGCCTCGGTGCGGCATAGCGCACTTGGTCACTTCTTGATGAACCTCGGATTCATGTGGGATCTTTGGTGCGCGTATGGCCTGGACCGCTGGCGGGCTGAGCACGGCGCTGTGCTCGCCGCTTGGCTCGACGCCCTGCACGAATGCGAAGCCCTCTCTGCCCTCGCAACCTTTGCTGCCGAACACCCCCAATACGCATGGCCTACCATCAATGCCAAGGCGGGCCATTTCGTCGCCCAGGACCTCGGCCACCCGCTCATCTGTACCAGCGATCGGGTGGCCAATGATGTCGCGCTCGACGGCGAGACGGCGGCCTTGATGATCACGGGCTCCAACATGTCAGGCAAGAGCACGATGCTCCGATCCATCGGTATCGCTGCCGTCCTCGGACAGGCCGGCGCCCCGGTGTGTGCGCGGTCATTGGAAATGAGCCCGATGGTGCTATGGACGAGCATGCGCGTCGACGACTCGCTCGCCGAAGGTGCCTCTCGCTTCTATGCCGAGATCGCGAAACTCAAGCGTATCCTCGACATCGTCCAAGCGCCCGAGGCACCCGTCGTGCTCTTCTTGTTGGACGAAGTTCTGCATGGCACCAACTCGCGCGAGCGTAACATCGGCGCAAAAGCCATCGTCAGACGCTTGGTCGAACGGGGCGCCGTCGGCGCGGTGTCCTCGCATGATCTGGGCCTCACGAGCCTCGAGGAGCTAACGGCGGGTCGCATCGCAAATACGCACTTTGAAGACCACCTCGAAGACGGCGTCATGTGTTTCGATTATCGGATGAAGCGTGGTCCGGTAGCGACGTCCAACGCACTTCGCCTGATGCGCGCAGTAGGTATCGATCTCGAAGCCCTGACCGAAAATCATGGTCGATCCTGATCTGTTTTTTGGCTACACTGTGAGCGTCCCCCCATGATGAAATCATTATCCTTCTTGCTCGCCATCGCCTTGCTTCAGGCAACCTCCTGTACCGTCATCGAGGTAGACGATGACGACGGCACGACCACCGGCGGCGCGGGTGGCAGCGTCAGTGACGGAAAGCTTCACCCCGAGCCCAACGGTGTGCGGATCGGCGAAATGGCGGCCTGTGAGAAGTTGAAGACTGCACTCGAAGCGCGAGCATCCGATCTCAGCTTCAAGTGTACCGCCACGACCCTGCCGATCTGTCCGAACTTGCTGCGCCGCATCTTCTCCCCAATCTGCATGCAATACGACGATGGCTCGGTCGACGGCTGCGTGGCCCATTACGGCATGATGCTCGAATGCAGCGAACTCAACGGCGAGGGCTGCATGGTGACCGCATACCCTGGTAGTGAACCGGCGGGTTGCCCGTAGATCGCCCCCTCCCGCGACGACACGTCCGCTAAGCCATGTCGGAGGCTGGCGCGGGCTGCCGGTCGCTCATCCTACTTGCCCGATGAGGCCGCGTTGGGATCCCAGAGAACCTCGCGCGCGCCGCTCTTGGCGTTCACCCACCGACTCCACACAAACAACGCATCGCTGAGCCGATTGAGATAGCTCAAGCTGTCGCCCACCCCCTCGGTTTGCCCCGCGAGACGCACGACGCAACGCTCGGCGCGTCGACACACCGTGCGGGCCAGATGCAGCTCAGCCTCCGCACGGCTCCCACCCGGAAGTACGAAAGATCGCAACGGCTCGAGATCCGCGTTCATGCTGTCGATGTCTTGCTCGAGCGCCTTGACGTCCCGGTCGGTGACGCGCGATTGCTCGGGCCGCACGTCCTGCGGCAAAGTGGCCAAGATGCTGCCCGCATTGAACAGCTCGTGCTGAACCCGCAACAGCATCTGGGCCAGTTTTCCCAGTTCGGCCGCAGCGCCAGTTTCGATTATCTCGATGAGGGTGGCGCGAGCCATGCCGATCACCGCGTTGAGTTCGTCAACCGTGCCGTAAGCCTCGATGCGAAGGTCGTCCTTGCCGACCTCTTGGCCGCCGACGAGGCGCGTCTGACCCGCATCGCCCTTTCGCGTGTACACACGGTTGATCACTATTTTCGGCTCTTTGTAGCCATCGCCTTGCTCACTCATGGTGCTCCCCGTGTTGATTATGTCACGTCGCTGCCGACATCAATGGCTCGACGGGCCCTCAGCGAAGAGGGCGTGGAGCTTGACATCGAGCGAAACAGACTCTTTGGTCATCATCATGCATGCGAAAACGGTCATTCGGGGGATGGTATGGGTGTTCATGGCGGGCGGTTGGCTCGCCGCGTGCGGAAAGCCCCCGGCCGTACCAGAAGCGCCGACGGACGAGGCAGACCTGGAGGTCGTCCCCATTGCTCCGGAAGAGGACCTCAGCAACTCGTGTGGGTTGATCATCGCCTCCACGCCCTCAACCGAAGTCCTGGTTGACGGAAAATCAGTGGGCAAGACACCGATCACCGTCGAGGACCTGGCTTCCGGCTCGCACGAGGTCACCTTCGTCGGCCCCGGCGGCGACAACGTGACGATGACCGTCGAACTCGCCGAGGGTCAGTACCAACGGGTCCAGCACAACATCGTCCCCACCGCGCGGGAAATGTGAGCCGACCGCAGCGAGTCGCGCGCCGCAGCGACGCCCGAAATCGGGCCTGACGGGCCTGCAACCAGCCGATCCGCGCCCGCAGGCGTTCAGTTCTCGAGGTGGTGGCGAGCGATTTCCGCCCAGCTCCCTTTGGGCTCGATCTCGAGATAACGTCGCCAACACCGCCGGGCCTTGACGATCCGCCCTTCGTGCTCGTACGCCATCGCCAAATTGAAGTACGCGTCGGCGAATTGAGAATCGCTCTCGATGGCGCCCTCGAAAAAAGCGATCGCCACGGAGGGCTCGCCGCGGTGGAGCATCATGTACCCGAGATTGTACTGCGCCTCCGATTGCCCGTCGTCGATTTGCAGCGCGTTGCGATAGAGCTGCTCGGCCTGATCTTCATCGCCGCTGCGAAACCGAATGTTGCCGAGATTGGTATACACAATCGCCATCCACGGGTCGTAACTCAGGGCACGCCGGTACAAGGCCTCCGCCTCATCCATCGTCTCGGGATCTTCATCGAGACGACTACCTTCAAGATACAGCTCGTAGGCTTGACGGTTTCGATCGCGCCCGGCCTTGGGCCTCAACACGCGCACGACGTCGTCGCGCAGATGGCGAACCTGGAAATCGAACATCAGCTGGCCGCTCAGGGGCTCGAAGTTGCCG
>JAPYTK010000092.1 GCA_029941785.1 Polyangiaceae bacterium | reverse complement strand
CGTGGCCCTGGCCAAGCGCGAAGAGGTCGATCTGGTGGTCGTCGGCCCGGAGACGCCGTTGTGCGACGGGGTCGTTGACGCGCTCGACGAGGTGGGGATCGTGGCCTTTGGCCCAAGCGCAGCAGCCGCACGCCTCGAAGGCTCCAAGGCCTTCATGAAGCAATTCTGCTCACGGCACGACATCCCGACCGCACCGTACATCATCACGCAGGACATCGCGGAAGCCGAAACGTACATCGACGAGCGATCGTGCCAGGTCGTCGTCAAGGCCGACGGACTTGCCGGCGGAAAAGGCGCTGTGGTGACGAGCAACGCCGAGGAAGCCAAGGCCGCCGCACACGCGATGCTCGTCGATGGGAAGTTCGGTGACGCGGGCCGGACCATCGTGATCGAGGACCGTTTGGAAGGCTACGAGCTCAGTGTCCACCTATTGTGTGACGGCAAACGTTACGCCGTGCTGCCCGTGTCTCGAGACCACAAACGCGTCGGCGACGACGATACCGGTCCGAACACCGGGGGCATGGGCGCGTTTGCCCCGCTCGACGTCGATCCGGCGCTGATGGCCCGAATTGAGGAACGCACCCTGCGCCCGACCATCGAGGGCATGGCCGCTGAGGGCGCCCCTTACCGCGGCGTCTTGTACGCAGGCGTGATGGTGTCCCCGGACGGCACGCCCTACTTGCTCGAGCACAACGTACGCTTCGGCGATCCCGAGACACAGGTCTTGATGCCTTTGCTCAGCGGCGATGTCGCTGATCTTCTACGCCGCGCCGCGACCGGTACGCTCGAGGACGGAGCCCTTCCCGTCGCGGACCGTACACACAGCGTCGTCGTGGTGCTCGCTGCGGGCGGCTACCCCGCCAGCCCTCGAACCGGTGACCCGATCTCGGGTCTCGACGACGCGGCCCAACTCGATGGCGTGAGCGTGTACCACGCCGGCACCAAAGAGAAGGACGGGAAACTGCTGACGAATGGTGGCCGGGTACTCGGCGTCAGCGCATGCGGCAGCTCCGCCTCCCAAGCTCGACAGCGCGCCTACCAAGCCATCGAGAAGATTCGCTTCGAAGACATGCATTACCGACGAGACATCGCAACGAGCGCCTCTAATTGAGGCACATCTCGCCTCGACCTCACACCGCAACACAGCGCAAGGAAACCCATCATGGCCCAACCCAAAGTTCTCATCGTCATGGGATCGGATAGTGACTTCGAACAACTCGAACCGGCGTGGAAAATCCTGTCGGAACTAGGTGTCGAGTGCGATGTCCGCGTGGCGTCCGCTCACCGAACACCCGACACGGTTCATGAACTCGCAACGACGGCGCGCGCCAAGGGCTTCGGCGTCGTGCTCGCGGCCGCCGGAGGTGCTGCCCATCTGGCCGGCGTTTTTGCCGCGAATACCACGCTGCCTGTCGTGGCGATGCCAATCGCGAACGGCACGCTCGGCGGTATGGATGCGCTGCTCTCCTCGGTGCAAATGCCCCCAGGGATCCCGATCGCCTCCGTAGGCATCGCGGGTGCGCGAAACGCCGGCCTGTTCGCCGCCGCCATTCTCGCGGCCGCAGGTGGCCCCATCGCCGACGCCTTGGCAAGCTACCGGGAACAAATGAAAGAGCGCGTCACCAAGGCCGACCATCGCGTTCGCGAACAACTCACTAGCTGAAACGAACTCTAAGGAACTCACGACACCATGCGCGTCCTCGTATCCGACAATCTCAGTGAACTTGGCCTCGAGGTCTTGCGCCAAGCCGCAGACATCGAACTCGACTACCAGCCCGGTCTCGATGAAGCCGCACTCGCGGAAGCCATTCGCGGTGCCTCCGGCTTGATCATTCGCTCGGGTTCGCAAGTGACGGCTCGCGTCATCGAGGCCGCCGATCAACTCAAGGCGATTGGCCGTGCAGGAATTGGCGTCGACAATATCGACATCAAGGCCGCATCCAAACGGGGCATCGCGGTAATGAACACGCCGACGGGTAACGCGGTGACGACCGCGGAGCACGCTCTCAGCCTGATGATGTCGCTCGCTCGACACATTCCGCAAGCCACCTCGTCCATGAAGGCTGGCAAATGGGAAAAGAAGAAGTTTAAGGGACGCGAGCTGGCGAACAAGACACTCGGTGTCATCGGACTCGGCACGATCGGTCGCATCGTCGCGGACCGGGCCAAGGGCCTAAAGATGCAGGTCATCGCCTTCGATCCCGTCTTGACCGCAGAGCGCGCCGCCGCTCTCGGCGTCGAGTTGGTCGACCTCGAAACCCTGTGGGCATCCGCTGACGTGATCACCGTGCACACGCCGCTCAACCCTCACACCAAGGGCCTCATCAATGATGATGTCGTACCCAAACTGAAGAAGGGCGTGCTGCTGGTGAATTGCGCCCGGGGCGGCATCTACGACGAAGATGCCATCCTGCGGGGACTCAATAGCGACCACATCGCTGGCGCGGCGTTCGACGTGTTCACCGAAGAACCCCCGCCAGCGGACACGCCCTTGGTTCAGCATCCTCGCGTGGTGTGCACCCCACATCTGGGAGCATCGACGCAAGAAGCTCAAGACCGTGTGGCTGAACAAATTGCCGAGCAAGTCGTGGCCTTCCTCGATAGCGGAGCCATCAAGAACGCCCTCAACGTCCCCGCCGTATCGGGGGATATGGCCGACAAGATCGCCCCCTATGTCGCTCTGGCCGAATGCTTGGGTCGCTTTTTGGCCCAGGTCGAATCGATCGAACCACGCAGCATCGAAATTGAATGTGTGGGAGAAGCCGGCACGCTGGCCCTTGAGCCCGTGAGCGCGGCCGCTGTTGCCGGCTTCCTCCAAAACTTCCTCAACGTGCCCATCAACCGCATCGCCGCTCCCCATGTGGCTGCAGATCGAGGGATCGACGTCCGAGAGTTGAAGGCCACCGCGACATCCGCCGGTGTCACGTCGCCGGTAACCGTGCGCATTCGTGGAGCCGGAGACGAGAGCGCCATCGCCGTCGGCGCACTTGGCAGCGACGGCTCACCACGGCTCGTCAGGTGGGGCGATTTCGTCATCGAGGCCCGACTCGACGGCAAAGCTCTCGTGGTCGAGAGCATGGACCTCCCTGGCGTCATCGGCTTCATGGGAACGACCTTGGGAGATGCCGGCGTCAACGTCGCGGCGGTCCACCTCGGAAAATCCAGCGGCGGTCGCGCCTTGTCGATGTGGAACCTCGATGACGAGGTCTCCGACACCGTTCTCGCTCAAGTCCGAACCTCAGCGAACGTCGAGCGAGCCATTATTGTGCAATTTTAGTGCGTATGGCCGGCGCAGACCGTCGGAACCGTGCGCATGAACTCGACCCGCGGCCCATTGTGTGGAATTTGTATGAAGCACAGCGGCGCAGCCAAGGCCAGCCGTTGCGCAAAAGTCATCATGCTCGAACGTCTCCCCCTCGCGCTCGTCTTGCTCGTCGCCGTCTCGGGCCTCTCGCTCCGCAGCGATGAGGCACGAGCCCAAGCGCCGAGCAGTAAAGTACAGACACCCGCCGCGCCCGCCGCGCAGCCCACCCCCCCCAGCAAGGCGACCCCCAAGGCCGCTGCGACACCTCCCCCGACGGCGACTCCCAAGGCCAAGAAGGCCGCTCCGAAAAAGAAGGCCGCTCCGAAAAAGAAGGCCGCCCCGAAAAAGAAGGCCGCCCGCAAGATCAACCCCTGCATGACACCCGATCCGGGCTGGGGTTACTACGACCGCTGGTCACACGCACCGTCGATCGGGCAAATGCTTGTCCCGAAGCGCGGAGGGATCACGGCCCGCGGAGGCTTCGACCTGATCGTCCACTTTCATGGTCGCTACCCCATCCGAAAAGAGTTCGTGCGGGTCGCACGTGGAATGGTGCTCGTCGCGGTCGATCTCGGCGTGAGTTCGGGTCCGTACGGTCGCGCCTTCGCTTCGCCGAACACGTTCACGAAATTGCTGCGCAGTGTCGAACAGGAAATGGCCCGCCGGAGCGGCCGCCGCCGAGCGCACGTCCGTAAGCTGGCCCTCTCCTCGTGGAGCGCGGGCTACGGGGCGATCGCGCAGATCTTGCGACAAAAAGCTGGAAGCAAGGTGGACGCGCTGGTCTTGCTCGACTCGGTGTACGGCGGCTATGCCGATTCGTCCAAGAGACTCAAGCCCGCTTCGCTCGCCCCCTTCGTACGGTTTGCCCGTCTCGCCGCGCGTGGGCGAAAATTCATGTTTCACAGCCACTCCTCGATCCAGCCGCCTGGATACGCGTCCACACGCGAGGTGTCGCACTACATCGTCAAGAAAGTGGGAGGTCGCATTCGACGCTCCCGCCGGTCCGATCGCTATGGCCTACAGCTCTTTGAACGCTACGATCAGCGGCACTATCACGTTCGAGGCTACCGCGGTGAAGACAAGCCGGACCACTGCGCCCACCTCGGCCTGATGCGTGACGTTCTGCGCGTCCACCTCAACCGAAGGTGGCGCTCACCACGCGCCCGTCCAGGTCGGCGGAAAGTCGTCAGCAAAGCAAAACAGCGCGCGCTGCGAAGCGGACGACTCCACGTCGTCAAAAAGGGAGAACACCTCACAGGCATCGCCCGCCACTACAAGACCAGCGTCACGGCCCTTCGGAAGCTCAACCGCCTACGCAAAGCTCAACCGCTGCGCATCGGCCAAGAACTGCTGGTACCTGAAGCCATGAAAGGGGCCGGCAACCAAAAGTCAGGCGGTCGTAGCCACGCGAAGAAGAAGCGCCGCCTCCGTCCGGGGCACCGCATCCACATCGTAGCCGCGGATCAAACCCTGGGAAGTATCGCGCAACGCTACCTCGTGACCGTGGCGACCCTCCGCACCGCCAACGATCTGAAGCGCAGGCAGCCAATCCAGCCGGGGCAAGAACTCATCGTGCCGCCTCCGCCACCTAAACGGAGGCGTCGCCGCTAATATGGACCACCAGGCGCCGTTGATGAGATTGGGCGCGGTGTTCCCACAAATACAGCCCCTGCCACGTCCCTAGGAGCAACCGCCCATCGCGCACGGGCACACTCTCGGAAGTCTTGGTGATGGCCGCCCGAGCGTGCGCCGGCATGTCGTCGGGGCCCTCTGCATCGTGCTCCCACTCGCTGCCCTCAGGCGCGACCTTCGCCATCCACCGCGTCAAATCGCGCAGCACCGCCGGGTCGGCATTTTCCTGGATGATCAAGCTCGCCGAAGTGTGTTGGACAAACACCGTGCACAATCCCACGGCAACGCCGCTCTCCCTCACACAACCGGCCACCTCCGCCGTCACATCACAGAGCTCGCGACCACGGGTTCTCACGGTCCGTTCATATTGCCACGTGGCCATGTTCTCACCAGGCCCGGGGCTTCGAGAGAAAGCGATCCAAGTCTTCAGACTGCCGCGCCTTCAGATCCACGCACAGGTCGATCCGCTCGAGCGCTTCGGCCAGCCGACGCTCCAGGCCGTGTTTCTTGGCAATCGGCGAAAACACCTTCGCCGCGTCCGCTCGAGCGGACGCGTCGCACTGGGTACCGACGAGTCGAAAACCACGACCCGCGCCCATGCCAGGAAAACGCTCGGCCAACTCGGCCAAGTGTTCGCGAAGCCAACCGACCGCGGCATCACGACTCGCGCGGCGCTGCCCGGCAGCACGAAACAGGTAGACGGCATCCTGAGAACGAACCGTTTTGTCCAAGATCAAACTCAAGCTACGTCGCACGAGTTGGGGATCGGTAAAACTACCCAGAGCGCGCATCACGGCCGTCCGAGCTTGCGGGGTTTTCGCTACCGACAAGGCCCCGGTGAGCTGCTCAAAACTCACCGCGCCGAGGGCCGTGGCCATCGTGAGGGAAAGAACCGCGGCATCCGCGTCGACAGAGCCAGAGTCAGCGAGAAACATCTTCGCGCGCTTTTTGGCTTCACGGGCCATCCATGGATCGTCGGTGAGGGTCGCAAGAGTCGTCAACACTCGGCGCCGAAGCAATTGCACATCCGGCCCGTCCCCCCGGCGTCGGTCAAAACCCAGGCGCTTCGCTCGGCGCAAGAAGAGCGACGCGACGAACTTCTGGAACTGCGGCCGCGAGGATTTGTTCACGATGGGCCGTAGTTTCTGGAGGGTGCCCGCAAGTTCCTCGACGACCTCCCGCTCCTTGGTCCCTTTCAACTCGACGATGGTAGCCATCAGTTCGCTGATCCTCACCTCTGAAGCGCGCGTCAACGCCCAGAGGTTGGCGACAAATCCCATCTTGTTTTGGGTATCGCGTCGAAGGCTCGCCCGCCGCAAACTCCCAAGTTGCTTCGCCGACATCGCATAACGGTAATAGCCACGGTACCCAGCATTCGGTAGGACCCAAGCCGGGCACCGCTTCGCCTCCAGGGAAAATTCAGTCGACCGCCCCTCGAGCAATCCACACTGGGTCTTTACCTTGCTCCGGCGACCGGGCTCGGCGTATTCCACACACACGGGGATGTTCCACAGCGCGTCGCTCGGCTTCGTGACCCGTCGTGGTTCGTAGCGTTGCTGTGACAGCTTCACGATGGGCGAACGGCCCGGCTCACAGCTCAGTTCGGCGCGGACCAAAGGTACGCCCGTCATGTCCACGAAACTTGCAGCGACCTTCTTCACGTTCTTCCCGGCACTCGCTCCAAGCGCCGAGAACATGTCGCTCGCCGTGGCCGTACGCCAGGCAAAGTCCTTCATGTATTGCTGCACACCACGCTGGAAGGCTTTCTCGCCGATCCATTTCTCGATCATCGAGATGACCGCCGCCCCCTTGAGGTAGGTAATCCCGTCAAATGCCTCCAGGGCCTGATAGGTGTTGGCGACGGGCTGCCGCACCGCACGCGCAGCCTGGAGAGAGTCGATGTTCATCGCAGCCGTCGACGAGCTCAACCGTTCGATGTCCGCGCGCATGTCCGGACGCCATCGCTGAATCACGACGGCCTCGAAATAAGTCGCAAAGCCTTCGTTCAGCCACAGATCATCCCACCACGGCATCGTGACCAGATTTCCGAACCACTGGTGGGCCAGCTCATGCGCCATGACCATCGCGACCCGACGCTTCTGGATGGCAGAAGCCCCCTTATCGATGAGCAGCAACTCTTCGCGAAAGGTCACGAGACCCGCGTTCTCCATGGCGCCCGCGCCAAAGTTGGGAACCGCGACCAGATCCAACTTCGCATAAGGATAGGGAACACCAAAATAGCGATTGAGGATCTCGAGTTGCTCGGCCGCTGCTTTCAGCGCGTAGTCCCCGTGCTGCGTCTTACCCTTCGTCGTGATGATTCGAATCGGAGTCGGCGTCTTGCGCGCCAGCTCACGCACTTCGAGAGGGCCAATCGCCAGCGCCAGAAGATACGCGGGCATCGCCTTGGTTCGGGCAAACTGGTAGCTGATCGTGTCCTCTTGACGTGTCGTCTCGCGACGAGGAGCGTTGCTAAACACCTCGTTGCCAACAGGAACCGTCACACGCAGACTGAAGGGAACCTTGTATCTCGGATCATCGAAGCACGGGAGCATGCGTCGAGCATCCGATGGCGCAAACTGGGTGAACACAAAGCTCTCCCCTCCGCTCTCGACCCGATAGATCCCCCGTAGCTTCTCGTTGAGAGGAGCCGTGTACGCGATACGGATCTCAGCGTCCCCTGGGGCGATTTCCTCGCTCGCGACGAGCACGAGCTCTTCAGCGTCCTTGGTCGCTCCGGCCGCCTTGCGGTGGATGACATCCGCTTGGATCTGTCGACCACGACTCGTGATGGTGGCTGTCTTCACGTCAAGATCGGCCGCGTGAAGAACGAGCGCGCCCGTCGGCCGAGCGAGCGTCACTTGGATGCGCACGACGCCGGAGAAGGACTCCTTGGCCGGATCGATGCTGAGGTCCAAGTCATAACCACGCGGCTCCACTCCTTGCGGCAAGCGGCCGGTTGTCAGCGGCTCAGGAACCTCGACCTTGAAACTCGGGTGAACTTTGGGAGGGGGCAAGATCGCATCGTCGTTTCGTGGGCAACCCAGCAGACACAAGACCAGCACGGTCAAAACGGCATGACGAAGAACCATCGCGAGGAGCAACCTGCTGGCCATTTGACCGCGGGTCAAGCGGAAGGGTTCGGGGCAAAGCCCAGAGCACGTGCTTGGGCCGGCCCCGCATCCTTACTTCGCCAAATCACGCCATCGAGGACGTAGTGCACAACCTGAGGCAAGGACAGCAAAGGCACGACGATGTGCCGGGCAGCGTCACCAAGCACAGGGGTCTCGGGCGCGTCGCCACCAAACCACCCGCCGGGTCGCTCGTGCCAGACGAGGCGCTCCCAGAGCAACTCCTCGGTGAAGGCCATCACGAGAGTGATGGTCACAAAGGCAAACCAGCCCCAGGACACGACCCGCGCCACCCAGCGACCGGGACGCTCGGAGGCCCGCTGCTTCGAATAGGCCCAAAGTAGGGCAAAGTACGGTACCGCGTGAATCGTGACGTTGGTCACCGTGAAGGTGAAGTCCTCGTTGACCAACACGATACCGACGAGCCAGATGACCGCCGTGGAGACCACGACGACGTGTTTTCCAAGGTTGACGGAGCCACGACGAGCGTGCCAGAGGCTCCGGAGAAGATACGCGCCACAAAGACCAACGTAGAGACCTGCCGCCGGCCATACGAGCCGCCCAACCCAGGGCGAGGCGATGAAGTCACCGGGAACGAACCACTCGAAAGCCCGAGGGAGATGCGCATGCCAATACAGCACCGGCCAACCGGTCGCCGCATAGATCAAGGCATTGTCGAGCCACCGATCATAGGCCGAAAATTCTCGTGCCCGAGCGCGGTAGATCGCAACCCAGCCCACTTGTTGACGGACGAAGTGAAACACCGCCGCGTAGGCCAGCACCCGCCAGAATGTCAGCGGGTGATGAACGTGTAGGGCGATTCCCCCCGCCAGGCACAACACCGGCGTGAGAGCGTAGAGCGCCTTGCGCTTAGCCAGCTCTTCGCGGTCGAAATACGTGCGAAACGTCGTGGACCACACATGGGCGACATCCAAGCCGAGAACGAAGACGAACCAAGCCCACGTCGGCACGTCGCCGCTGGGCGCCAACATCGGCGACAAGGCCGCCACCGCCAGCGCGAACGCGGCTGCCCCGCCAAACACGCCTAAGTCGACCGTGCGGCTCCACAACCAAGGCGTTTGCTCGGGACGGTCACCCTCACAAGACAAAGTAGTCTCAGCCATGACCTTGGGATGAGTCCCGCGACGGAGACCGATCGTGCAGTCAGCCGCCCGAAATGGCCGCGGCAATCACGAGAGCGAGGCCGATGATCACCGAGCCGATGACGATCCCGAGCGCCGTGTTTTGATCTTCCTCGATCTCCTTGCGAATCGAGAACGGCGAGAGTTTCGTGATCAGCCAGAAGGCGACGGCAAAAACGAGAAGACCAACAACGACAAACACGACGGATTGAACCAATGTGTTGACGAGTGAATTGGTGTCGAGTGCCGCTTTATCCGCAACTGCAGATGCGCTGCTCAGGGCGAGGACAGAACTTAGATGCATGGGTTACTCCTAATACCGCTCGACTTGAGCCCAGCAGCGCGCTGAGCGTGCCCGAAGCCCTTCAGGCGGTCAAGGCACGAGTCATGAGACAGCTGGGAACAGATCCTGCTAGCCTACATTGCGAGGTGTACGCTCCCCCAGCTCCCTCTGCACCATGTCCCCCACCAATACCGCTGATACCGCTATCTATGTAGGAAGTTTGGGCATGACGGCCCTCGGCTCCCTAAGTATCGCTACACTCATCGGATGGGCCTGGGTGCACCGGCGTGACGATATCGAGTACTTGCTCTCGGCCCTGGCTTCCATCTGCATCGCCGTGTACGCCTTGGGATTGGCCGTCTCCTACGGCGCAGGCTTGTGGCCGCCGGGCAACACCCAGCATGCCTTCAATGGTGCTCAGATCGCCATTTTCGGTATCGTTCCCGTGCCCGCTCTGATGACACACGCCGCCCTTCGCTTCAGTCGAGCACCCTATTCACGTGCCGTCCTTGCGGTCGCGTATGGACTGACCTTCATCTTTCTCGTCTGCTGCTCGCTCAACATGATGTGGGCAGGAGCGCCCAAAGGCTTCGCGAGCAAGCAGGCCCTCGGACTCACGATCATTTTTGCCCCCAATGTCCCTACGGTGTGGGGGAAGGCCTTCTTTGCAACCGCCGCCTCGTTGACCCTCGTCGCGATTCACGAATTCGGACACGCATTACGCAAGGAGCGACACGAAGTTCAACCGGCCATCGTCGGTGCGATCATCCTCGCCATCACCCAGCTCAACGACATCGCCAACGCACTGAAGTGGGTATCGACGATCTACTTGATGGCCTTCGGGTACGCGACCTTCGCCGTCGGCATCCTCCTCACCGTGGTTTCCCGAGATGGCGCACGTTCACGCGCACTGGTGCGACGAACAGAAGACTTGAACGCAAGTGGGGAACAAGTATCGCGCGCCTACATCGATCTCGAACTCGCCCAAACCGAACTGGTCCGCTCAAAACGATTCGCTGCAGTGGGCGAGCTCGCCGCCGTCGTCGCACACGAAGTGCGCAACCCTCTGGCAATCGTGACGAACGCGGTCGTGAGCCTCCGCAAGTCGGACAGCTCTGTCGCCAGAAGCGAGGCCCTTCTCAGCATCATCGATGAAGAAATCCGTCGTCTCGATCGACTAGCAGCGCAATTGCGCGATTATGGGCGCCCGATCTCCGTGGAGGCCCAGACGATCGACGTGGCCGCACTGCTCGAGCGCTGCGCGACGGTACTTGCGCCTAGCCCATCTCTCACCGTCACGTTCGAGCACGACGAGCCATCCGCCGAAGTCGAAGGCGATCCGGACCTCCTACGCCAAGCGTTCGAGAACATCATTCAGAACGCCGCCAACGCTTTGGACCACGAGGGTCACATCAAGATCCACACGTCAGCTTCGGCTACAGCGGTCACGACGACCATCTCCGACGACGGCCCAGGCATGAATCCGGAGGTTCTCGCTCGCGCGACAGCTCCGTTTTTTTCGACCTACGCCACAGGCACCGGGCTGGGGCTCGCGGTCGTACAGCGGGTGGTCGAAGCGCACGACGGACAGCTCCGCCTCGAAGCCGTGGAAGGCAAAGGCGCGTCCGTCATTCTCACCCTCCCTCGCGAACTCTCGAGTCGCAGCGTTTCCATCGCCAAGACGCTCGGTCCTGGCCAACCTTTCGCGTCTCCGACCGCCTAAGCCAATAAGATGAACCTGCAGCGCGACTCTGCTGTAACTCGTGGGCGTGTTATCGTCCGCAGCGGCATGAAACCGTCTCTCCTCCTCTCCGCAGCATTCCTGTCGGCCGCCTGTGCGCCGTCGCTGCCGGGCAGACCCATATGTTCAGCGACGACCCCATGTGACGCGAAGACGAGCTGTGTCGTTGGCCGCTGTCGGCCCACACAGGAGTCGCCCGTCCCGGAGACCGCGCGGCGACACCAATTCGAACCCGTCGCGACAGCTCAACTCGACGGCGGCCTCGCTTCCCCCGTGCAGGAGCCGATCGTTCTCTCCGAGGACCACACGCTTCTGCTGCGCTTCGCGATCGATCTGCCCGCAGAATCACGACTCCAATCGGCCTGGCTCGAGCTTCGCCGCTCACCGCTGTGTCTCCCCCGCCCAGCTCGGGTCAAGCTGGGGGTCTCGCACGTTTTCAGCCGCTGGCACGAGCCCACCGAAGCGCGCTGGCTGCGGCCCCGCCTGAGCCCGCTGATGCACGCCGCTACAACACGCGCAACCCGCGTCGAGCCACTACGAGTGGAAGTCACGAATGTGGTGCGCAACTGGATGGACGAACGCACGCGCTTCCATGGCCTGCTGTTGGGCATCGACCGCTCCGAAGCCGCCGAGGCCTCCCCGCGATTATGTTATTCCTCGGGCCTGCTAGCGCACGCGGGCCCTTTGTTGGTGCTCTACACCGTCGACTCTTCGTCGCTGCGCAAAGGAGAAGGATGAGCGCGCTGGCGATACGCGATCTGGTCGTGCGCTTCGACGGACCGGAGGGTCCCACGACGGCCGTCGATGGGGCCACTTTGGACATCGCCGAGGGACAAACCGTCGCACTCGTGGGGGAATCAGGGGCCGGCAAGAGCGTCACAGCCCGCGCCATTTTGCGGCTCCTTCGCAGCCCCCCTGCGCGGATCGATGGCGGAGAGATCCTGTTTGACGGTGACGACATCCGCGGCCTCTCCGAGCGCCAAATGCGAACCATCCGCGGCGCTCGCATCGGCATGATTTTCCAGGATCCCTTGGCTGCGTTAAACCCCGTCTACTCCATCGGTAAGCAGATCATGGAACCTCTGCTCATCCATCGTCGGTGCGGCCGACACGAAGCGAAGAAACGCGCCCTCAAGCTACTCGAACAAGTCGGTTTTCCCGATCCCAAACGCCGCTTCGCCCTGTTCCCCCACGAACTCTCGGGGGGCATGCGCCAACGCGCGATGATCGCCGCGGCGCTCGCCTGCGAACCTGAATTGCTGATCGCCGATGAGCCGACGACCGCGCTCGACATGGTCGCAGCACGGGGCATCATGGACCTGTTGCGCAGCATCAAGGAACAGCGCAAGATGGCGATGCTTCTCATTTCACACGACCTAGGCGTGGTCACTCAGCTGGCAGATGAAATCGCGATCATGTACGCGGGTCGAATCGTCGAGCGGGGACCACGGGCCAATGTGATGAATCAACCACTCCATCCCTATACGCGGGGGCTTCTCCAGAGCGTACCGCCACTGCGAACGAAGCCACGTCGCCGCGACCGAGACGCCGTGCGACTACCCGTGATCCCGGGCTCGGCTCCAGCGATGCGCGGCGCCACCACATCCTGCCGCTTCGCCGACCGTTGCGCCGACGTGATGGCACGGTGCCATGAGGAGGCGCCCCCCCTGTTTCGGGCCAACGATGACGCCCACGGGAGCCGGTGTTTCTTGCACGCGCCAGTCAGCGAGGCGAACGCATGACCGATCCCATCACGAAGAGCGCAGAGCCCGCTTCCCTTCCGCAGTCTGGCAGCGCGCAAAGGAAGAAGAAGAAGAAGAAGAAGCCGGAACAGGCACTGCTCTACGTCCAGGATCTCAACAAAGCCTACCCGCGCCCCGCCGGCCTGTTTCGCAAAGCAGAGCTTTCCCACGCGCTACACGATGTCAATTTTTACATACGGCATCGCGAGACCTTCGGACTCGTTGGTGAGTCCGGGTGTGGCAAGACCACGCTCGCGATGTGCATTTTGCGGCTGATCGAGCCGACCATGGGCCGCGTCCTCTTCGATGGCAAAGAGGTGACGACACTCCGATCGGGTGAACTGAGGCAGCTTCGCCGCCGCATGCAAATCGTCTTTCAGGATCCCTACGCGTCCCTCAACCCGCACATGACAGTTCGAGATCTCGTCGCTGAAGGAATCGAAGTGTTCGGGCTCGCGGCAAGCAAGCACTCGATCGACGACATGGCGGGTACGATGCTCGAACGCGTCGGCCTCTCCCGAGATGCGATGACCCGCTATCCTCATGCTTTCTCAGGCGGCGAACGGCAACGCATCGCGATCGCGCGCGCACTCGCCGTCAGCCCGGACTTTCTCGTCCTCGATGAGCCCTTGAGTGCGCTCGATTTGTCCGTGCAAGCACAAATCATCAATCTGCTGGACGACCTTCAACAAAAGCTCAATCTTACCCAACTGTTCATTTCGCACGATCTCCGTGCCGTGCAGTACGTGAGCCATCGGATGGCCATCATGCACCTAGGCCGTATCGTGGAGATGGGACCCTCTTCGAGCGTAGCGAAGGATCGCTTTCACCCGTACACACGAGCACTTTTCACAGCGATGGCGAGTGCCCCATCCGAAGGCGGAGACGAGAATGAGCCCCGCAAGCTTCCCATCGTCAACGCTCTCGCCGACGAGATTTCACGAGGCTGCGCCTATGCCTCTCGGTGTGAGCGTCAGGAAGAACGGTGCCATCGCGAACGACCCGTCCTACGGGAAATCGAGGTCGGTAGTCACCACCGCGTCGCGTGCTGGCAACCCTATCTGGAGAGCTGACGACAGCGCAACAAGGAGAACTCGACGCCTGTTCCCCGCGGCTGCACCAGCAAGATGTCGTCGCCCCGCCCA
Organism: Polyangiaceae bacterium; assembly: GCA_029941785.1. Lineage (GTDB taxonomy): Bacteria > Myxococcota_A > Polyangia > Polyangiales > Polyangiaceae > JAPYTK01. The sequence goes on along the minus strand of JAPYTK010000092.1, from coordinate 5,583 downwards.
ACAAGCCATTGCGCGCGAGGAAACAGCGAGGGTCTCGCCAGCGAGTCTCCGACAAGGCCCCGATCGTCGAGGTGAGCCATGCGGAGTTCATCCCGTCGGTTCGCATAAGCCAACCACGAGCCGACCAACTGCGGTACGCCTGCGCCAATATCGTCGCGGACCACGAGCTGCCGTTCGCCGACTCCCGAGAGATCGATGCGCAGCACATTGAGTTCACCCCCGCCAGATCCCGACGGCGTGTCGTCGTCTCGCCAGGCGATCAGCAAACCATCGTCGGCCACCGCTTTCAGATCGTAGGCGAGCACGTGGCCTCTTAGGGGCGTGACGGCGCGGGCTTCCCCCTGCGGGCGAGCCTCCTCATCCAGAGGGATGATCTCGATGCGACTCGGCTCGATGGCCTCTGCAGCATAACGACCCGTCGGCTTCGCCCCGCCCTGTACGCGCACCGGTTTATCTTCGGCGCGTCCGCGCGCGACATAAGCGAGCCAATAGCCTCCAGCCCGCTCCACCATCCGGGGCATCTCAGCATCGATTCCCGGAGCACTGAGCACATGGGGCTTTCTGTTGGCCTTCGCGTCGCGGGTGGTCACGCTACGCAAAGAAATCTGGGACCGCTTCCCGTCTTGGACCAGGTCGTCATACACGATGAAAGTATCGTCGGGCCCCACCACCAAATCCGCGCCGAAGGACTCGGTCCGTCCCAGCTCGAACTCCGCACCCCAGTAGGACTTGCCGTCTCGAATGGCCACCATCCGCCGAGCGATCCCGCTCGCGTTGGGCTCGAGCACAGAAGCGATGAGATGCTCGCCCTTCGCAGCGAGCATCGGCGGTCCCACGTCCCCCCGCAAGGGGCCGAGCGATAACACAGCCGTACGACGCCCGTGCTCGTCGAGCATGAGCACCTCCGCAACAGTGCCCTCTTTTGCCTCACGCTTGAGGCCGACCGCGTAACCCGCACGATGAGCAGCGACACCCCCAATTTCGACCGCGAAAGGGATCGTGTCGACCTCATCGGATCGTTTGGGAGTGTGGGTATCAACATGAACGGGGGCAACAGATGATGCTGGCGCGCAGCTCACGAGGTCGATGGATGCGGCGACCGAGGCCACGGCCGGCGCGCTCCCCATCGCATCATCGGTCGGCCGGCTTCCCGTCAACTCGCTCGGCAACCGCATCAGCAGCAAGACGATGAGGACGCTCAGGACGCTCAAGGCGACCCACAAACCCACGCTGCGTTCCTGCCGGTCGGCCATCACATCGGTCCTTAGCCCGAATGGGACCAGAAATCCTCATCCTATCTCCAGCCCTGAGCCGTACCTTGCCGCTCGGCCACGGTTGGTGCACTCGTCGAAGCATGGGGCGCACGGCATCGCGACCGGCCTGGCTGCTCGAAAAGGCAGCCGAGAAGCTACTGGACCACTTGGACGTGGATCCGCAGTGGCTCGACGCCGCGCGCACCTGCTGCGCTCGCGGGCCGCTGATCTACGTGCTGCGAAACACATCGACGCTTGATTTCATTGCACTTTCCCACCTAACGCGGCGCCACGCATTGCCCGCCATCGGCTTCGTCAACGAACTGCCGTCAGCCTTACGACCGAAACAAGGCGGGAGTCCGAAGAGTGCAGCGGAGGCCTTGCGCGCCGCACTCAACGCCGGCGAGAGCGCCGTCTTGTTCCTCAAACGACGCCCTGCACCGCTTACCGTCCCGCAGCGCGGGCGGAGCGAAGGAGCCGATCTCCTTGAGGCACTCTTGAGCGAACAGCTCGATACGCCGTTGAGCGAGATCATGATGTTGCCCCAGACATTCGTGTGGAGTCAGCGCCCAGAAAAACGCGGTCTCTCGATTGCCGACAGCCTCTTCGGGCCGGCCGATTTTCCCGGCGATCTGCGCCAGTCGGCGCAGTTCCTCGTCAACCACCGAAACGCCATGTTGCGCTCGGGCGAGCCGCTGAGCTTGCGCGAGTTCCTCGCCGATCACCAAGGACCGCCGAGCCGAGCAAAAGCACGCCAGCTCACTTACGCTCTGTTGCGGAAAGTCGAGCGACAGCGGCGAAGCATCATTGGACCCGCTCACAAGGCACCGGACCGCATCCGTGAGGAGGTGGTGCGCAGTCCGAAGTTGCAAGCCGTCATCGCTGATCTCGCGGGCCCGAGCATCGCCCAGCGGGCCCTCATCACGCACAAAGCCCGGGAGATCCTCTCCCACATGCAGACCATTCAGGATCCAGAGACCCAACGTGGTCTGGAGGTCCTCACGTCCAACGTCCTGGATCGACTCTATGCGGGCATCGATGTCGACCAGGAAGGACTTGAGCGGCTGCGGCAAGCGAGCCAAGACGGGTCCGTCGTTCTGTTGCCGAGCCACAAGAGTCACGTCGACTACGTTGTGCTCTCCATGGTGCTGCGCCGCCATTCGATCCAACTTCCTGCCATCGCCGCGGGAGACAACCTCGCCTTCTTTCCGGCCGGACCGGTCCTGCGCCGCGCCGGCGCCTTTTTCATACGCCGGAGCTTCCGGCGAGACCGACTCTACGTCGCGGTCATCGACGCCTACCTTCGGCGCCTCTTGCGCGACGGCTGGATCGTCGAGTTCTTCCTGGAAGGCGGCCGCTCGCGTACAGGAAAACTCCTGCCGCCGATGCTCGGACTACTCAATCTCATCGTCGCCGCAGGTCTGCAGCTCGAGCGGCGACAGGTCACGTTCATGCCCGTGTCGATCGGTTATGAGCGACTGATGGAAGAGAGCGCCTACGCAAGAGAATCGTCTGGCGAAGACAAGGCACCAGAGAGCGTCGGCCAACTGCTTAAACTACCAGCCGTGCTCCGCGATCGTTGGGGTCGAATCAACATACAATTCGGTGAAGGCTTGCAGCTGTCCCACCTCCGCGAGGAAGCGGGCGTAGACGCCGGCCAAAACGCCAACCCCGCCAAACGCCGCACCATCGTCAAACGACTCGCTCACCGCGTCATGGCCGAGATCAATCGTGTGACGGCCCTCACGCCCGGAGCGCTCGTCGCGCTCGTCTTGCTCGGCTTCGGCAAGCGGGGCTTGGCCTATCGCGATCTTCTCGCGACATGCCACCGTGTCGGCACCAACGCGCTACGGCGGGGCGCCCGAGCAACGCCAACGCTGCTCGATTCGGCCGAGTCGGACAAGGTGAACGAAGATGGTATCCGCGATGCGCTCAAGCTTTACATCAAGAGCGGGCTCATCGAACAACACGTTCCTGGGGACACGCTGACCACCGAAAACAAGCACCGGCGCCGACTATCGATTGGCAGCGACGTCATCTTCACCATACCGGACAACAAGCGCCTGCGACTCGACCTGCCGAAGAACACGATCATCCACTGGTTCGTGGATCGAGCCTTGCTCGCAGTCGCCCTCGACGCCCTCGCAACCACCGAAGAAGAGCCTGCTGCCAGTGTGCCCATCGCGGACCTAAGACGCCACGTACTCAGCCTGTCACGGTTGTTCAAATACGAGTTCATGTTTCGCGCGGACGCCGACTTCGACGTCATCTTCGACGAACTGATCTCGACGCTCACAGAGGAAGGTCTCGTGGCACCTGAGGGAAGCACACTGATCGTGAGCACAGGCGATGCCGAGCCTAGCGGCGGACAGTGGCTCCCCTTTTACGCCGGCATCGTCCAGAACTTCCTCGAGGCTTACCGGATCGCAGCCCGTAGTCTGCACGTGCTTCAAAAAGGGCCGATGGCCCGCAAGGAACTCGTCAACAAGATGTTGCGAATCGGCGAGCGAATGTTTCTCGAGGGCGTGGTCGAGCGAAGCGAAGCCGTGAGCCGGCATCTGTTCGACAACGCCATCTCCGCCTTCAAAGACCAGGGCTATCTCAGCTTGCAGAAGGACGCGTTCTCACTCACCGAGACCTTTCGAAGCGAAGCTGCACGAAAGGGTATCGAAACCCGCATCGCCGCGTACTTACCGGCCAGCGCGCGATGAGCAAGAAAATGATGAACTCGCAACTGTTTCAAGCTGACGCCGCCCGCGTATGCCAATCCCTCGCGGCGGAGGAAAAACTCGACCTCGTGTATCTCGACCCGCCGTACGCGGTCGGCGCCGCCATGACGGCACGCGAGAACAAGGGCGAAGCGCGAGGACGAAAAACCGCGGCCAGCGGAAGAACAGCCTACGTCGACGCGGCCGGAGTCGAGGGGCTGGTCGCGCACCTTGAGCCTCGCCTGGCAGCTATCCGAGAACGAATGAGCGACAAGGCGAGCCTCTTTCTTCATATGGACTACCGGGCCGTTCACGACGTCAAGGTTGCCGCCGACCGCATCTTCGGTCGTCGTAGTTACCTCGGAGAAATCATCTGGACGCCCGGCAACGGGAGTCGCGGGGCCCGGGGCTTCAGCGTGACCCACCAGAACATCCTTCTTTACGCGCGGCACGACAAGAAACGCACCGTGTTCCGATCCGACCACCCCCTGTTGCGGGAGCCCTATGCGGCAACGAGCCTCGCGATGCACTTTACGCACGTCGATGAAGACGGGCGACGATACCGAGAGCGCAAAGTCGGCGGAAAGACGTACCGCTATTTCGCTGATGAAGGCCGGCGGCTGGGTACCGTATGGACCGACATCCCGGCGATGGTCGCCAATACGCCGCTACGAAAGGAGGCGACCGGCTACCCCACGCAAAAGCCCGAGTTGCTGCTCGAGCGGATCATTCGGGCCGCGAGTCACGAGGGGGATACGGTGGCCGATTTGATGTGCGGCAGCGGTACGACCTTGGTCGTCGCCCAGCGGCTCGGACGACGGTTCATTGGTGGAGACCGGAGCGATGTCGCTATCGAGATCACCCGGAAGCGCCTCGCACAATCGAAGACGAGCTATGATTTCAAACGATTGTTAGACGATGACGATGCGAGCTGCGAAGCCAGCGACAATGCCTCACTCATGCCACGAGAGGATGATCGGCCCGTTCCCGCCAGGTCATAGGCGGTACCATGATCCACACTGGTCCTCACAATAGGGAGGCCCAGGCTGACGTTCACCGCCTCGCCGAAGCCAAGCAGCTTGCAAGGGATCGTCGCCTGGTCGTGGTACATCGCGACCACGCCATCCACCTCACCCGCCGCCGCCAAGCGATAGGCCGTCTCAGCACCAAGCGGTCCCTTTAGACCCGCCGCGCGGCGACGACCTAGCTTGCGACGCGCGGCCGCGATCCCCGGAGCGATACAGTTGGTTTCCTCATTACCCAGCAAGCCGCCTTCCCCAGCGTGAGGGTTGAGCCCCGCGACCATGATTCGCGGAGAACGCCTCCCCAGCGCTTCGAGCAATTCGACCAATCGGACCGTCGCCTCCGTCACACCGTCGGCGGTGACCGCACGAGCCACTCGTCGCAAAGGCAGGTGCGTCGTGACGAGAGATGTCGCGAACGCGTCCGACCAGAAGGCCATCGTGACGCGCTCGACGCCGAGTCGTCGGCCCAAATGTTCGGTATGCCCGCGAAAGCGCCGGGCCGCGCGCCCGCCACTCGCCGCGATCACCTGTTTCGAGACCGGGCCCGTGACGAGGCCGGCGCAAAGACCGCCGGCGACCAAGTCACACGCTTCGTCG
>JAPYTK010000091.1 GCA_029941785.1 Polyangiaceae bacterium | reverse complement strand
GCAGAACACTCCGCCACCAGAAGGTCCACACCCTGTGCGGCAGCCCGTAATCCTTCGCAAATCTGAGTATCCCCACTGAACGCAAGCTGCTCGCCGTCCGGAGCACGTAAACGCAGACACAAAGGCTGCGAAGGGGGATCGATATGATCGGCGGCGTAGCCCGTCACCTCCACGCCCCCAATCGCGTGCGTCTCCCCGGGCTCAAGCTCTGTCAGCTCGAGTTCAAAGTCCATTTCGCGGTCAGCCACATCGCCGTAGGTGACACGGATCAACTGATCGAGCCGCTGCTTCATGCCCTTAGGACCCAAGATACGGAGGGGCCGCTTTCGTGGCTGGTTGAACATCGCGTCGATGATGAAGAACGGAAGCCCTACGGTGTGATCACCGTGCAGATGAGTCAGCACGATCGCCTCGATCGACTGCGGCTCGCGGCCTAATTGGCGCAGCGACAACATCGCCGTAGGCCCAAAATCAACCATCAGTGGCCCAACGCCAGGGCCCTCGACCAGGTAGCTTGCGTTCGCCCTGCCCGCAGCATTGAAAGCGTCAGACGACCCCACAACGAGAACGTGCAACTTAGCGGCCTCGCTTCCCATCTCCAGCAACATAGGGTCGACGGGTCGGCGAATGCCAGCACCGCCTCAAAAAAAATCGGCCGCGGCTCAACGATAGGGTCGAACCGCGACCGACAGGAGGAGGAGTGATGCCTGACACTCATGCACAAGCCAGGCCAATCTGACGCCCATAATACGCACAAACCGGCCAGCAGGCCTAATCTTCATAGTTACGCGAACCTATATCGTCCAATTTGTTTATTGCCCGTAGTAACAGGTTGTTAGATTCTTAATCCAGCGCCAAGATCGGATAACTTTTCGTCCATACACGTGGGCTAAAGTTTTACCATCCGACCCACCGGTTCAAACCCGCCCGGGCCCCTTGGTTGCGGCCGCCGGGGGGACCTTGACCTCTCGCGGCACTCGCGGCTTCCATAGCGCTCATGACCTACGTCCGCGCGTTTGACCACACGAGTAAAGTGCTCGCCAACAACCTCATGGGCTGCCCTCACGTTCGACAGGTACCCGTGTACCTGCCACCCGGCTATTCCGACCGCAGGCGCGAGCCGTATCCCGTGATCTTCCTACTGGCCGGCTGGAGTGGGCGAGGCGCGAATTATCTGTCCGACGCCGGGGCCTTTGCACGCTCGCTCCCAGACCGCCTCGACCATTGGGTTCAAACCAAACAGATGAGTGAGTGCATCGTCGTTTTCCCCGATGGTTCATCGAAGCTCGGTTGTAGCCAGTACGTCAACTCGAGCACCAATGGTCCGTATATGGATTATCTCTGCGACGAACTCGTCGAGTGGGTTGACGACCGATTTCACACCCACGCGAGCCGAGAGTTTCGTGGCGTGATCGGGCACTCGAGCGGCGGCTTCGGGGCGCTCGCTATCGGGATGTTGCGTTCCGACCGCTTCGGATCCATCTGCAGCAGCGCCGGGGATAGCTTCTACGAACGACTCTACACATCGGACATCCCCACCGTCGTGAGCACGCTGAAGAACTCGGGCGGCGTCGAGGCTTTCGTGCAGAAGTTCCTGGCGAGTCCGAACCCGTGCGGCTTGATGGGTCAGTCCGCGGTACTCACCATGCTCTATCTTTCTATGGCCCCCTGTTACCTACCGAACGAGAATGTTCCCGTGATCAAGGGTGACTTGTGGTTCGATCTCGATACCGGCGCCCTCATTCCCGAAGCCTTCAAGCGTCTGCTGGATTGGGATCCCGTCCACATGCTCGATCGCTACGTCACGGAAGTCCGCAGCCTGAACTGGATTCACCTTCAGAGCGGCAGTGAGGATGAATACGGGCTGCAGCTCGGTCACCGGCAGATCGCCGCGAAACTCGAAACGTACGGCATCGAGCACCTGATCGAAGAGTATCCCGGCAAGCACGGAGGCCACCATCACCACATGCCCGATCGCATCAAGCGAATGGTGGCCAACATGCTCTGCTAGGACGAGGACCGCAGGTCGCGGCACAGAACACCGCTCACCTGCACGATATCGTGCTCGACCACTTGGTCACTCAAGACGAGGTCAGCCACTTCAAAACCGCGCTGTTTTTCAATGACCAGCGCGCGCCCGTGACGCCCCTGTGCGTCGATACCTGAGCAGCCCGAGCCCGAGCCCGAGCATGAGCCAGGCGCCTCGACCACCGGACCCACCGCCCCTCGGCAGCCGGCAACCACAACTCGGATCGATGGGAGCAAAGCCCTCGTTCCCGCCAACGCCGCCGCCCATTCCGACGCTCTGAGAGTCGCCACCACCCATACCGCCCACCCCTGCCGTCGCCCCGCTCGCTGCAGACGTGGGGTCCTGGCCGACCACGTAGGCTTGAGGAGCGCCGCAACCGCGATTGCCCTGACGATCCGTCGCGCAGCCCTTGTAGCTCACCGCTGTGCCGCCCGGCCGTGCAGGAAGTGTGGCCTGGAACAAATCGCCGCCGACGAACTGACCGCTCACCAGTTCCGTCATGCCGTCGACAACCAGCTCGAGCTCGGCCTTTTCAAGACGCGGACCGCCATCGCTCACCACAGCGTCACGGACGGCGAAACGGACGACGGCCGACTCGCCGGCGCTCACGAATCCTGCTGAGCTGAGCGCCGTCACCGACGGGGGTCGATCGTCCTTGTAGGCGCTTCCTCCCTTGTAGATGCGGTTACGAGCCGGATTGCCCTCGCCTTGCCCCGTGACGACGTCGAGCGCGCCATCGCCGTCTAAATCACCAAAGTCGAACCACAGGGTGGGATCCCCCGACGTGATGAAGCTGTCTACCTCGTGGGTGAAATTGCCGGCACCATCGTTTTGGAGCACGCGCTCCTTATTTCCGAGCGAGGCCACCACCGCGTCGAGATCGCCATCCTGATCCACATCGACGCACGCGACCTGGTTGTCGTCCGCCCCTGGGTTGCCGCTCACCTGCCCCGCGGTCACGTCCGTAAAATTGCCGTCGCCGTCGTTGACGAGCAACTGTTCGGTATAGTTTCCGCCGGTATTATCCATCCAAATGTCCAGATCGCCATCGCCATCGACATCGCAAACCGCGGGTCCGTAATGATAATTGCTGCCAGCGCCTAAGGGCGGAAGCTGCCCGTTCGCATCGGAGAACTGGCCGCTGCCGTCATTGATCCACAGCGCGTTGGGCCCCGCGTGTACGTTGACGAGAATGTCGAGATCGAAATCCCGATCGACATCGAGCAAATCGATGTCATCCGGATCGCTACCCGTGATCGACGGGGGGAGCTGCGCCGTCGCGTCACTGAACACCCCCTGGCCATCATTGAGAAACAATTTCACGGGCGGCGAATCCGAAAATGCGTAACCCGAGCCGACCAACAAGTCCAAGTCTCCATCGCCATCCACATCTCCAAATCGCGCAGCGGCTGCATGAGACTTCGTACCGCCACCAGGCAAGCGGGCGCTCGCGTCGTCGCTGAACTGGCCTTGACCAGCGTTGACGAACAACATGTCGGCCTCCCCAGCCGCGCTCGGAAGAAACAGATCGAGGTCGCCGTCCCCATCGATATCGCCCACAGCCACCACGCGAACCGGCGCCACCACCGCCATCCCTAGAAACGCGCTGGTCGCGTCGGTGAACTGAAACGCGCCATCGTTGCGATAGATCCGCAGCGGCTGCGCTTGAGGATTGGAGAAGAAACCTCCGCAATTAGGGACGATCACGTCGAGATCCCCGTCGGCATCGAGATCCGCGAGGCGGATGTAGTTCGTCCATTGTGCGTCGGTGCCGAGTGGATTTCCCCCGACCTCGGTGAAGTAGGTCTTCGCTTCGACGACGGACGGCAGGGCACACGACAAGACCGCCGCGAGAACGACGAGTCGGCGGTAGAGCGAGATGGCCATGTCGTGACTCTGAGCCGAACGGGCGCCGGTCGCAAGAGGCGAGCTTGGACCCGGTTGGCGACGGCGTGATATATTTCGTCCATGGGCCCTCACACTCACCACACGGACTCCGGAGCGCGCGTCACGAAGCACCGCTCCACACGCCGCGGAGGTCTGCTCGCCATGCTCGCGTTCGCGCTGGCCACGAGCGGAGCGTGTTCATCCGGCTCAGACACCTCCCCATCGGGCAGCACATCGGCCGGGAGCGGGGCCGAAGGCGGCGCGGATTCCTCCTCGGGCGGATCGACCGGGGGCGACAGCGGCGACACGCCCGCGACCACGGTACGTTTCTCCCAGGCCATCGACGGCGCCATGCTGGCAAGCCGCAGCGTCTACCAGCAAATCCCTGTTCAGCTGCTGCTCGACGGATCGGCCGAAACCGTGAACCTCGCCCTCGGCGACGAACAAATCGCCGCGACGGACGAAGACGGCGATCACGTATGGACGGTCGTCTTGCCCCTAGCCAACCGCAGCAGCGGCACCTTGAGTCTCTCGGCGCACGCCACGACCGCCATTGGCGAAATCTCGACCACCGCGGAGCTCGTCCTCGTCGACGGCGGTCAACAGATGAGCGATTTTCCAACGACCGGTGCCACCACGACGCCCAAGACCCATCGCGTCGCAGAGCAACTATGGCTAAGCTTCACCGATCGGAAGGACACCACGGCGAAAGCGTGGCTGCAGCGCATCGATGGCGCCGGTCGAACGATCGGTGATCGGGTGCCGCTCCTGAGCGCCGCTGAAGATACACTCCACGCGCGAGTCGCCATCGGCAACGGCCGCGTCGGCGTTCTTTTTCAGAGCCCCGGATCGCCCTACGCCAACCACTTCACCGTGGTCGACATGCAAGGCAAGACCCTCGTCGACCCCATCCCCCTCGACGGGCAGCTGTTCGGCTCCTTCGGCGGCGATGTCCAGGCCGATGGTGACAGTTTCGTGTTCACCTGGCGGCGCCATGACGGCAAAGGCGCGAGCGAGGTGCTGTGGGGGCGCGTGGACGGCAACACGGGAGACTTCACGGGTCCGGTCGTCGTAGCGAGTTCCGGCCCAGGGACCACAGCCGAGCCCGCCAGCTATTTCGATCCCTTCACAGTCCTCAACATTGCCGTCGTCGCCGATCGCAGCATCGTAAGCTTCATCCGCAACCACTACACCTCGTCCATCGATCTCGACGTCCCGAAGAGCTTTCTCGCCACCGTCGACGCTACTGGCACGATCACCGCTCTTCACCGCGCAGGCGGTAGTAGCGACTTCTTTTTTCACTGGGAGATGCGCTCTTTCGCTCTCGCCGAGGGTGTCCTGAGCGTCTACGCCGCGCAGGATCTGCTGCACCCCGACGATCCGCCCCCCATGGGATTCTTTGGCAAGCTCAGTGATCCGAGCGGCTCCTTTGCCAATGACACCGGGCCGGGGACGTTGATGCTCGAGGCACCTCATGATCGGAGCAGCTTCGAGGTCATCGACCACCCTACCCACGGCATGGTGATGGCGTGGGTCGATCACCGCCTGCACCTCCTCGACCCGGAGAACGCGCGAATCGAGCTTTACACGGCCCCGGTTGCAGCCAACCTGAAGGTCGGACCATCACCCCTGATCTTCAAACACGCTTGGGTGTCGGCCAACATGAGCGACGTCGAGTCCATCGCTGCGGGCAGCAACGTCTTGCTCACCTGGCGCGACGCCCGTCATCACGGGTATTTGAAGCTCGAACTGTGGCTCGACACGGTTTGGTACGACTGAGGGATCACTGCGGCGAAGTTGGCACAACGCGCTCGACGCATTCATGATCGCCTGGTGATTGGCATTCGGACGACCGAACAAGCGGTTTCTGCCGCCAACTACGCCTTCTACGAGGCCTTCGCCCACGGTGATGGGGACGCCATGGACGAGGTCTGGGCGCGGCAGCGTAGCGTGGCGTGCATCCACCCCGGGTGGGGTGCGATTCACGGCCGAGACCAGGTCATGCGCACGTGGCACGCCATCATGAAGGCAGGCGCGACGCCCATCTCATGCGAAGACGTTGAAGTCATCGTTCTGGACGACAGTGCCTTCGTCACCTGCGTCGAGGACGTGGACGGCAGCCGGCTCGTGGCCACGAATATTTTCGTGTTGGAGGGAGGCCTGTGGAAGATGGTTCACCATCAAGCTGGCCCCTTCCACGAATCCGATGTGACCGAGATCCATCGCCCGCCCGATAGCCAGTTGAACTAGGGAGCGCGGCAGACTAGCCCGAGGGGTCGCCACGCCACAGATACGGGCGCGGTGTCGACCGCTCACTGTTCGTCGTCCGAGCGACCGATCAAATAGCGCAGGACGAATGCGCAGATCTCGTCTTCCAGCGCTTGCCAGGGGATGCCGTCGTCATCAAATTCCAGGATCCCGCGGTGGGTGATCGACTCCACGGCGGTGCACAGCACAAAGGCGGCAAGTGGTAGATCGGTGGGTAGGATCTCGTCCGCCCGTTGGGTGAGGTACGCCTGCACCAGTTCGCGACCGCGACGATCGAAGCGCTCGAGATTCTCCAGCCCGATGTGCAGCGCCAGATGGACGAGCGCCCGGTGAAGTCGTGGATCCACCCGATGGGCGTCAAGCATCCTACGGACCCAGGTTCGTACCGCCACAGGCAGGGGCGCGTCGAGCAAGGCCAGCGACATATCCCCAAAAAGTGTGAGCATTTGCTCACAATGTTGCTCACACAGCGCCATCACCAGCGCTTCCTTGCTCGGGAAATACTGGTACAGCGAGCCCACGCTGACGCCCGCCACCTTGGCGACCCGATTGGTGCTCGTCTTATCGAAGCCATCCTCGACCAAAACGCGAGCAGTTGCCTCCAAAATTGCCGAAACGGTCGCTCGCGAACGATGCTGCTTGGGACGTTTACGTGGGTTGAGTGGGGTAGACTGCGTCATCAGGGCTTCAGCGAGAAAAGGGTAAAATGCGAGTTGCCTAAGGCGAGCGAATGCTCACATTATAATACGAGTCATCGCTCACATCCAGTGCTGCTGACTCTTTCTCATCAAGCTATGACAACCATCGAACATTCCCTCACCCGCCTCAGCCAACCACCCGAGCTACAGCTGGCCCCGGAGCATCTTTCCGGCAACATTCTCGGTCACTTGCAAGCGTTCCGTCACGACAGTCTCGGGCTGATGATGGACGCGTTCAACAACTGTGGCGACATCGCTCGAGTCAGGATCGGATACGAGACCGCGCTGTTCACCGCCAATGCGGAAGACGTGAAGCGAGTGTTGATCGACCGACACGGCGATTATTCGAAACAAACCCGGGGCTACGCCGTGCTTCGCATGGTGCTCGGGCAGGGCCTGGTCACCAGCGAGGGGAGTTTCTGGAAGCGCCAACGGCGGATAGCCCAGCCCGCTTTCCAGCGTAAACGGATCGCCGGCTTTGGCGACACCATGCGCGCAGCGAGCGAAGATCTGAGCGTACATTGGGGCGAGATCGCGCGTCGCGGCACCTCGGTGGACGTCGCCGAAGAGATGATGCGGCTGACGCTTCGCATCGCAGGCGAGACGCTCTTCAGCCAAGATCTGTCCAATCAGTCGGCTGAAGTAGGTCCCGCGGTCACCGAGGTGATGCACTACTTCAATTGGCTCTTCAAGAGCTCCGTACCCCTGCTGCATCACTTGCCCGTTCCGGCCAACGTGCGGGGCCGTCGCGCGCTCAAGACGCTCGACCGGGTCGTGTACGACATCATTGCGCAGCGACGTGCGAGCGGGAGCGGTCCCCTCGATTTGCTCGACATGTTCATGAATGCCTACGATGAAGACACGGGCGAACGGATGAGCGACCTGCAGCTGCGGGACGAGGTGCTCACGATGCTGACCGCCGGGCACGAGACGACGGCCAACGGCTTGGCCTGGACCCTGTACTTGCTCAGCAAACATCCAGGGATCCTGCGCCGCCTGCAGCACGAACTGGACGAGGTACTGGGGGACGATGAGCCCGACATGATGAAACTCCGCGAACTGACATACACCAATCAGGTCATTCAAGAGTCGATGCGCCTGTACCCGCCAGTGTGGGCAGTGGCACGTCGTGCCGAGCAGGACGACGTCCTGAGCGGGCACTTGGTCAAACGGGGCACCTACGTCGTCATGAGCCCCTACGTGATCCAGCGCCATCCCCAGTACTGGGATAACCCGGAAGGCTTCGACCCCGATCGCTTCAGCCCCGAGCGGCTCGAGCAGGCCAAGGCAGAGGGCCGACCCAAGCAAGCCTATTTCCCCTTCTCCATCGGACCGCGAAAATGCATCGGCGATCACTTCGCCAAGATGGAGTCGCTCATCATCCTCGCTACCCTGCTCCGTCGTTTCACGCCGTCTCTCGTTCCCGGACAGCGCATCGAAGCGGAGACGAGCATCACGCTGCGGCCCAAGCACGGCATCCAGATGACGCTCAGCGCCCGTTGACTCCTCGGCGGCCGCACATCAGCGCCCGCTGACGAACCCCACCTAATCCTGGTAGATGATCGTCCCGACGTCTTCACCCGCGAGAGCCCGCGTCAACATGCCTCGCTCGAGCCCGTTGATGATCTGAACCTCGTGGGTGTAACGGGAGCGCGTCAGGTACTCGACCACCACGCGCTCGACGATGAGGTCGGGCAAGTCGCGTTCGATGAGTTCGCGGGCACCGATACGTTTGATGAACGGAGAGCCGGGGTTTTTCTTGGGGTCAGACTCGTGCATGCCCGCCTCGTCCTTCACGAAGATCACCCGTGGAGAGCCAAGCGCTTCCGCCGACAAGAACACACCCGCGTCGGTCCGGTTCGCCGGGATCCGACCTTCCGCGCTGGGCTTTTCCCAGTAGGCAAAAGGGGGCATGCCCGTCATGACCGGAATGCAGCCGAGTCGAAAATAGAGGGGAAGCTTCTCGAAATCGTCGTGCATGACGTAGATCCCACCATGCTTGGCGAGCAGCATCTGGAGCATGCGCGCGTTCTGCATCGGCACGTAACCTCCGAGCGCCGCGAGGACGCCCGTCGGCATGTCGAGGTCCGACGCGATGGAGTACACATGACGTGCACGGGTTCCACCGCCGCAGCCGACCAACAAGGCGTGATCGTCCTTCGCTGCCGCGAGCTCCTCGACCAAGGGGAAGACCGCCTGCCGCCCTCGATCCATGATGGATTGGCCGCCGATTTTGAGGACCTTGACGTCCGGCAACATCGCGGCGCCCTCGTACGCGACCTCGCCCCCCGTGGTGAGATTGTGACCCGAGAGCGCACTCTCGATCGTGTGTCGCTCAGGCATCGTCTCGCTCCTTCGTGATGACGGTACCGACGTCCTCACCGGCCAGCGCCCGATGAAGCAATTCCGGTTTCAAACCGTTGATGATTTGCACACGTTTGACGTGGCGGGCGTTCTTCCACACGTCGAAGAGTTGGCGATCGACGATGAGCTCCTCGGGCATCGCGGCGCACAGTTCGCGCAACGTGGTTCGCTCGATGAGCTTCGCATCGTCGTGCTTCTTCGGATCCTTGTCGTACAGGCCGTCCTCGTCCTTGACGAAGATGATGCGCTGCATGCCGAGCACGTCGGCGTGAACGAAGAGGCCGAAGTCCGATCCGTGCATGGGCAGTGGGCCGTGTTCCGGTGGCGGCTCCCAGAAGTGGTACGGCGGTATGCTGATCACGATCGGGATCATGCCCGAGTTCAAGTAGAGCGGAAGCTCCCAGAAGTGGTCGCGGGGCATGACGATGGAGCCATGCTTGGCGAGCAGCGCATTGAGGAATACGGCGTTGCACTCCTCCATGGCGCCCACCAATTGTGCAATGCCCCCCGTCGGAAGCCCCAGATCACACGCGATCGCGAGCGTGTGCCTCACCCGCGTTCCCCCACCTACGCCGAGCAAGATCGGACAGTCGCGCTCGCCTTCGGCGATCGCCTTCACGAGTGGCAACAAGGCCTCGCGTCCACGATCGAAGATCGACTGACCACCAATCCCGACGAGCACCACATGGGGCAGGATCTCGTGCTCTCGCTGCGACTTGGTACGGGCGAGCACGCTCCGATCCTGCAGCGATTCACGCATCAATGGGGAAACGATGTGGGTACGGCCATCGTCGCTGACAAGTTCACTCATTCGTTGGGTCCTTCTCTTTCTCTGTTGGGATCACCGCGCGAAGAAGATGATAACTCACGTAGCCTGACATCAAGCCAAACACCACATTCGCGATGAGGCCCGGCAGCAAGAGTGCATAAGCGACGGCCGGGGGCTGGACGGCAAGGAGCACACAAAAAACAGTCGTGAAGCGGCCCAGACCGACCGTTCCCCCGACGGCGGTCCAGGCAGCCGGGCCAGGAGGCTTGGTCTTGCGCATCAAGAGCGGGACCAAGAGATCACACAGGAGGCCCGGCGCGATGTGCTTCAAGATTTCAAAGATGCCGTAGCGCCCATCCCCCATCAAGAACGCCACCACGCCCATGGTGAGACCCGTGAGCGTCGCTCCAAAACGAGATTTTGTAAGCGCGGCGGCCACGATGTACAGCGGCGTGAGCAACACCATCTTGTGACCGGGCGCAAAGGGCAGGCTCGGCAGGATCTTGACCATTTTGATCGCCAGCATCGTGAGAGCGATCCCGGCGATGAGGCTCACGTCCTTCCGGATGGCTTCGGGCGCGTCGGCGGTGTGCTCCTCGGCACGTGCCATCTGCCGCTCGAAGTTCTGCACAATGGGCCGAATGTCTCCTCGGCCGAGCTGCTTGATCCTCTGCCAAAAACTCACGTCCCCCATGCCGCCGCCACGACCACCGCCGCCACCGCCACCGCCGCCGCCACCGCCACCACCGCCGCCACCGCCGCCACCGCCGCGACGTCGATGCCCGCCCCCACCCATGTCACCGATGAGCGCCATCACCGCATCGAGCGACAAGGCCAGCATCTCGGGCATGCCAAGCTTACGCAGGCCACTCGCGATGGCCCGAGGATCCCCAGCGCGCGTCACCTGGGAGGCGATCACGACCGTGACAATGCGCGTGAACATGCGAAGCCCCTCCTCTCCCCCGGTCAAGTTGAGCGAAAAAGAGAGCGGTCCGAGCGCCAATTTCCACCAACGATCGGTCGCGGGATCGAGGGCAAACATCGCGTAGCTCACGACGATGAAAGTACCGAAGAACCAGAGCTTTCTCAGCTGGCGGGCGAAACGCTTTGCACCAAGAGCGAACGAAAACCAAAGAATCACTTGCAGTCCGGCCACACCGAGCAACGCCCACCATGGCTCGAGAAAGAAGACGCCGAAAGCGACAGCGAGCAAGTAGAGCACGCGCAATCGCGGATCGACCCCGCGTGCTTCAGTCATGCTCGAAACCCCATACTTTCCCGACCTTAGCATGAAACACGGATCACGAAAGATCCGCTTTGGTGGGCGGAGGATCCCCCAGCTAACCGCCGGGCGCAGGCCGGCAGGCAGGGGCCAATTCAGCCTGCCGTGGCCTTCAGTTCGTCGAGCGGCGTCGTCGAACCCTGAGCGCCAGACCCCACCTCGGTCGCGGTTTCATCGAAGCCCTGCAGTAGGGTCAGCAGTACGTCACTCGTGTTTCGCCCATTGTCCGACGCAATGTGCACGCCCGGATGCGTGAGGTGGCCGCCGAGTTTTCCGGCGATGATCATCGGCTGCCGATCGACGGTGTGGCTCCAACCCATCGAACAATCGCTGCTCGCCAACATCGCCATGTGGTCGAGCAAATTGCCGTCTGCGCCATCGGACGTAGCCTGGAATTTTTCGAGCATGTAGGCCATGCGTTCCATGATGTACACGACGCCATTGTGATAATCGTCGAGGCCAGGGTTCTTCTTGGCGTGCGAGAGCTGATGGTACGACGAGTTCTGGCCAATGTCCTGGAACACAACCTCCGCGGCGCCCTCATTGAACAAGAAGCTCCCCACGCGTGAGATGTCGCACGCAAACGCATAAGCCAACAAGTCCGACATCAACTCGCTGACGACGACGAGTTCCTCTGCATTGCCCGGCATGGGCTCGTTCGTGATCGATGGCTCCATCGGCGTCTCGCAAAGCGGCGGCAAGGTGTTGAGCTTCTTTTCCAGCTCGCTGATCCCATCGAGGTGCGACAAAATGCGCTTCTTGTCGGCGGAGCCAAGCCGCTTGTTGAGGCTGCCAAGCTGATCACGCACCGCGTCGAGCACACTGAGTCTGAGCGGTCCGGACGGGTCTTCAGGTGGCACGAAAGATCCGAATACGTTCGTCCACAGCTTCTGGGGATTGTGCTCGGGTGCAAGGGGCATCTTGTAGCCGGCATGGGACAGGGCGTGCAACGTCGTGCCGCCATCGACCGGGCTGACGCCGTTCGCGATGCCAACCTGAATGGACCGGACCGGCGTCTGATCACCCACGCCGGGCAAGTTCGCGATGACCTGATCGATGGTTGGCCCGCCATAGTTGGACGAAAACTGAAACTCTGGATCAAAGCCAATGTCCTCTAGATCGTGTCCACCGAAAAGGACCATGCCCTCGTGATGGGTGATCTTCTTGTTGTTGCTCACCGGGTTGTCGAAACCGGTCACGACCGAGACGTAATCCTTGACCTTGCTGAAGGGCGCCAACTCCTCGCTTGGCTGCCAATCCACACCGGTTGTGGCCGGGGTAAAGCGATCGACATTCTTGAGCCCAGCATCCTGGAGCACAACGCCGTTGCCCCAGAAGAAGGTCATGAAGCGCTTGGGGAGCGGGTCGCCATTGGCCAAGGCTTCGCCGTGTTGGTTGAGCATGATCTCGAGCAAGGGCAAACCGAGAGCCACGCTGCTCCCCGCGAGCACGCCGCGAAGCAAGGTTCGTCGATTGAGGTATTTGATCGCCATGTTCGACTCCTACTTGGGATCTCCGACCAAACGAAACGCCGGACTCGTCGCTACGTTCACGAGCAGTTCTTGAATCTTGTATTCGGACTCGGCGAAGGTCTCCACGAGTTGTTTGACGACCGCGCCCTCCCCGCCCGTCTCGAGGTGACCCATCGAGTGCCGGTAGATCTTTAGCAACATGCACACCGGAAAGTTTGGGTTGTCGTGAATCATCTGGCCGAGTTCTGAGGCGTCTGCGAACGGACCGATGTCCTCCGTCTCTCCACTGGTGTCGATCGCGAGGCCACTTTCGTATTTGCTGCGGTAGCGACCAATCGCGTCGAAGGTCTCGAGCGCAAAGCCAGGCGGGTCGATGCGCGCATGACAGCCCAAACAGGCCGGATCGTCCATGTGCGCTTGGAGCTTCTGTTTCGTCGTCTTCGGCTCGTCCGGGTCGTCCTCCGGCAAGGTCGTATCGACGTTCGCAGGTGGTGGCGGCACCTTCGCACAAAGCAGATGGCTATGGATGAACGCGCCTCGTTTCGTGGGCGAACTGTGCGCCAGGTGAGACTCGAGCGTGTTGAAGGCAGCGGTCCCGAGAAAGCCAACTCGCTTCTGGCTGCTGATGAGCTTCTTCTTTTCGAATCCTTCGATCTGGCTCGCGTTCTTCAGACCGTACAAGCCAGCCAAACGGGAATCGACGAAAGCTGTCTCCGACGTCACGAGCTGACGAAAATCAGCGTCACGCGTCCAGACGATGTCTTCGATCAACTTCTCGACCTCGGTGCGCATCGAGCGAGCCAAGTCCACATCGTAGTCGGGAAAGGTCTCGGCGTCCTTTAGCTTGGTGTCGAGCTGCTCGAGAAACAGTGACTCGGCGTAAAAAGCGGACAGCGCCTGTTTCGCGGCCGGCGCGGCCAAGAGTTGCTCGGCGACGGCTCGGATCTGCTCCTCCGTCTCGACCTGGCCGTCCTCAGCCGCATCGAGCAAGTCTGCGGAGGGCGTCGTGTCTGTCAGGAAGAAGGACATCCGCGTCACGAGTTCCAAGGCGGTCAGCCGCTTGCGCGTGGCGTCCCGTGGATCAGCATCCTCGTGATCCGCGGGGATGTCTTCGCCGAGCTCGACCACATAGAGAAACTCCGGCGCTTGCAACAGAAACAGAATGGCATATTCAACCGCTGCTTCGAACGTCTCGTATTCCGTCGCAGCCGCGAGGCCCAAGGTCTTAACGATGTCCTTCTCGCTCTTGACCAAGGCGCGACGCCAAGCCAAACGACCCACTGAGCTCACGACCTTTTCGAGGCAGCTCGCATCGTCGAAGGCCTTCGGCTCGCACGGCAACCACTTTGCAAACGCCGCGCTATCCGCCGTCACCGCCTTCGCCACACGGCGAGCGGCCGCTTCGTAGTCCTCGACTCCCTGGCTTGAAATCGCGATCTCCGCCGCGCCGATGCTTCGCAAGCCGTACAGCTTCTCGGAGTTGGGGGGATCGGCAGCCTCCGCCGCAGCTTCCCCAAAGATCAGCTCGATGGAGTTGACGTACTGCCGCTTGAGGATCTGTCGCGCGCCGGCCGGCGGCGCGGTCATCTCCATCGTCTCGGGCCCCGCACCACCGCCGCCGAAGATAGGTGGGTCATCCGCGCCACACCCCGCTGCTACGGTGAGCAACGACGCAAGAACCAAGAAAGAAGTTCTGAATGCACCCCGAAGGCGTCGATTCATAAGGTTAGTGTAGTGCCAGCTGGCGGGTCATTCGATCGGAATCTCGCAACAGGACGCAAGAAGGCGTATTTTTGTGGGCGGAAGTCGCCGGTCATCGCACCCGCGCCGCACGCGCCTTCTCCACAAAACGCAGTACATTGGCCCTTAGGAGAGGCAAAGTGATCGCGCCGCTGCGCAATACAGTGTCATGAAAACTCTTCAGGCTGAATGAATCACCCAGCGCCGCTTCGGCCTCGCGCCGCAACTTCCAGATCTCGATCTGACCGATCTTGTAGCCGAGCGCTTGGCCCGGCCAGTTGATGTAGCGGTCCACCTCGTTGTCGATGTTCTCCGGCGACAGGGCGGTGTGGGCCTCGAGATAGTCGCGAGCTTTCTTGCGACTCCAACCCAAAGCGTGGATACCGGTGTCGACGACCAATCGTCCGGCCCGCCACGCATCGAAGCTCACCATGCCGATCCGATCCAAGTCGTTTTCGTATAGTCCCATCTCGTCAGCGAGTCGTTCGGTGTATAGCGCCCAGCCTTCGACGTACGCTGTCACGCCGCCATGCTTTCGGAACGCAGGCACGCTGCCGAGTTCTTGGCTGATGGCGATCTGCAGGTGATGACCTGGGATGGCCTCGTGCACCGCGAGGACCGCGGCTTCGAACCGAGGCCGCGTCGTGGGTTCGTAGACGTTGACGAAGTACTCTCCCGGTTTGCTGCCATCTGCATGGGCGGGTCGGTAGTACGCGATGGTCGTGTATGGCGCCTCGTAGTCGGGGATCCGAACCACCTTGCAACTCGCCTTGGGCAACACCCCAAAGAAGTCACCCATCTTCGCCTTGCCGAGCTGTAGCGTCTTTCGAGCGGCGGCCTCCACCGCCTCTTCGGTGTCGAAGTAGAGGCTCTTGTCCTCACGTAGTCTCACAAGCGTCTCTGCGAGCGACCCCGTGCCCATCACCTTCTTTCCGAGCGCTGCCATTTCGCTATCGGTCTTCGCGATCGCGTTGACGCCAACGGAATGAATTTCCTCCGGGGTGCTAGACAAAGTCGTGAAGGCTCGGATGCGCGCGGCATAACAGGCCTTCCCAACCGGCAGCGCCCACAAGCCACTATGCTCCTCGTCTCGCGCCTTGGGGAAAATACGCTCACGAACCAGATCACCGTAACGCTTCAAGGCCGGGACGATGTCCGTCGCGACCACTTCGCGCAACTGTTTCGCGAAAAGCGCATGCTCTCCGCCCGGCCAATCAGCCTTCGGGGCCCGTGCGGGTTTCAGCAGGGGCCACTCGTCGAGAGCTGTCCCAAGTTGCTTGTCCACCATTTCCAGCACACGCCGAACGCTCTCTTGGGGCGCGAACAACCCTCGGGCCGCCCCGCGCGTCAGGGCCGCGGTCGTATCATCGATGGCGCCAGCGATTTGATGGTACCGGGCGAGAAGATTCGAAGCGTCAGAAGGCGAACGAACCTTGTGCAGCTCCGGCAGGTAGTTGAATTGGGTAACGGGGTTGCTCCGTGCGCTCAGCGTCCATTCGTGAAAGTCGCACACCTCCGAAGCCACCGCCGTTCGCAGTTCGGTCTCGAGCATGGCGTAGGTCACTGCGTCGCGCCGCGTCAGTTGGCCCGGAGCGATCGCTTCGAGCTGCTTCAAGAAGGCCGCGCGCCGTCGACGTCGTTCAGCGATCCCCGCCTCACTGCGATCGGGGAGCCGATCGTCGTAACGATGAACACCTAGGCCCGTCGCGCGGAGGGGGTCGTCCTTCAGCTCCCACGCCCAATGCGCTTCAAGCAGATCTTGCAGTCCGATGTCATCGACGCCAGCGCGCGCCTCGGCAAGCGCCTTGACGAAAGCCGGCTCGGGCGCATTGGCGGCCTTGGGGGAGGACGACTGGGGGTTGGCAGGAGGCCCCGACGCGCAAGCCGCGAGCGCGAGTGCCAAGACAGACAAGCTTCGGTTCATGGCCGAGCACCTGAGCACGAGCCGCAGCGCCTGCCAAGTCGCGAACGACCCGACCGACTGCCTTTTTTCGCGCCAGTGCCGCCATCTTGGTATGACTGTTTCCTCGTGCCCCGTTCGTCCCTCCTGCTGCTGGCGCTATGCCTGCTTGCCAACGCGGGCGAGGCTCACGCCGGGGGCCCTTTGGGCAAGACCGGCGACCCCCTGCAGACCTCCAACTACAATATCGACCTGCATCGAGGCCCCGTTCTGGCGAGCAGTCGGGTCGTGGCGCTCGCCGGATCGTACGAGGCCATCGCCGAAGGCGTGAGCGGCTACGCCTTCAATCCGGCGGCCGTAGCAGCGCGCGTACCGTGGAGCACATCCTGGTTCGACTGGGAAGTGGGCGGCGGTTTTACGCTTCCTGCCAACCTCAGCGGCTACGATTTTGACAACAACGGTGACGACAGCCTCAACAGCAACGCGGCCTTCTTTGGCAGCGGCGGTTTCGGGCTGAAATTTGGGCACTTCGGTGTCGGCATGCAGATCGACCTAGAGCTTTACCAAGTCGAATCCGCACAGCAGGAAGACATCCTGAACCTGACCGCCGTCGACGTGTCCTTCCTGACCGGCTACGGCTTGCTCGACGGCGAGGTCGTGCTCGGTGCGAGTTTCGTCCTTCACGACGTGGGCATCGACCGGGCCACGGTGATCGGCGGGGACAACAACCAGACATCATCGATCGGCGCCTCGCGGGGAGCCGCCCTCGGCCTCGGTCTTTTGTGGGCCCCGCCCTACGCGCCTTTTCGGCTTGGTGTATCGACCCGACTGAGCCCACCGGCGAGCTGGCAGGACGACGACAAACCAGTATGTAAACCACCCCGTTGCGAACAGGTCGGCGAGGACTTCATCGCCGACGGAACCTACTACCTGCCCCGCACGCTCAGCCTACCCACGGAAATTCGTGCGGGCATCGCTGTTCAACTCCTGCGGCGAATGAACCTCCCATGGGTCCACCCTCGTAAGGAGACGAACAACGATGAACTCCGCGCCAAGTCGATCATCGCTTACGCCCGCAACGCACGTCGCGACCTGCACGGACAACGAAAGGCCAACGCCAAGAAGCGCGGCGAGTCCGCGGAACCCTTAGACAAAGAGTTCTCGAGACGCGAAGGTCCCCTACGAAGGGCCGAAGAAAAGCTGATCAACGAGGCCCGAGCCAAGGATCGCAAAAGGCGACTTGCGCCTTACAAGAGCTTGCGTCGTGAACGGGTCCTCCTGACGGCGGGCGTCAAGGTCACCCTCCCCGCGGAGAACGCGATCGGACTCGATTCCTTTCTCACCCAGATCGTCGAGCGAAGCGGCGAGTACGTCACCGCTCAGCCGCACGCCGCGGTCGAGGCAGAGGTCTGGCCGCGGTACCTGGTCGCTCGCCTCGGGAGCTATGTCGAGCCGTCACGTTTCGCCAAAGGGCTCGAGCGCGTCCACGTTACCACGGGATTCGACGTACGCATCCCCGTCGAGTGGGACGTCGCGGGTCTCTTCGACGAGGCTCAGAGCTTTCGCCTGGGCGGAGCGTTCGACTATACGGCTCGCTATGTTGGCTGGGGCTTGAGCGCAGGTGTTTGGCGCTAGGCCGAAGCCCCACACCGGCGGTGTTTGCGCGCGACCGGAAGATGTGTCAGCCAACAACGAGACCCCATGCATCAGACACGCTTCACCTTCACTTTCGTGGCCATCACGGGCCTGCTTGCAAGTCTTCTGCTCGCCGGCTGCAGTAGCGAGGCCGACGAACCTGAGGCGCGCATTTCCACGAGCAGCAGCTCCGGCAGCGGAGGTGGCGGAGGCGGCGGCCTCCAAGCCTGCGACCCCATCGGAACGCCCCTCCTCGAGGGCAACGCGCCGACCCAACGGGGGGACATGGCCACGGCGACCCAAGGCAGCTGTCATCGGGTGATGATGTGGTTCGGAGATCAAGCCGTACCCAAGATGTGCAACTTCCCCGCCTCGGACTTCCTCGCTGACGGCTACGTCTACGACACGATCACGGGGCTCTGGTACAGCCTCGACGCCATCGCCGAGAGCCCTGCTCCGATCCGTCGAGCACGCGCGCGCGCCGTGTGGGACGACAAACGGGAGCGGTTTGTTCTCTTCGGGGGGCGCTTTCGCGAAGGGACCAGCGGAGCGTACACCTTTCTCAACGACGTCTGGGCTTTCGACCCCAACACAATGAGCTGGAGCGAACTCTCTCCCCAAGGAGAAGCCACCGGGCGACCCAAGGGGCGGATGAACTTCTCGCTCGATGCCGATCCCAGCAACGACCGCATGATCCTGCACGGCGGCGGCACCACCGATTTTTCTACCTTCTACATCGACAGCGATACCTGGGCTTTCAACTTCGAGACGAACAGCTGGCAGCAGCTGGCCACCGCCGACCCACAACCCCCGGCGCGTATCTTTCACGGCTCGGCCTTCGACGTCGAACGGCAACAGCTCTACGTCTTCGCCGGCGGCAGCGAGAACGCCTTCCTCGAAACGATGTTCAAGCGTGACATGTGGCGACTCGACCTCGCCACGCAAACCTGGAGCGCCGTGCAAGGCGCCGAGCCGTGGCCGCTCGGGCGGATCAAGACGGAGATGCTCTACGACGGCCCCCGCGACCGCATCGTGTTGTTCGGCGGGCACAACGACAGCCAGCTCGGCAACGACAACGAGCTGTGGACCTTCGACCTCGCCAGCCAAGGCTGGACGCTGCAAAAACAAGGCGACGCCTTCAACGCGCCTGCGCTCGGCTTCTGCGACTTCCCTTCGAACTTCGCGAACATCGATCTGGCGAGCCCCGAGAGGCGCGAGTCTCACCTCTTCGAACGAGTGGGCGACGCGGTCATCATGTACGGCGGCCGCACCGACTGCGGGCTCGCCAAGGACACCTGGTCGCTCGACATGAACACCCTACAGTGGTCCCAAAAGAACGAGTCCTTTGTTGGCATGACCTGTTACCGCTCGGGCAGCCTCGGCTGCGACGACCCGAACGCCAAGATGTGCATCTAGGCGCCCTGTCGACTCAGCGCAGCGGATGGGCTCGAAGAAACTCGAGGATGCCGACTTCGTGGTCCTCCCCCGGCTTCTCGAAAGCGTCGGGCCAGGTGGCGTGATTGAAGAACGCGGCGATCGGCCCGCAGGCATCGTTGCATTGGACTGCGGGCCCACCGAGGCCGTTGATGAGCTGCCACTGCGACTGGGCGCCCACCCGCTCCTCGAGGTCAACGAACCACTGCTGCGCGATGTTGCCAGGGC
>JAPYTK010000090.1 GCA_029941785.1 Polyangiaceae bacterium | reverse complement strand
CAGCGACACGAGCGATGCGAGCGACACGAGCGATGCGAGCGACAACGGCGACAACGGCGACAACGACGACAACGACGACGACGACGACGACGACGACGACGATTTCAACGGCTTCACCGAAATGGACGGCGAAGACATCTAGTCAGTGCCGGGCGCTCCGCGCATGATCAGTGCCGGCCGCTCCGCGCAAGAACAGCGCATCGACGCCAGCGGTCCCCGTAGCTCGCGAGGCCACCGACCGCTGGGACGCCACGACCTGATGTCGTGCGATCAAGTGGTTGCGTTCACGATATCGACGATGCCCTTCACGGCATTCGCGCTCGTCTCGAGCATCGTCTTCTCATCATCGTTGAGTGAAATCTCGACGACCTTCTCCATGCCCCCTCCGCCAATGATGCACGGCACGCCCATGAAGAACCCCTCGTAACCGTATTCGCCCTGGAGCAGAGCCGCGCAAGGTAGGATCCGCTTTTCGTCGTTGAGGTAAGCGGCGGCCATCGAGACCGCGCTCGAAGCCGGCGCATAATAGGCGCTCGTACCCATCAGCCCCACGATTTCCCCGCCTCCCTTTCGCGTTCGGGCGATGATGGCGTCGAGCTGCTCGGCGCTCATGAACTCGGTGGCAGCGATACCGTTGATCGTGCACGCGCTCATGACCGGCACCATCGTGTCACCGTGACCACCGAGCACCATGGCCCGGACGTCCTTGACCGAAGCGTTGGCTTGACGCGCGAGAAAGAGGCGAAAGCGAGCGCTGTCCAAGACCCCCGCCATCCCTACGACGCGTTCACGTGGCCACTCCGTCCGCCGCTGAAACTCGTACACCATCGCGTCCAGTGGGTTGCTGATCACGATGACGAGAGCACCAGGACAATGCTCCTTGGCGTTGTCGGCCACATTGCGAATGATCGGGAGGTTGGTCGCGACCAGATCCTTGCGGTCCTGCCCCGGCTTACGAGGGATCCCCGCAGTGATGATCAGAACGTCACTACCAGCACAATCGGCCCAATTGGATGAGCCGATGATTCGACAGTCGTGACAATTGATCGCACCGTTTTGCTCCAAGTCGAGTGCCTTGCCCTTAGCAAACTCCTCTTTGACGGGAATATCGAAAAGCACGACCTCGCTCGCGAGCTGCGTGCGCGCGATCTGTGCGGCGAGTTCTCCGCCGATGTTGCCCGCGCCAATAAGCGAAATCTTCCGTTGCTTGCTCATGCTGTTCGTCTCCGGTGAGGTGTTGACGAGCCAGCGCTTAACACTCCGGGGGGGAAGTTTGAAGGGGCAACTATGGGCGCACAGGCCTGGGACGACACGGCCCGGCGGGCGACGCGCGCTTGGGCCAGGACATGAAGCGAAACGCAACGATGGCGCCCCCCTGCGGCATCGTCGAGCCTCGCGGTTGCCACAACCGCTTGGTTCTCCGATTCAGACGGCCCCGCATCGCCACCATCGACCTCCGGCAGTCGGACCGTGAGCCGGGGTTCCGAACAAGGCTGGGGATCACGATCGGAACCTCCTATCTTATTGATATCTTTCACGCCGAACGGCACGCCAGCCCCTCGAACGTCCGAATCGAGACGACGCTTGATCCCTTCAAGCCCGTCGATCCAAAGTGACGATCGATTCACCGCCAGCGCACCTCAATCCCCCTCGGTACCGCCGCTGCGATGAATGAGCAGAGCGCCATGGTCTTCGCGCTCGAAGATGTGGGGATCGAACAGCGAGGGCTGCATCCGATAGGTGGCCAAAGTGATAGGCCGTTGCCTTGCGATTCGATGGATGCGCCTCAACACGTCGGCTTCCGTTTCGATGCTGAATGGTCGAAAGGCGTAAAACACCGTGCCATCGTCGAAGGCTTGGTCCAGCACATGGCCCACCTCGACCTGAATGTGGCCCAGCTGCAGCGCCTCGGCCGCAGCCCGTGCCTCTGCTGCCCTGGCCTCAATCAACTCCACCCCGACAAAACGAGCGGGGGTGAGCAGACCGCCGTAGAGGATCACCCGCCCACTCCCGCAGCCGAGATCGTAGACGCGGTCACTGCCGTCCAAGGACAAGGCGTGGAACAGCCGACGGCAGGTATCGTAGGGCGTCGCGACATTCACCACCGACTCGCCAGGGTGGTTCGCCTGCAAGCGAGGGTGGTCCGCCGCGCTGCGTGCCCAGCTCTGAACCGGCAACTGCAAGGCCTCGTCGAGCGCCTCGTCGCTGACCTCCTTTTGTCCCTGATGGTAGCCACGGAGCAGATCCAAGGCGCGCTGTCGTAACGCCGACACGCATTGGAGCGTAGCATCCTCTTCACACAGCCCGCGACTGCGGCTAGCGTCCGCCTCCCATGACTGACCTAGCGACGATTCAGCAGGCACTCGCGATGCCCCTCTTGGGAAGCTCACTCGAACAACTCGGTGAGAAATACCAGGGCAAGGTACGCGACAACTACACAACGACGGATGGCCGCCGGTACATCGTGACGACGGATCGGATCAGCGCCTTCGACCGGGTGCTCGGCTCCTTGCCCCTCAAGGGCCAGGTCTTGCAATACGTCACGAACTTTTGGTTTCAGCACACGCGGGACCTGGTGCCGAACCATGTCATCGGATCGCCGGACCCGAACGTCATGCTGGTCAAGGAGTGCAAGCCCTTGCGCGCCGAGATGGTCATGCGCGCGTACATCACGGGCGTAACGAGCACGAGCATCTGGACGCACTACTCGCAAGGGAAGCGTGAGTTTTGCGGACATCAACTCCCTGACGGATTGACGAAGGACCAGAAACTCCCCGAGCCGATCCTCACGCCGAGCAGCAAGGCGGACCAAGGAGACCACGACGTGTCGATGTCCCGGGAAGAACTCATCGAGCGCGATTACATCAGCCCAGACGATTTTGATGCCGCAGCGGCCATGGCCCAGACGCTCTTCGCGGCAGGACAAAAGCACTGCGCCGAACAAGGGCTGATCCTGGTCGACACCAAATACGAATTCGGCAAGGACACCGACGGAAACCTCTGTGTCATCGACGAAATTCACACCCCCGACTCCTCGCGGTACTGGTTCGCCGAGAGCTACCACGAGCGGATGGGCAAAAGCCTGTCGCCCGAGAGCTTCGACAAGGAATACGTTCGCCGGTGGCTCGCCGAGAACGGCTTCAAGGGCGACGGCGACATCCCCGAGATCCCGGATGCCATCAAGATCGAGGCATCGCGGCGGTACATCCAAGCCTGCGAAGCGGTGACGGGGAGCGTCTTCGAACCGAACCTCGAGGATCCAAGTGAACGCATGCAACGCAACCTGGGGCTTTAGCCAGGCGAGGAGCGACCATGAAGGCAACAGTGTACGTACGACTCAAGGCAGAAGTTCTCGATCCGCAGGGCGATGCGGTCCGACGGGCGCTCGGCACGATGGGCTTCGACGACATCAAGAATGTCCGCATCGGTAAGCTCATCGAGCTGGAGTTGGGCAACGCCGGCAGCGGTGACGAGTCCAGCGTGCGCTCGGCGCTGGAGAAAGCGGCCAACGAACTGCTCGCGAATCCGGTGATCGAAGACTACGAGATCACCTTCGGCGAGTAGAGCCGACGGAGATTCCGTTTTCCCAGGGTGTGTCACGACGGGCCGCCGCCTGACCGTGGTGTCGCGGACTCCCGCGCTGCAGGGCACAACGTCACAACTAAGTCTGTGAAATTACACAGCGGCACGAGCTTTGCTAATATGTAAGGCGCGTTCGTCAACTGGGGAAATATCATCATGATGAGAATGAACAAGTGGATGCTGGCCGCCGCGATGACGTCAGCCATGGTCGCGGGACATCAACAGGCAGAAGCGTGCGGAGGCTGCTTCGTGCCTCCGGCGGAGAACACGGTGGTCACGGGCCACCGCATGGTCATGTCGATCTCCAAGACTCAGACCGTCTTGTGGGACCAGATCCAATACGCTGGCAATCCCGACGAGTTTAGCTGGGTGTTGCCAGTGAAGCCCGGCGCGCACATCGACGTGGGCGCGGATGCCTGGTTCGACGTGCTCGACGCGACGACGAGCACCGCCGTGAGCGGGCCGCCCCAGTTTTGCGGTGGCGGCTTCGGGGACGACAGCGGCTTCGGCTTTGGCTGCGGCGCGATGAGCGCACAGGCGATGGACAGCGGCGCGCGGGGAGCGGAAATCCCGCCCCAAGTCAACGTCGTGCACCAGGGAACGGTGGGCCCCTACGAGACGGTGACGCTGTCGGCCGAAGATCCCGCGGCGCTGACCAAGTGGCTCTCCGATCATGGTTACCAGCTTCCCGACGATATCAAACCCGTCATCAGCGACTACGTCAGCGAGGGTTACGACTTCATCGCGCTGCGCCTGATCCCCGGTAAGGACGTTCAGCAAATGCAGCCGGTGCGGGTGGTGACGGACGGCGCGGGCTTTTCCCTGCCTTTGCGCATGGTCGCAGCCGGCACGGGCGCCAACACCGCGCTCACGCTCTTCGTGATCAGCGAAGGACGCTACGAGACGAACAACTTCGAAAACACGGAGCTCGACACGAACTTCCTGGCCTGGGATTTCCCAACCAGCAGCTCCAACTACAGCACCCTGCGCAAAGACGCGATGGCGGCGAACGACGGACGAACCTGGCTGACGAGCTACGCGCGCAAGGGCTCCTTGTTCGAACCGATCTGGTCGGAGGCCGCCATGAACAACGTGAGCTACAATGTCGGGACGAGCCAAGCGACGACCATCGCCGAGGCCTACGCCCGGCAGGGGC
The DNA here is from genome assembly GCA_029941785.1 of Polyangiaceae bacterium. Taxonomy (GTDB): domain Bacteria; phylum Myxococcota_A; class Polyangia; order Polyangiales; family Polyangiaceae; genus JAPYTK01. Next base: position 15,608 of record JAPYTK010000090.1, on the reverse strand, counting down.
TGCTCAACGGTGAAACCTCAAGCGTGGCGTGTATCGATGCCTTCGCGCAGCTCGCCAATAGCGGGGCCACCGTCGTCGCCGACTGCGACCCTCAAGCCGAAGACTGCATCCCCGCCTCAGGAAACGAAATCCCGGCATCGGTGCTCGACTGTGGAGGTCTCGACGATCTCGCGGTGGCGTTGACGGGCATGACGCCGGCCGACGTCTGGATCACGCGCCTCGAAGCAGAGCTTCCGCGCAGCGCGCTGGCGACGGATCTCATCCTCGAGGCCGCCGACTCACAGCAGCTTGTCGAGAACCGTCTGCTGGCAACGAACACGACGGGTGACCCCTGCGCCGCAGGCTCGGTCGCCGCACCCATCGGCAACAAGCAAGGCCGCGGAGGCTTCCCCGGCGGTCCGGTCGGCATCACGCTCGCCGCTGCGTTGCTCGCTTGGGCGGCACGCCGCCGCAGTCCCCAAAGCGCAAGAGCGACGAGCTGAGCTGGAAGCGAGCACCGTCCTGGCGGGGCGTGCTCACTTCTTCAGGCCATCATCGGGCAAGGATGCGCCGAGCTTCTCGAGCGCCTCCGGGAGCTTCGAACGATGGACGGACACGAGCGTCGGCATCCCTCCCGATAGTCCAAAGGTGCTGACCAAATCGACACCGCTGTCGAAAGCGGCGGCGAAAGTCACCGTGTCGGCCCCCGCGACGCAGGCGATGGTTGCTTGTCGTTGACCCAGAAGCAGCAACCAGGTTCGGTCGAAAGGCTCGTCCTCGCCCGCGACGTCGACGAAGACCAAGCCCTCGGCGATGGCTCGGTAGCCGGTAGCCAGTCGCTCCGCTTCACGCTCTCGGGGTTCGAGCTCGGCCGCCGCCTCGTCGATGGGAGACCACAGGACCTCCTCGCGAAGGCCGCTCGTCAACAAGCGCAGGATCACGAGCTGCAGCTCGGCATCCCGAGGCCGCGCACGAAGGGCCCGATCAAAGCGGCGGCCCAAAGCGGCAGGTAGGCCCACACGGGTGTCGATGGCGCGCGCGTCTTCATCACAGCCAACATACGGCTCCTCCCCGCCGCGGATCCACTTGGCGGCGCTTGCGAGCCCATCAAAATCGTTATGGCAGACGACGCTGTCAGCCGGCCCGAGCCTGGCAACCCGCTCAGCTGTCACCATCTGCGGACAGGCCCCATTTTCCGCCTTGGTGCTCAACACGAAGCGGGGGTCGGCGGCATAGATGGTGTGGTGAACGCTGTCGTGGTGATCGATCCACGCAACGAGGCGCTCGCCAAGCGCGTCGATCAGCTTGCGGGTGGTGTGCTCGAAGCTGTTCTTGCGTCCGCCGCTCTCAGAGGCAAAGGCGATGTCGAGCACCGCCACCCTCCCCTCGATTCGACTCGCACGCGGCAGCTTGCGCGGCGAGGCCAGATGGACGCGGTGGCCGCCGATGAGCGGCGCGGAATATTGGGCCTCGGGCATGGGAACTTCATGATCGGTCCGCCGAGCGAAAGCAAGTACCGGCCACAGATCGGACGAGGCGTTCGGACAGAGCGCCCATCGGCAAAGCACGCTATGACCTTGCCATGATGCGCTGCCCGGTCCGCCTTCTCGCCCTGTTCGTCTCAGGCGCGCTCTTGCTGCTGGCCTCGACAGCGGCGGCTACGACGACCCGCGTGGCTTCGAGCGCAAGCCAGCACGCCATGGTCGTGGAGATCGGTGCACAGCATCTCGACGTCCACGCCTGCGCGGCTCTTTCGAATTGCGACCCTCGAGGCAGCACACGCATCGCCATCCCGAGCGACGTGAAAGGGGCAACGGCCGAGGTCATTCAGCTGAGCAGCGACCGTCGCGCCTTGCTCATTACCGCGCCCGCCCCGCAAGGCGCAGCGCGCTGGGTCGCGGTCGTGGCGGCCAGCACAAAGCCAAGCGGTCCCAGCGTACACAAGTTGCTCCGTGGCTGGCTGGGCCGGGACCAACTTCTCGCGTCCGGAGCGCGACGCCAACGCCGCCTATTACGCGAGCGAAACAAGGACACTGAGCGCCTGGTGATCGCTTCCCAATACCAGGACGCCGATGTGTGCGGACGCGCGACGGGCTTCGCCGCGCGTGAACTCGACCCCAAGACGCTCTCTTGGACACACAGCTACACGCGCAGCCTGAGCGCGGCGGAGAAAAAGGCAGCGGTTCGGCTCTTCGCCAAACGCAAGAGCGCGCCGATCGACGGTGACGCCCTGCGTAGCCTCCACGGGCGCTTGGCGTCCAGCTCGCTCCGTGGCTCGTCCCCGCAAGCTATCACCGATGGCAAACTCGACGTCGCCTGGCGCGAAGCCGCGCGGGGCGCGGGCCAGGGTGAATTCGTGGTGCTCTCGGCTCCCAAGGAGGTTCCCATCACGGGTTTCGAGTTCGCCCTTCATCCTCCAGCACTTCAGGACGGCAAACCCACTCAACAGGACGCGGCCCCTCGCCATGTTTGGCTGGCGACCGCCAACACGGTCTACAGCATCACGCTACCCGAAGACGCCCAGCAGCAGCCTGAGGGGGCGAGCTACCGCGTCGAACTGGCCGAGCCGATCCACACCGATTGCGTCGGCCTGGTCTTGGATAGCGCCTACGAGCCCCAAGACAAGGACGCCGTCGTGGCTATCGGCGAGCTGCGGGCGCTGACTCCTTTCGACCAGCTCGCTCACGCGCAGATCGTGCAGCGCCTCGACTCACCGGACGGTGAAGCGATTCGCGCCATCCTCCTTCGCAGTCGGGGCGCCATCCTCGACGCGGTCGCCCGTGGCTACGACCAACTCAACACGCGCGGTCGTGACCGCGCGCTCGACATCATCGAATCGGCGCCTTGTTCGCACGCTGCGAACTTCTTCGTACAGCATGCCCTCTCCACCACAGACCGAGGGGACACGCGCCGCCGGCTCGAGCGTGGCATGAAGCGCTGCCAAGCGATGGCCATCCCACAACTCTTGAGCGCCTTCGCCAATAAAACGAAGTTGCAGCAGCGGATCCGCGCGGCCTTGGCCGTGGCCGCGCTCGCTCCAGAGCAAGCCTTCCAGCCCGTAGCCAAGGCGCTCACGAACGCCGACGCCAAGACACGACGCAGCCTCCGCAGCAGCCTGACCCTGAGCGCCCAACACCGACGGGCACGCGCCGCGATCGACCGATGGCTGGGCTCGAAACGCTTCGCTTCGTTGAGCCTCATGGCACAAATTGACGTGCTGCGTGCGACCGAGGACTGGCTTCCGAAACTCCGCCACGGGAAGCACGCTTTTGCCACCATTCAGGGCCGCGACAGCTCCTTTCGAACGCGCTACCTCCTCTTGCTTCCAGCCAGCACGCTCGCTGCCAGCGGCGACGCGCTCGCCTTGAGGTTCATTCGCCAAAATCTTGCCGATCGTTCCCAAGCGCCCCTGCGCGCCCAGGCCGCGAGGGCCGCTGCCCGATTGCCGCCGTTGCGTGACGACCTCGTGAGGCGGGCCAGCGATACGGATCCGCGGGTGCGCGCCGCCAGCCTCACGGCCCTCAGCGAGAGCGACGCCCCCTTGGGCGCATCCGTTGTCGACGCCGTGGGCCAAACCCTCCAGCAAGACCCCTGGACCTTCGTCCGAACCAGTGCTGCCGCCTTGCTGGGCGCCCAGCCACGTACCGCTGCCAGCGACGAGGCCCTCGTCTCTGCGCTCGAGGACAAGCGACGGGTCGTGCGCATCGCCTCGCTCAACGCCATGGGAGCACGCAAAAGCCACATCGCCGCCCAAGACATTCACGACGTCGCCGACGACCCCAGACAACACCCCAGCGTCCGCCTCGCCGCCCTCAATGCACTGGCGGCCATGTGCCGCAAGGACGCTGCCCCACTGCTGTACAAGATGGCGCTGCGGGCCGGCCCGGCCACCTTTCCCACCGACCGGGATTTGGGACTAGCGGCACTACGCGCCCTCGGGCACATCCGGCCCCACGATCTCTCTTCGCGTCTCGCGCCGTTGCTCGAGCCCGAGACCCCCCGCGCCGTTCGAACGCTGGCGAAACGTACCCTCGCGAGCAAGGGAGGCTGCGCCGCCGACCCGATAGCCCAGGTCCAAGGCCGGACGAGATACCTCGGCCCGTCACACGGCCCGTCACACGGCCCGCTCGAAGCCGAGACTACTTCGGCCCCTGGGGGACCTCAGGCTCCTTCGGGGGTACGAGGAAGAACACAGCTCGCGAGTCGAGCGGCGACCCGTCTCCCGACACGGTGAGCTTTGCCTTGAAGAGCTGCGGCTCGGTGGTGGGCATCGCCGTACTCTGCTTGTCCACTGGGTGAACGTTCCAACACACCGGCGTACCGCCGAGCAACTCAGGGAAGGCATCGTCCTTCTGGTCGTTGTCGGTGTCAGCCGTCGGGCTGACCATCGAGCAGCTTCCCTGCCCCGACACGTTGACCTCGAGATAGTCGAGGAACTGCAAGGCGTCCCCGGCATCGTTCTTTTCGTCCGTGGCCTTGATCGTCACGTTGAGCGGCACGCCCCTGACGATGTCGAGCACGGCTTTCTTCGCCGCCGCGGTGACCGCCGAGTTTAGCGCCGAATAGATGAAGGGTTGGTTGTTGTTGTTCAAATCGAGCGTACCGGACGCGATCCCCAGATCCGAGGTGCAGGCTTGCGCCGAACCACACGGCTTGCCGCCAGGGTCCCCGGTGCCGTAAAGACCGATGTACTTGATGCCAATCCCTGAGAGCTGCATCGGATTGTCTGCGTTCTTCATCGCGTTGCCCGCGATGCTTGCGTTGCTCATGCACGACGAGCCTTGGTTGCCCGCATCGGTGATGTGGACAAGAACACGCACCGCATCATCCCGGAAGCCGGGACAGCCCACGGGGTTGGTGATGCTCGCATCGGCGCTGCACCCCGGATTGTTGCTGCAATAGGCCTTGTTCGCCACGCAAGCCGCAGACTGGTACACCGCCTCGTCAGCGCCAGGACCGAGCGAGCCTATCTTGTTGGCCGTGGTGGTCGCGTTGTCCTGCAAGTGCTGCGTGTTCGTGTACGTGTTGCATTCGTTGAAGCGCCCGACCCCTGTCCACAGATCGGGGATGCAACCATCGCCGTTGTTGGCGATTATCGGATCCTCGACGCAGGTGTTCGTCCCAAGAAAACAAATCTCACCCGAGTTGCAATCGCCATCGACGATGCACGCCACGTTGGTATCCGTGCACGTCAAGTCCGCGATGATCTTCGGCACGCCGGTGCTCGGGTTCTTCATTGCGGTAAACTCTGCCCCCATCGAGCCCGTCTCGTCGAACAAGAAATACAGATCGGCAAACTGCACGCTGGTTCTAAACTCCAGTGTATCGTCCGGGGGGGTCGTGGTTTCCTCGTAAGGCACGACGAAAACGAAGTTGCCCTGTGCTTGCGGGTTGTCCTTCGCGTCGTTTGGATCGGTGCCCGCCGCGAATTCAATGAGATCGCTGACCCCGTCGCCATCGGTATCTTGCTTCTTGGGATCGGTGCCGGCAGCCTTTTCCTTCTCGTCACTCAGACCATCTTGATCGGAATCGGCATCGAGGTAGTCGGGCGTCATGTCCATATCCGTGTCGATCGGGGGGGTCGACAGATCGGCATCGCCAGCCTCTTCAGCATCGGTGATGGTGTCATTGTCCGAGTCGAGGTCGTAGCGGTCGAGCGCCCCGTCCGCATCGGTATCGGTCCCGGCCCCTTCGGTCTTGTCCCGAATGGTGTCGCCGTCGGAATCCTCGTCATTGTAGTTGGGCGTGCCGTCGCCATCGCAATCGGCCGGAGCGGTGGCATCACCCGTCGCCTCGGGATTGCCATCGCCATCGCAATCCATGCCGGCACCGGTGATCTCTTCGACGTCCGTCGCGAGATCGCCATCGTTGTCGAGATCGGCGTAATCACCGATGGTATCGTTGTCCCGATCTTCGACACCCTCGTCCTCGTCGAGGATCTTGTTGTCGTCGGAATCCAGATCCTGAAAGTCCGGCGTGCCGTCCCCATCGCTATCGACCGGAGGCGTATCGGGCGAGCCGTCCCCGGCCTCAACCGAGTCGTCGATGCCGTCGCCGTCAGAATCGGTATCCTTGAAATCGGGCGTGCCGTCCCCATCGGTGTCCGTCCCTTCGGCCGCACCCTCATCCGCGTCCGAAATCCCGTCGCCATCCGTGTCCGAAGCCATCGAGCTCGCCGTCGAGGTCGTCGTGCCGCCTGCGCCGCCGGTCCCCGGGCCTGGCGTATCCCCTGGGCCACAGCCATGCGCCAATCCCACGACCAGCGCCATCCAAGAACAAAGCCGCAACTTCGCGTTCACTCCAAGCATACCCAAACCTCCCTACACGACGGGGGACCCCGAGAACTGGGGCACCTGTGCTGAAAGGTTACCTCGTGAATGCACGCCGCGCGCGCCAAACCTTCGCATCTCTGCGATCTTTGTCGCAGGCTGGATCACACTTGGCGACCATTACCTACTCCGAGAGCAATGCGGAAGCCGTCACGCCGAGGGCGAACGCAAGGCCTCTCGGTGAGCCGCAACCACGGCCTCGATCACGTCATCGAATCGATCGGTGCGGGCGTCGAGATGCGTCACCAAACGCACCTTTTGAGGGGCCATGGCGCTAAACAACACGCCTCGTTTTGCAGCGGCCTCGATGACCCGCTCCGCCTCGATCGGCAGCGCCACGTTCACGATGTTCGTATACGCCGGCGGCACCTCGATGCCGTCTTCGGCTCGCAAGGCCTCGGCCAATTGCCGCGCCGCGGCGTGATCTTCGCTCAACCGTTCGCGGTTGTTGTCGAGAGCGTAAAGTGCGCCCGCCGCCAGGATCCCCGCTTGGCGCATGCCCCCGCCGAGCATCTTGCGGAAACGGACCGCGCGCTCGATGAGCTCGGTGTCGCCACAAATGGCCGAGCCGACCGGCGCGCCGAGCCCCTTGGAAAAGCAGACGCTCACGGTGTCGAAGGGCTGGCACAGTTCGGCCACCTCCCGCTTCGATGCGGCCGCCGCGTTCCACACCCGCGCACCATCGAGATGCATCGCGAGGCCCTGCTCGCGCGCGTACGCGGCGATCGCCTCGACGTCGGATTGGGGAAAGACCCGTCCTCCGCCGCGGTTGTGCGTGTTCTCGATCACGACCAAGCTGGTGTTGGGGCAGTAATAGGCCCGCGGCTTGATCGCCGCCGCCACATCGTCGACGCCAAACAGTCCGCCCTGCCCGATCGATTCGAACTGCACGCCCGACCACGCCGAGGATGCTCCCGATTCATAAAAGACGCAGTGCGTTCCTTCGCCGCAAATCACCTCGTCGCCGGGCCGGGTGTGGCACAGCAGGGCGATCTGATTGGCCATGGTCCCGCTCGGGACGAACAGGGCCGCCGCCTTGCCGACAATCTCCGCCACCCGCTCCTCGAGCTTCCGAACCGTAGGATCCTCGCGGTACACATCGTCGCCCACCGGCGCCTCGATCATGGCCCGTCGCATCGCCTCGCTCGGGCGAGTCACGGTATCGGAACGTAGATCCGCCAGCAGCTTCATGCCGTGAGACGTGTCACAAAAAGGCGCGGGCCGGAACCTTTTCTGGCTCCAGCCCGACCTTCCGGTCCGTGAAGACCCTCTGCTCTCTACAACGTCAGACGTCGTGGCTTCCGCTACGGGTAGATCCCCTTCTTCTTGTTGGGATCCCAGCCGAGGAAGTCGTGCATCGCCAAGCGCATGAAGTCCGGAACCGACACGTAATCCTGGAGCGCGAGGCACGCACTGTTGTGCGAGCAGTTGCATTCCGCGAAGGTCGAGTAGTCGGCGTCGTTCGGATCCGGGTCTTCCTTGCAGCCATCAGGCGGCGGGGCGTTCTGGAACGTCGGACTGACGGTCTGCAAGCCGTCGTCGTATTTGACGATGGGCTTGCCATTCAGATAGACCGGTACGTACCAGGTGGTGCCGCCACTGTTGGTGACAGGCGTGGTGACGTACGCCGCCTCGAGAAGCTCGTTGCCGTACCCGAGGACCCGCGCGGAGATTCCACGCTGGACCGTCTTGCACTCCTCGAAACAGATTTCCTCGGTACCATAGGTCCGCGCGACGTAGGTGTCGCCGCCCGGAACATGCAGCTCGATGCGGCCCTCAGCCGGGATTCCGGGGTCGGAATCCGCGCCGAGTGACCAGATTTCCATCATGTCGAGCCAGGTGCGCTTCTGGTTCGCCGGCAGGTACGTCAATGTCTGGGTGATGAGGAACTTCTGCTGCTCCCAAGATACCTGGCCGTCGACCGCGCGGGTGTTCGCGATGTTGATCGCCTCGAAGGGCGCACTGTCCTTGCCGTAGGCCGAGCAGATGCTGGTCCCGGCATTCGGGAAACAGATCTCCGGTGTTTCGGTCCACCAGCTTGTCCAGCCAATGGGCGTCGCCGGGTAAAGAGAACCATCCTCGAGCTTGGCGGGCACACCGATGAAGTTCGTGGCGATACGGGGGCTCTTCATCCAAGTGTCGCCCGTGAGGTTGGTCGCCAGCCAGCGACGATAACCATCGGGGAACAGGTCGGCCAAGGACACCGCGCGGTATCGCGGATCGGTGAAGTCCTCGGGCGAGTCGCTGATGAAGTTGTCTTCCGACTCGGTGAACAGGTACGGCGTGTAGAGCTTGTCGTAATACGAGCCCGCGTTCACCGTGTACTCGCGATCGTACTCACCGTAGCCGTCAGCCAGCGAGTTGTTGACCGGCTTGCCGCCGATCCCGACCGCGCCCCAAAAGCCCTGCGGCCCGTCTGGAATGATGATCCCCGGCGTACCGAAGTCATCGAAGTAGTACACCGACTTCACGTTGCCCGAGGCCAGCTGTCCTGTCGCGTGCGGACCAGCGTTGGGACGCTGAAGCTGCCGCGCGAAGTGGTCGAAGGCTTGGCCAGAGGCCAACATGTTCTCCTCGGCGCCCCAGTACTTGATGAGGGCGCTGAAGTACGACTCCGGCTCCAAACCAATCTTCGGTCCGCGGTTGAGCATGTTGTTGTGGATCAGGCTCATGCCCTTGGCGCCGTCGCGCATCTTCTCGTTGTAACGGCCGAGAATACGACTCGACGCGCTGCGAACGCTGAAGCTGTGGCGATCTCGACGGTAGTTGTCGAAGATGTGCCGAAGCTCCTGCTCGGTAATGAAGAAGTTGAAGATCTCGTAGGCATCGGCTCCATTGTCGTGACGGTACACGCTGAGGTTGCCGAGATCGGCCCAGCTATCGGTCGCGAAAGCGTAGGGCACCCGCATCTTGAAGGTCTTCAGATCCACCGCTGGGCCGGCTCGCGGCGCATCGACGGGCTTCGTGAGTTGATCCCACGGAACGTAATCCACGCGGCGCTGCTTGCAACGGGTGAACTCGCCGTCGACCTGCACGAGAAAACCGTCGAGCAGAGGATCCCAGACACCGAACTTCTCCTCATTCCAGGCCGTGGGTCGGAACGCCTCGGGATCGACAGCCTGACAGTCGTTGATCACCTTGTAGACGTTCTGGATTTCGCTGTAGTGGATGTTCTTGCCGTCCGGAAAGTCCGACTTCCCCGACTGGTAGCGATACCCGAGGATGCCGCCAAAGTTGTCGAGCACCGTCTCCTGAAGAGCGTCCGCGAGGGGCGTGCCTATTTTGAGGTCCTCGTCCGCATAGACGGACGCCACGTCGCCGTAGAACATCTTCGCGGCCGCAAAGTCGTAGCCACCGAGACCCAACAGATCTTGGGTGTAGTCGCCGGCATAATCCATCACCGAGGAGTGTTGCCAGGTGTGGATGAGGTTGTCTTGCTCCTCGGCCGTCACCTGGTCGAAGTAACGCGGTCCGATGCAGTTGGCTGCCTCCGCTTCGCTGTTCGTCAGATCCTCGCACTTCTGCGTTACCGTGCCGTTCTTCGTACGTAGCTGCCAGTACTGCGGCCGGTAGTTGAGCGCGCTCGAGGAGCTGACGAAGTTGTGCCGGTAACCGAAGGTGTGACCCATCTCGTGGATGATGACCGCGAAGTGCATGCGATGCGCCATGTAGGCCTGCATGCGGGCCGCTCGCGCGAGCTGAACCTCTTGAGGATCTTTGTCACTGAAGGCACCGAACTTCGCCTGCAGTCGCTTGGACAAACCAGGCATCGCGGTGGGTGAAGGGGCGTGATGATCGGCGTCGAGCATGCAAGCCCCACGCTCAGCCAGCGCCAGCTCGCGATTCCGGCGCCGCTGACGATTGAGCGACGGGTTACTCAACGCGCGGAAGGGCGAGGTGAGCTCCATGCTCAGCTCCGCGGGAAGCGGAGTCGTTCCAGCCAGCTGCGAAAGCGGCTTGCTGAGCAACATCGCCTCCGATTCGCTGCCCCGCGCGTTATTCATCCGCGCCATGTAGGTCGGCATCATGCTGCCGCTCTCGAATGCCGAGAAGCGCGTGTCTCGCACCTTTTCGAGCTTCTTGATGTCAGCGAGGATCGCAGACGGGATCTCCGTCTCGTTGGCGTGCGCGTGCCCGCGCTGCTGCCATCGACCCGCTGAAGGGGGCGTCTTACCCGTCTCGAGACTTCGGGCTGCCGCTCGAACGAGCTCGTGCACCCGGTTGTCCCGCTGCTCGCGCGTCATCATGGGCATCACGCCGTTGGCTGCCGCGCCCTCGGCGGCTTTGACCCAGTGCTCGACGTATTCGCCGTTGGTGATCTGATCGGCACGGAGCTCGCCGCCAATGAAGCGGGAGATGTCGACGGTCGACTGGGCGATCATGTCGGTCGGGGCCGTCCAGACGTTGATGCTGGCGCTGATCCCCTCACCGGTGAGCGGATCGGCATAAGTCGGACCAAAGCCCCACGGAGAGGAGGATTGGGGCGACGCGATGACGTTGACCAAGTGGTGGCGAACATCACCGATGCGCACGCGGTAGGCCGCTGCACAATCCGCGCGGACATCGGGATCGCCGCCATCCGCCTTGGATTCGTAACACATCTGGGCGGTGACATCGCTCGGCAGACGAGGCTGACCAGGAGCACATTCCGGGTGGTCTCCATCCTCGACCGGGCTGTGACACAAGACGACCGTATCGCTCATGTTCGCCAAGGTGGTGAGGGCGAGGTGATCCTGTGTGCCCTCGACGTAGCCTCGCTCAGCGAGTTCGTTCGCGATGACGCCTTCACATCCCTTCGCGGTCCAACCGCCGCCAGGCCTGCGGCAGGTATCGACCTCGTGAAGGAGCTCGACCGCATCGCGCATCATGGTCATCTGACCGTGAACGGCGGGAAAGTCGTTTTCGCAGTTGCTGTCGGCGCCATACAAGCGGAAGCACTCGGCGTTCTTTGCGGCGAGCACCGCGTTTCGCATCGCTCCATCCCACTCGATACGCGCTTCGCGTGTGGCCTCGAAGAACCGCGGGTCGCTCGCGTCAGTGTAGTACCAAACGATGGGACGAACCTTGCGCTGCATATAGGGCAAGGTGCACTTCTGCTTGAAGCTGTCGCACTGTGAGCCGTTGCCGACCTTTTCACACTCGTCAGCCGTTCCGTTGCCGTCGAAATCGCGGTTCGGATCGGCGTCGGCGGGGATCGTGGTCTGAGGCGTGTAACACTCGACCGCGCCCGTCATCGCATCGGCGTTCTCGTAATAGTGGCTGCGCTCCCAAAGGTTGTAGCGCGAGATGAAGCGGCGGCGCTTCAGATCGCTCATGCCGTAATTGCGAGCAAAGCCGCTGCGCTCCTTGGTGAACGCACCGAAGGACTGGAAGCGATAGCCGTCCCAATCCTGCGGTTGGTAATCGTTGTCCGGCTTCTTCCAGAAGGAATGGCGGGCGGTAACCTCATGCGGGTTGCAGTTGCTCGAGGGGGCTTTGCCACCCGAAAATTCGGCACTGAGCCAGCACGCAGGAAGCTCGGTGATGCTCCAGCCCAGCGCGCTCAGATCGACCATGCCAGGCGTCGCATAGGCGCGGGTCGTGATGTCGAAGTAGCCATCGTCGACCTCAAAATGCGGGGCATGCTCGTGCTTGGGATCGTTGACGTAGTAATTGAGCGGCTCCCATTCGATTCCGAAGTACAAGCCGTAGACGGCCATCGTGTCGAAATCGTACGCGTGGGTGTTGAGGTTCTTCGACCAGTCGACGCGCATGTAGGCGCGGTCGTACCAAGGCTGATCCGACGAATTCTCCTCGATGACGTTGTACTCTTCGCCCGTGCTCGGGTTGTAGGAGCGCTTGATGTCGAAGTGCTTTGAGATCTTAAAGACGTAGATCACTTGACCATCGTTGGTCTCCTGGCCTGCGCCCTTGCCATCACTGTCTTCGATACGCTCGTAAGCCAAACGACCGAGCAGGTAACTCTCGGTGATTTCCCAGCGAATGATCGACAAATCGTTGGAGTAAAACCCGTCGAACAAGCCACGCGCCGGCGCACCGTAACCGATGTCGAGCAAGGTTCCGTTCGCGTAAAAGTCGGGGTTGTCTTTGTCGCTGACGAGATCGTCACCGACAAAGAAGGACTTCGCGAGGGCGTCCGGTTGCACACGGTTGATGGGGTCGCGCTCTTCGGCACAACCTTGAACTGCGAATGCAGCCAAGCAGAGTGCCACCATCGCAAACGCACGCGTCGATTTGAAGTTCATGGGAATCGTTTCTCCTAGCTCGTAAGCTGAGACTTACTTCTACGTCATCGGCCCGGATGCGGGCCGTCAAGGAATCGTGGGGTGTGTCCCTACAGCGGATTTTCACGCGATGCAAAGGACGTTCGATCCAGCAGTGAACCGAAGGGTCTGAGCCCGCAACGATTCGACTACTGCAAGTGCTGGGCCACTTCCAAGCTTCTGATATTATTGAGCTGAAATCCCGGGATCGCTCCGGCCGTTAGAAGACTGTCATGCTCAGCCATGATCGGTGACGGAAAGGCTCACGGAAGCAGCGCATCACGCAAACGCCAGGCGACGCGCGTGGCCAGCGTCATGATGGGTACCTGCGAGTTGACCCCGATGCTCGTCGGTAGAATCGAGCCATCCGCGATGTACAGGCCCGGCAGCTCGTAACTGGCGCCGTCCTGGTTCACGACGCCGCGCCGCGGGTCGTTGGCCGCGCGGGCGCTTCCCAGGGGATGAAAAGCCAGGCACTCGATCCGCCGCGCGTCGAGAGGCGCGTCCATCAAGGCACGCACCTGCGCCTTGGTTCGCACCGGCTCGGCACCGAAAATGGGGGGGAGCACCTCCTCGGCGCCGCCGAGAAGCGCCATCTCGGCGAGGATCGCCATGGCGCGGCGCAGTTGGACGAGATCGCGAGGCGCCATCTCGTAACTGAGCACCGGCTCCCGGCCCAATCCACGAGAGACGACCCCCCCTCCTCCATCGTGCACCATGCCGCCAAACACGGCGTAGTGCGGCATGTCGCGGACCCGGCGCATCAGCTCTGGCCCAGCTCCGGGAAGCGAAGCAGCCAAGACATTGACCGAAGTGTAGACGCTCGTAAACTTGATCCCTTCGCCATCGAAGTGGTCGGTGTGGGCACTTTGAAGCGCGCCGTCCCAACCGTTGAGCGGCTCTTTGAACCGAGCCATCATGCGCACGCAGGGATGCACCGTGATGTAGCGACCCAAGCCGTGGCTGCGCAAGCCCTGCCCCTGCAGCAACATCGGGGTGTGGATGGTTCCGCAGCTGAGGACCACGGCGCGCGCCGTCACGCGGAAGCTCAGACCGGGTTTCCCGAATCGCCCACCGAGCAAGCGCCCCGCCACACCGACCGCGCGACCACCTTTGGTCACGATCTCCTGGACCAAAGCGTCGGAGACGATGCGCGTCCCGTGCCGCAGCGCGCTGGGCATATAGGAGATGTCGACCGACCGCTTGGCGCCCACTGGACATCCAAAGTTGCACATTGCGCTCCCGACACAGTCGTCGCCCGTGTTGCGGTGAAGTGCATGCATCTTCACGCCCATCAACTCTGCGCCACGAACGAAGCGCCGGGTCGATTCGGAGCGTAAGCGCTCGGGCACGCGCGTCACCGCCATACGTCGCTCGACGTCCGCGTATTCGTCTTGCAGGCTGCGTTCGGAAAGTCCGGTCAGACCGAGATCGTGTTCCCAGCCGTGGTGAACCTCACTGGGAATACGAAAACACACGCCACCGGTAAGCAGGGAGGAGCCTCCAACCGCGCGCCCGACGGTGAGCGAGATGGTCGGGGTCTGGCCCCTTCCGAGGGCGGCGAGCATGCCTGCTTCGCGGAACAGGCGGCGTAGCGACTCGCTGGGCTTGAACGCGCTGATGTCCTGGCTTCGGTAATAAGCCCCCTCTTCGAGCACGATCACGTCGAGTCCCGCTTCGGCGAGGTGCGCAGCCATGGTCATTCCTCCCGCGCCGGATCCGACGATCACCACGTCGCAATGCTCGCGAAGCGGCTTCTTCAGTTCCCGACCGTGCACGACACTCATGTGGGGGGATCCTCGGGCGCTTGGGCGGCGCCATCATCGCTCTCGCGGCCAGCGCTCGGGCCGTCGACCAATCGACGCGCCGACACGATCGACTCACGATCGAAGCCCGTCATGGCGAGCGCTTCGCCCTCCTCGAACGCGGGGATCAGAAGCGGCACCTTGAGGGCGTAAGACACGCTCGCGACGAGCCCGTGAGGATGAGCCTCGAATCGCTCGAGGTACGCCAACCGCTCAGCGAGCGGCAGCCGCGTGAAGCGCGACCAGCGACGGAGAAACACCACCGGCAGCCACTCGACCAAAGTCAAAATGACCTTCATGCCCAGCCGAACGGTCAAGCTGGCGTGCCCAATCGACAAATCGTACTGCTCGACGATCTGCCGCACCCATTGTGCACTGGGCGCGCGCACCCCGCCGGCGCCGTCCGGCTCACATAAATAGGCCTCCGCCGCAGCCTTCGCAACGCGAAGCCCACCAGCCGAAACTCCCGAGCGACCCCAATCGGCAGCCGACGGCGGCAAGTCGTCCGCTGAGATTGTCTCGTCAGGGTTGGTGAGCATCACCTTCCGTGTAGACCATTAGCGTTCCGTCGCGACAAGCCATCAAAATTCGCTCGGCTGCCGCTGGCAGCACAGCGAGCGGGGTACCGCCCGCACACCCCTGGTCGGCAGACATGGTGATCCTGTCCTGCTCGACCACGCCGACGCGGCCGTCCGCGCGCACGAACGCCAAGCGTCCGCCGGGACCAGCCAACAACGCGGGGCTGACCACGTGACGCGGACGACGAAGCATCCGCCTGCCGGGCCGCGTCGAGGGCAACGGCGGCGCCGCCGGGTCCAAGGCCAATTGGCGAAGGATCTGACCGCGGGGCCCGACGAAGGCCAACGCTCCGGACGAACTCGTCACGGCGAGTTGCTCGGCGTGGGTGAAGCTAGGAGGCCCCTCCAGCACATGGCCCGGAGGCGCAGCGTAGAGGCGACGGGAGCGCCCCCGCAAGAGGTCGAAGGCGACGAGTTCGCGCCCCCCGACGACCGCCGCGAGCATGCGAGGCCCTACGAGAATGGCGCCGCCAGAAACCCGACCACCCAAGCGACCGAGCTTCCGTAGCGGTGCGGGCGGTCGAAAACGATACACGCCGCCGAGAACGCCGGTGAGTATCGCGCCGCCTTCCGCTGGCAGCACGTTTCCTCGAATCGGTTCGGGGGCCACCGCACGCGCGCGAATGTCACCGTCTCGGCCAAGTTGGATGACCT
>JAPYTK010000089.1 GCA_029941785.1 Polyangiaceae bacterium | reverse complement strand
GCTCCGGACAGCATCGAGACGGCGTTGCGATTCGTTCTTTCGATGGTGGCGGACGCGAGCGGCGTAAAACTGGTCGAACACCTGCTCGCCAAGAAGAGCTTGCTGCGGCGGCGCGCTCTCGTGGTCGTGAAGGTCGCCGCGGTCCGGGCGCTGGCGGAGAGTCGATCTGCGGCGGCTGAGGATTTGCTGCAGCGACTTGCGGATGACAAGGACAAGCAGTTGCGCGACGCGAGCCGCGCGGCGTTGGCGGAACGCGCTGGGGGTGGGTCGTGAGTCAATCGACCCAGATTTCACCCACTGACGACGTGGACGCAGATGTCCTCAAAGATAAGACCATCGCCGCACAATTGATCACGGGGTGCAACGCGGCCCTACGTGTTTTTCGTATCCATCAAGAGCAGAACGCTGCGGTTGAACAACCGCTCAAGGCTGTCAACGCTGCATTGGGAGATCTTTTCGAACGGCACGATCGGGTCGTGCTCGCTTACGTCGAGGGCGTGTTCTATTTCGGCGACGTGCGCTTGCGCTTTACTCCAGCTCAACAACTGATCGCCGACCAGTTGGCGAAGGAGCTGTCGCTGCGCCAGATCGGGGGTTTGCGCTTTGATTCGCATCCACCTCGTGACCAGCTCGTGTCGTGTTTCCGCGTCTTGAGTGAGGCCGGCAAACAGGGACAGTCGAATGTAGAGATGGTCCGTGACGCCATGCGGGACGCGCTGGTATCGGAGATACGCGTGCTCAGTGTGCTCAAACCGGTCACGAGACGGGATGGGCAGGCCGAGGTCAAGCAGACCAAACGTGCGGCGGAGATCTACAAAACGGCTGTTGCTCATACGGCGGGTTTTCGGAGCGCGGTGTCGAGCGCGAGGAAGGGTGCTGGCGAGCGCCACGGACAGTACCGTGCGTCGGCCCGTACGAAGCGCATCGTCCACGAACTCGTCGACATGTCCCAGCGTGACGCGGGCGTGCTGTTGGCCCTCGCGGGTTTGCGAGGCACCGGTGCCGACGATGCCGAGCACTCGGTTGCTGTGGCGATCTTGGCCATCGCCTTCGGCAAACGTCTGGGCCTGGACAAGCGTTTGCTCGCCGATGTCGGCGTAGCGGCGGTCCACCACGACGAGGGGTTGGCGGCGCTCGGCCCGAGCGAGCAGGACGACGACCAAAAGCATCCCATCATCGGGTTGCGGGCCCTGCTCGGCGGTGCCGCATGGAACGATCGATTGCTTCGCCAGGTCATCGTTACCTACGAACACCATCGCGATTATGCGCCGGAAGGTGGCGCTTTGGGTGAGGCGTTTGAGGGCGGTGTCTATCCGCTGTCGCAAATTGTGCGCCTGGCCAACGATTTTGACGGACTGACGCGGGGCCGGCGGGGCATGCCCGAGCTCGACGTGGCAGAGGCCATCGCCAAGATGGATGAAGGGGCCGGTAGGCTCTACCACCCAGGCTTATTGGATGTTTTCGCTGACATGATCGTCGGCGTTGCGAGCGACGAGGTTGACGAGGAGGACGTCGTGGCGGCGCGAGGCGGCTTGGACGCCATGTTGGCCGCGTTCATCGACGGCGCGGCGAGGGACGAGGATGCCACTCCGCCGCACGAGGCCCCGGTGGCGTCGGTGAGCGCCGCGCCCAGCGCCGCGCCCAGCCCCGCGCCGGCTGCTCAGCCGCGTCCACGAAAACCTCGGGGCAAGGCCCTGGGCGCACTCAAATTGAAGAAAATCGCGAAACCCCGTGCGGCGGCCGAGGCTTAGTCAGCCATGAATTTCGGGGTTGTCTGGGCAGCTGGACCCACCGGTCCTTGTAAAATTACCGCATGACTGCGCCTGCTTGCGCTCGCCGTGTATTGCGTTATCATGATGATGCGGCATTTGCTGCAGGAGGAAACGAGATGAACGTGCTCACGTTGTGGGACAGAGCCTGCGCGCGCAGGTCGAGCCTTGCGGTAATGGTGCTTGGATCAGCCTTGTCGATGGGTTGCAATTCGTTGACCGGACTCGAGGAATACGCGCTCGAGGCAGTTGACGACCCACTGACCGAAGGGGATGCAACCTCTGACGGCAGCGATGGCACGACTGACGGCTCCTCGATTGGGATTGGCGACAAGCCGATGCCTAGTGTCCTCAATTGTGGGTGGCCGGAGAGCATGGATGTGGGCAAGGCGCCTGGACAGACCTTGCCGACCGGCATGTTCTGGGAAGGTTACCGCGCCGGAATGGATCCGAACGGGCCCCCGACGACGGTGGATATCGCCGAATTTTTTGATTGTGACGGTTCGAAAGGAGTGGATGCGGTCGTTTTCGACACATCCCAATTTGGGTGACCCAGCTGCGTCAGCGAAGCAGGTAGCTTCGCACAACACCTCGCGAACTTTGAAACGCTCGGCTATCGCGTCCACATCGTGACGCTCTTGCTCGACAATTCCGACGGATCGTCGCCGCCGACCGCGGAGAACTCACCGAAGAGGTGGCTTCTCGACCTCGGTTCGATGGGCATCGATCTATCGGGCGTGACGGTACTGGCCGACCCGAATTACTCGATGGTAGCGGGTGGTGGTTCCTTCGGTACGCCGATGATCACCGTCATCGACCCACGCAACATGCAGGTCACCCATTCCCACGAGGGGTTCAAGCAGGGGCCGATGACCGAGACCGAGGAAGTCGCCAAGAAGAACAAGCCGGTTCAGTAAGCGTCTGAGCCGACCTCAAATCGAAACCGCTGCAGCCCATGAAAGGCCGCGGCGGTTTTGTTTTTGTGTTGTGGGCGCGCGCCCCTAGCGCGTGTTCGACGCAAGGAGGCGGAGTCAGCTGCCGCCGGCCCCGGCTCCACCTGCGCCACCTGCGCCACCTGCGCCACCTGCGCCACCTGAAGTCAGGCACGTCACGACACAGTTGTTCATTCCCACGCACGCGATGTTCGTGGCACAGGTCTCGCCCTGGGTAGCACAATGACCGCTAAAGGTGGTGTCGGTGTTCTGGCCGCCGGCGCACATGCTGGCCGTGCAAATCGCGCAGTCCTCGCCTGCCGATGTACACGGCGGGTTGTCTACCGGCGCGGCGCATCCTGCGGCGGTACCGCAAGCGTGCGCACAAGCATCGCACAACAAGCACTCGCGGTAGGCCACGTAATCGTCCTTGCCCGCCGGGTTGGATTCCGAACAACTCTCTTCGCAGACCGTGACGGGGTCGGGCTTCGGCGGCTCGGTGGACGTGCCCGCGGTTTCGTCGCCGTTTTCGCCCGAACAAGCGGCGAAGCATGCTCCGACGACGAGAATGCTGAGGAAAAAGCCGAGCGGGTAGCGGGCCGCCGTCGGAGGAGAAGGTTGAAAATGTGTCATCACGTACCTTGCTGGTAGGTTTAACGCGGATGGCGGGGTGTGTCACCCCACGTGGGTCGGTTCCTGATATGCTCCCTCCCGATGTTTCTTGCGGCGTGTGTTCAGCTCTGTTGTACGACCGATGTCGAGCGCAACCTCGCGATGACCGAAAAATTGGTGAGGCGCGCTGCCAAGAGGGGCGCATCCTTGGTCGCCACGCCTGAGAACACCGCTTTTTTGGGACCACAGTTCCATAAGGTCGAACAGGCGCAGTCCCTCGACGGACCGATTGCGCAGCGGCTCGCTAGGCTCGCATCAGAGCTTGGCATCCATTTGCTCGTTGGCGCGATCGCCGAGAGGAAGGTGGACGAGAGCGGCACGATCGATACCAGCCGGTGTTACAACACCAGCGTGATGTTCGGTCCCGCAGGGGAGCGCCTAGCGAGTTATCGGAAGATGCACCTGTTTGATGTCGACGTGCCTGGGGGCCTGACGATCCGCGAGAGCGATAGCATTGCCCCAGGCGAGGAACTCGTGGTCGCCGAGACCGCCCTCGGTAAGATGGGCTTGAGCATTTGCTACGACCTTCGCTTTCCGGAGCTGTATCGCGCGTTGGTCGATCGCGGAGCGGAAATGATCGCGGTGCCGAGCGCGTTTACACTCACGACAGGGAAGGATCATTGGCATGCATTGCTGCGTGCGCGCGCCATCGAAACGCAAACGTGGGTCTTGGCCCCCGCTCAGTGGGGGACGCACGACGAAGAGGGCAAGCGAAAGAGTTATGGGCATAGCGTGATCATCGACCCTTGGGGGACGATCGTTGCGGACAAGGGGCACGGCGAGGGCTTGTGCTTCGCCGAGATTGATCTCGATCGCGTCGCAGCAGCGCGGCGGGCCATTCCCGTGGGCCAGCATCGGCGGCTCTAGTCCGGGCGAGTGGCGGATGGCGGTGCACACCTTGATCGAGCGAGCGACCCTGTGCTTGGCGTGCATCGGGATGTTGACGGTCGCGGGGGGCGCCTTCGCCGCGGACGCCCCAAGCGTCGATTCGGCCAAAACTCAAGCACCGTTTGAGTGGCGGCACCCAATCAAGAAGGCCGTGTATTCGCTGGCCGTCGATCCGGACGGGGGCAAGGTCACGGCCCTCGGAAGGGAGACGTGGATTCGCGAGAAAGACGTTTGGCGTGCGATCCCGATACCCGAGAGTCTTCAGCCGAAGGACGGCGAGCGGGACGAGGTGCGGATCTTCTTCGGTCGGGATAACCAGCCGCGCATCATGGGGACGCGTTTTGGGGCGGCCGGGCCGCGGCCTCGCTACCTGCGTTTTCGTCATGGCGCTTGGAAGCGTTGGCCGCGGGAACTCGCAGCTTTCTCGGGGCGGCCGCATGCGGCCGTTTACGGTGTGCTTGGATGGGACGACCCCGAGGTGCTGTGCAAGATAGGCTTCTTTTGTTTGATCAAACAGCGGCGCGGATGGTCCAAGGTGCCCCTACCTCTCTCCGAGCCGCGCCGAGCGATTCGCATCGACTTGGCTGCCGGCGGTGCGTATGCGCTTCGCGGCGATCGGCTACTCCGACTCACGGCGAAACGCTGGGTGGCGCTGGGGCCGATCGGCCCGTGGCGGAAGCGTCCTCATGCCGCGTGGTTCGACGAGCGACGCGCCTGGGTTACCGTGCCCGAGGAGAGAGCGATCTATCTTCTCGATCGCAGCGAGGAGGAGGCGATTTGGACGCGGCTCGAGTCGCCCGTTGGGGCCCCGCACGGGTTGTGGGCGACGCCAGGGGGGACGCTGTGGGTCGCTGGCTCCAAGGGTGCTGCGTACTTTGACGGAGCGCATTGGCATGGGGTGCCAGAGCGCACAGAGTCGCTACGTGAGGTCATCGGACTTGGGGGCGAGATCTGGTTCGCAGGTCCGACGGGCGTTTATCGGGCCCGCTACTCGAACTGACAAAGCGTGTTGCAACCGTCGCCGGCTTTGGCGTTGCCGTCATCACACGCTTCAAAAGGCTGTTGTACGCCATCTCCGCAAAACGTCGGCGTCACCGAGGCACAGGAGAGGCTGAGTTTTTCGATGACCGCGTCGGCGCTGCCGTCGAGTTGCCCGGCGAGCGCCCCACCGCTGCAGTTCGCATTGGTGTCGAGTGTGCCTTCGCCAACCGGTCCCACCTGGCTGCCGCCGTCTGCAACGATCGCTCCGCTGTCGGGCGTGGGGGCGGTCGCAAAGCGAAGCCCGGCGCAGTAAACTTTCAGACTCGTCAATTCGTTGGCCGCCGAACCGGTGGCGCCTTGCAACCCCACCATGAAGGTGTCCGCTGCGCAGTGCAGTGAGGGCAGGGGCTTGGCTGCTTGTTCGCCTGAACCGACGGCGACAAGATCCTTGATCGTGGTGCTGTCCCAACCAAAACGACCTGAGGCGTCCATGGTGTACCGCGCGCAGCGAAAGATGAGCTGTCCGATCGCGCTGGGCGGCGTGCTGCAGTTGCACGCGGAGGCGTCGCGAACCGTCACTCCTATGAGTCCGTGTCCGTTGGGGCAGATGCGCGTGAACACGGGCCCGCCGGTGCCGGTCGCCACCGTGCCGGCGAGTGACAACTCTCCGAACTCAAATCCCGAAACATGCAGGCATGGGCTGCACGCTTCGGCGCATGACCAGCCGCTTTCGACTCGTCCGGTGTCGCTGCACCCGTCTCCGGCCTGCGTGTTGCCGTCGTCGCAGGTTTCGCTGCCTTCCACAGCGCAATCTCCCACGACGGGGTCGAGTTCGGTTCCGCCCTGCCCAGACGTCGTCGCGGTCAGTGCATTGCCCCCGCCGCTGCCGCCTGTTGCCGCGGTCGTCGTCGTGCTGGTGGCAAGTGCGCTGCTGCTGCTCGTGTCTTGCGAGAGGCGTGTGCCGTTCGAACTGAAGGTGCAGCTGGCGGCGAGCAGCGTGAGGGCTACCAGTGAAAAGTACGGCGTCGAGTGCATGACGGGGGCAGGGGAGATCGAGTGTTCGACACCTCAGTGGTCATCCTGTCTCGAAGGCGTCGTCGACGAGTTCGCGAATTTCTGCGCGTTTGCGTGCAGTCTTCTCGTCGACCGGCTGGCGCGCGGCGGCGACCTCGCGGGCAATTTGTTCGAACTCGTCCGGCGCGAGTTCAGGCGTCTCGGTCGCACGACCGAGGCCAAAGAGTCGGGAGATCCAACCTCGTGCTTCGTTGAGGTCATAGGCGCCGGAGGCCAAGGCTTCAGGCGCGTCTCGCATTTTCGAGACGAGGCCTGCGTTGGATTTCGCCCACAGGCAGGCTTCATCGAAGTGGCTGCGGGGCGTGACATCGAGGTGCGGTCGTACAGCGCGAGCATTGACGCTATGCAAGTGACAATACACGGCGAGGGCGAGGCTGAGTTCTTCGACCGGCAACGTCGTGGCGACCGCCACGTCGACGCTACTTCACCCCTTCTTGTAGATGTAGGCGCCGTTGCACAGCAGCGCGCCGAAGCCGAGCAAGCTGCCGCAAAGGTCGGTCATGGCCTCGGCTTCGCGCGGATCGAAAAGGTCGTAGAGGTCCGCTTCGGTCATGAAGATATGGCTGACAGCGCGTACCAGCGCGGTCGTCAGGCCTACCGGGTGGCCGATCTCTCCGGCCAAGAGATTCACCGTCCAGTCGTCGCCGTGTCGTTCGGTTCGGCGCATCGTGCCGTCGCCCCCCGAAGATGGTCCGACGCCGCAGGCGCCGCTCGCGCACGACGAGCCGCTCGCCGCTTCCTCTGTGACGAGGCGAGCCTCGATGGTCATGTCGCTGAGGCCTGCCAGTTTGACCACCCGCCTGAGCAATCGGCCGACGGCCTGCACACTTCCATCGAAGTGGTCGGGAAAGAACTTGCCGGTGGGCAACACGAGCCCACTGACGGGCGCTGTGCCGCCTTCCAGCAGCTTCGCGCCTCGTTCGAGCAGCCAGCGCATCCGGTCGTCTCTAGGGAGTAAGTTGCTCACGATCTGAGTCTATCACGACTCGTGAATTACCGTGGCGCCGCCCCGGTGCCTATGGGACCATTGCGGCGGTTTTCCGATGCCGAGTCAGCAAAATACGTCCAACAACCTCTTGGCGGCGGTTGAAGAGAGGTTTTTCCCGATCAAGCTGCGGGGCCACGAGGATCTCATTCAATCGGCTCTCGAGGAGGCCTTGGGTGTTTCGCTCGATAGCTTGACGCGCGGGTTCTGGGTTGGGCGCAAGGACGTCAATTCGTCCACGTGGTTTGAGATCACGGTACGGGCGCTGCCCGTCGAGGGAGGAACGGCGATCGAGGTGCGCTTGCAGCCGAGGTGGACGCCAGGCTGGGGATGGCTCTACGGGCTGGGGATTGCAACGGGCTGTATTCTGATCGTTCCCCTCATTTGGGCACTTTGGTACGCCCATCGACGTAACGAGCGTATCGGTCGCGAGCGGCTCGTCACGCTGCATCGCGCATGGACCGAACTAGGCGACGCGATTGGGGCCCCAATGCGCGCTCCGGGATATCGCGAGCCGCCAAAGCGCATTTATGAGTCGAAAAGGCGGCAACGTGTCGATGGGCCGCAGCGCGTCGAGGAGGAGCCGGATGCTCATGACGAGGCTGCGGTCGAGGCAGCAGAGTCATCAGATGGCTCGTCCACCCGGGCATGACGGTGAGGGGGGCACGTGACAGCTCGGGTCGCGGTTCGAGATTCTGTCCGGGTGAGGCGAACTCGCAGGGCCATTCTCTGTCGCGACGCACGTCAATTTCGACTAGAAGGCCTTCGTGAGCGCCGAGCCAGTGAACAACACGAACGAAGCCGAGCTGCTGCCGCCGGGCGATGAGGTTCGGATTGGTGCGCGGGCATCGTGGCGTGGCTGGTTCGCCCTTCAAGATCTCGTACCCATCGCATATTTGGTGATCTATCGATTGATGGTCTGGGCGTCTCCTCCCGGTCCGCTGAACGACGTGAGCGCGTATGATCTCAATCTGTCATTGGCTGTTGTGGTAGGCGGTTGCATGGTTTGTCGTGGGGCGACCGTCTTGCCGGCGAAGCTACGCGGACTCTTGTATCGAGTCCTGCTGGGCTACGCCGCGGTGACGAATTACCTCATTTTGCGCGATCTCCTTCCGCTGGTGAGTCCGCACTCGGTGGATGCCGTGCTGGTTGATATCGACACCGCCATGTTTGGCGTCGTTCCAGCGCTGTGGCTCGAACGATTCAATCATCGGCCCATCGTCGAGTGGTTCAGCTTCTTCTATTTTAGTTACTTCTGGATCTGTGCCACCTATCTGGTCGTCGTGCTTGGGACGGTCCGCGACAACCGCGCGAAGACCGAGTTTACGCTCGGCTGCTTTATCGTGCTTTCGGTCGGCCAGCTCCTCTATTCTCAAGTACCGGGTTTCGGGCCGATCACCCACATGGCCGATCAGTTCGCGGGCCCCGTCAATGGTGGTCGCTTTTGGGGTTACGTGTGGGATACCGTGCAGGCCGGTAGCGCGATGAAGGATATTTTTCCTTCGATCCACACCGCGATGCCCACTTGGATCACCTTCTTCGCCTTGCGTCAGGCTCGTATTGATCCGCGCTGGAAGTGGCCGGCTCGGGTAACGGCTTTTGCGGCGGCGAACATTGTTTTTTCCACCGTATTTCTTCGCTGGCACTATGTGATCGACGTGTTTGCTGGGCTCGCCCTTGCGGCCACCGTCGCGAAACTCTCGCCAAAGCTCACGGCTTGGGAGGCGAGTTGGCGTCACAAGGGTGGCCTCAAGGGCGTGTGGGGTTTTTGACAGGCCGTCGCTTCGGCGGCTGCGGCATTTTCCGCCAGGCGCGTTGCGTCCGTCAGCCACACTGAAGCGGACAGCGTTTGCAGCGCTTTTTAGGCGGTTTGTCGCAGCAACTCTTCTTTAGCCTGCGCTTCTTGTTCTTCTTTTTCGCCATCGTGCCTCGGTGCGATCATGAATCTATTTAATGAAAGCGATTATCAAAGTCAAGGTGGCTTTGGTCGTGTGTCACGACCACAACCGAGCAGCGCCTTCGGTTCGACCGGGTTACAGTTAGGTCATGAAATGGGACGCTTGGTTTCTTGGCATCGCCGTGACGATGTCCTTTGGCGCCTTGACGGCTGCCGAGCCGATGCAGCCTGGTCTAAGCGCCTTGCCGGCGGACGCACGCGCCAAGCTGACCGGTGGGATTCCGCTCATGTTGAGGCCGCGGATCGCGCTCGATGGAACGGGGCGGCGTCTCGCGGCGATGTCTGAGGTGCCGATTGCTGTTCACTTCAGGGGCGGGCCCGACGAGGTACTGTTGCGTGAGGTCGAGGCTTTGGGCGTGAGACTCTTGCGTCGGGCAAACGGGTCGCACCGGGGCGGCGGACACTTCGTGCTCGCTCGCGCGACGGAGGGGCAAATCGCCAAGCTCGCCGCGCTGCCTTCGGTGCGTGAGGTCGAGCTGGACAGGCCGGGGGGTGGCGTGTTGCGACCGCTCGAGGGAACGGTCGCCGAGATCCAAGCGCACGCTGTGTGGCGCGAAGGGTCCGCGGATATCGCCCTTACCGGTCAGGGCATGGTGGTGTGCAACATCGACAGCGGGATCGACATCTTCCACCCTTTGTTCTTCCGCCCCGATGCTGGCTACTACACCTGGCAAGATGTCGATGACAGTGGCCATTTTACGTCGGGAGTCGACACCGTGTTGCTCGGTGGGGAGGCGATACGGTTGAGGATTCACGATGGGATCATTCGCAATCGTTACAACGGATCGGTGCTGTTCGGGTCGGATGATCCTGCTCTCGCGCCGGGCATGGATTGGCTTTACGCCGACGCCAATCACAACGCAGTGCGGGATCAGGGGCCGGCCGCAGGTTACGATGACAATTCGCCCAGTTTTGGGGAGATGTGGTTCGCGGTCGATGACGTGAACGGCAACGGGAGGCTCGATCTCGACGAACATATCGTCGGACTCGGCAGTTCGAAGGTGCGCGCCGTGAACTTCGAAGAGCATGTGTATCGGCGGGGGGTGGATTTGATCCACTATCCGGTGCAGCCCGACGCCGCGCACGGAACGGGATCTTCGTCCGTATGGGTGGGAGGTCACCGCGGTTTGTCGACCAAGACCGGAATTGCGCCCGACGCGGATCTCATCATGGCCGTGCATGACCAGTTCTTGGGCGAGGCGGAGGCCACCGATTTTTGTGTGAACGAAGGGGCCAGGGTGGTGCTTCACGAATATGCCCCGTGGACGAGGTACCCCCTGGACGGATCGACCGCTCACGAGCAGTTGATCGATGTGACGAGCGGCAACGGGGTGGCCCACATCAATCCGGCCGGGAATCTGTCCACCGCCAGGCATATGTACAAACGATCTCATCCGGCAGGCGAGCAGACGGCCGTGGAGATTCGAGCGAGTGGCGCGCCCTACAAGTATATGGGCCTGACGTTTTTATGGCGCGACCCGTCGCGCTCTGTCGCGGCCACCATTGTCGATCCCGACGGCCGATCGCGCGTACTTCCAATCAAGGGTTTCGAGTCGGACACGTGGGAAGATGGCCAAACGGAGTATTTTGCGCAGCGGAGGACGACCTCTCGTGGAACGGTTCAGCTCGACGTGATGATCTACAATCAGAATCAAAGCGCCGAGATCCCCCTCGGCGATTGGGTCGTAAAGTTCGATGATGCGGCGGAGCCGAACGAGCCACCACTCGTCGTGGTAGGCGGGGTGATCGATGAGATCTCCGGTTGGGCCGAGGGTATACACTTTCCGCAATTCGACTCGGAGGACCACCTCATTGGCCACCCTGCAACCGCCGATGCCGCCATCGCCGTCGCGGCCTACACCGGTCATGGTTTCCACGGCGCAACGCCAGGTGAGCGTGCCTACTATTCAGGCCGGGGAAGGCGCATCGACGATGTTGCCATCATGTCCATTTCCGCTCCCGACAATCCCATCACCGCGACCTTTCGCGAGGGTGATCAAGCGCTTTATGGAATCTATGGTGGCACCTCAGGCGCGAGCCCCCACGTTGCGGGCGCGGCGACGCTCATCTTGCAAGCCCATCCCGAGTTCGATGGGGGCGATGTGCGACAGGCGATTCGTGACGGTGCGCTCGTAGACGCGGCTGTCGGTCAGGCGCCAAACGGAGATTTCGGCTACGGCAAACTGAGGGTGTATCGCAGCATTTACGGAACGGATCCCCCCGGTGGTTCACCGCCAACCATTTCGACACAGGCGATCGAGGTCGGGCCCGGTGTCGAGGCGGCGGCCGTGATCGAGGTGTCCGATCCGGACGAGGGCGCGAGCGGCTTGGTGGTGCAAGCCGACGTCGAATATGACGGCGTGTACGACCAAGTCGTGACCGGCGAGCACCTCGTGCAATTCGATGTCGCTGGCCGCTATGTGCAAAAACTGCGCGTGACTGACAGCACGGGACGAACGGCGGAGACGCTGCTGACCATCGATGTCGGCGAGCCGTACCTCGAACCGAACGATGTCGCGCCGGTCGGGGGCAACCCGCCTGACGACGGTGGTTGTGGCTGCCGGGTTGCGGGCTCGGGCGGAAACCGCGGAGATTTCCTCTGGTGGATCGCATTGTTGGCTATGGGGGTCTTGGCATCGCGCCGAAACGCTTCATTGGCTGCGTGATCCCAGCGGCGGTTCAGTCGGTATGGATCGGGGTGGTCACCTGGTGCAAGGCCCGCCGCGGCCCTTGGCGAAACAGCGAGCCGAGGCCGAGCAGCCCGAGGGCGAGCAGACTGAACCACACGATCGGCGTCACCGGGCCGTGATGATGGCCGTGCCATGCGGGTAGATTGTACAAGGCGGCGCCGTCGATCAGCCATCCCGTGGCGATCGCGACGCCGACAACCGTGATCCCCGTGAGCATGGCGATCGAGCGGCCGTGCAGGCGGCTCAACAATTCGAAGGTGCTGCGGTTCGTCGCCGCGCCTGCCAACAGAAACGCGATCGCCGCCCCCGGGCTCACGCCTTGGTGGATCGCGATGAGGGCGACGGGCGTTGCACCGGACGCGCCGACGTACAGCGGAATGGCAAGAATGGCGAGCAGCGGGACCTGAAGCAAGGGTTGGACGTTGGTCCAGCCGACGTGCGCCAAGATGGGCTGCGCGACGGTTGCGACGAGCACGCCGGCGACAACCCACGGCATCGTGTGATCGAAGAGATCGATCAGGG
The DNA here is from genome assembly GCA_029941785.1 of Polyangiaceae bacterium. Taxonomy (GTDB): domain Bacteria; phylum Myxococcota_A; class Polyangia; order Polyangiales; family Polyangiaceae; genus JAPYTK01. Next base: position 7,942 of record JAPYTK010000089.1, on the reverse strand, counting down.
CGTAGCGCATGCCCGCGCGCAGTCGCTCACCGAGCGAGCGAACAGCAGGATCTGCGCCATTGTCAGGCGTAGGCGAGGCCGTTTCCACACGGCGACCCACGAGCATGGCGACCATCACCGCGACGGCGACAGCTCCGAGAAGGCGCGCCACCGTCAATTCGAGGCCCAACAAGGGAAGCGAAAGGAGGAGCGCGTCGAAGCCGAGCGCGGGCGCCGCAAGCAAGAACGCCAGGGCGGCGCTCGCCGGTACGCCACGGCCCAAGAGCGCTTCGTATTGCGGGACGACGGCGTTGGGCGTGATGCGATTGGGTAAACTGTAAAGGACGCCCCGGATGGTTTGGGCAAACGAGGAGCCATCTCGAAGGGAAGGAGGTCGGCCTGGCATGGTGGCCGCGCACACCAGGCCGGCGAGAAGATAGGCAAGGAGCAAGGCAGGCGCGCACTCGACCGCGAGCAAGAGGAGCGTATCGGTCAGATGGCCATGTTGCGAAGTCGCTCCCTGCGCATGTCCGGCATGTCCGGCATGTCCCGCATGCAGGGCCGAGATGACGGTGGCGAGGCCAAACAGACCGCCGATGGCGGACCAGAAGGTGGGGCTGGAAGCTGGTGCGTCGGGCTGCTTGTGCTGGTGGTCGTGGTCGTGCTCGTGGAGGGTCTCCGGCGCGTGTTCTTCGTCGCAACACATTGGGTCGTGATGAGCGAACACCACATGCAATAGCGAACCGGCCGCCAAGGCCTGAAACCACATGCCCGCCCGTCCGCCGAGGATTTGGTTGGCGGCCTCACCGCTGGCGAAGCCGACGATGGTGGACACAGCGAGCAGCGCGATTGCGCCGTAGGCCGCACGGGTGCTCTTGTGCGATTGCACGAGGGCGAACACCATCAGGCCGACGGGGAGGCGGTGTGATGCGATCGCCACCCCTAGTGAGGTTGCATGGTCCTCCGACACGATGGCACCGAGCGCCGCGCTCTCGATGGCGGCGTGCATCGCGAGTCCCCCCAATACGACCGACAATCCGAGCCAGTTGGGCGCGTGGCTTGCGCCTCGTTCCCAGAGTGTCGGGAGGATCGCGCCCAGGAGCGCGAGCACGACCGCGACCAGACCGCCATGGAGAAGTGCCTCGGGCAGCAGGTGCAGCGCGGCCAATCCTCCTACGGCGACAAGCGCGAAGCCGTCCAAGGCGGTGCGCCACGCCACGACGCGCCTGCCGGCCTGGTGAAGGGCCGGCCCGACGAGGAAGGCGGCGACGGAGGCGCTGAGAAGCAAAGGTGCGTGGAACATGCCGAGGGAGCCCTTGCCTAACATTCGCGGTGATGCATGACAAATAGGCGACACCGACCGGGTCGACGCAGCAGGGCCGCGGTCTGCGGGATACGGCTCGAAACCCGCTGGGGTCGTTCGCGGAAGATCGGCTCTAGCGAGGACCGTGCTGGCCAGCCCCGGCGCAAACCGCTATCGTTTCCGATGGAAAATGGGCATCGCGGCGGGGAATCCGGTAAGTGCGCACGTCAATCTCGTGCGTGAACTCGGACGAGGAGGCATGGGAACCGTATGGGTCGGTCACGATAGCCGCTTCGATCGGGAGGTTGCGGTGAAGTTCATCTCGCCCAGCCTGCTGGAGGAACATCCTGACCTCGTCAAGCGATTTGCGCGCGAAGCCAAGGCAGCGGCGCAGCTTCGAAGCCCCCACGTCGTACAGATTTTTGATCACGGGCAGACCGAGCAGGGTGTCCCCTATATGGTGATGGAGCTGCTCGAGGGCGAATCGCTTGCCGATCGCATTCGACTGCGTGGCCCGCAGACGGCGGCCGAGACGAGCGTCGTGATCTCGCAGGTAGCGAAGGCGTTGGGCGAGGCGCACCGTCGAGGCGTCGTGCACCGTGACATCAAGCCCGACAACATCTTCCTCCTCGCAGTGGAGGATGACGAACTGTTCGTGAAGGTGCTGGACTTCGGTATCGCTAAACGATCCACCACGCTGAGTGGCCAGGCCGGGCTGACGGCCACGGGCTCGTTGCTTGGGACGCCCGAGTACATGAGTCCCGAACAGATCATGACCGCCAAGGAGGTGGGGCCGCGTGCGGACTTGTGGGCCATGGCCGCGGTCGCTTATGAGATGCTCACTGGCCGCCGAGCCTTCTCAGGCGAGGCGATCGGCGCGATCATCATGGCGATCAGTACGGGCAAGTACGAGCCGGTGAGCGCGCACGGTCTGCCGCTTGAGTTCGACGCCTGGTTTGCGCGTGCCTTTCATTCCGAGCCCACGCAGCGTTTCGAATCGACGAGAGAACTTGCGCGCAGTTTCGCGGCGCTTTGCGGCCGTGCTCCGTCTTCGCGCGAGGCTCGGGACTCGAGGCAGCCAAGCCAACCGGAGGCTGCGGTGGTCGTGCACGCACCGACCGTTCAGAGTGAGCTGGCGCCCGACGGTCATGGGGGAGAGCTTGCGGCTGTACCGACGGCCAAGACCTTGCCTCAGGGTCCGGCCGCGGCCATCCCGCAAACGGGGCCTGATACCGCGCCTGTCCTCATGTCTCCGCCTTCGTCCGCGACCGGCCCGACGCTCGGCGGAGCGGCGGCGAGCCTTCCTGGTGCAGGCGGGTCGGGATGGTGCTGGGGACGGTGGCTTGCGGTCGGCTCGGTGATGGTCGTCGGTCTTATCATCGTAGGCGTTGTCGCGAGCGATCGTCCTGAACCAAGCGCCGCTGGCGAGGAGGATGAGGATGAAGACCGCGCCGCCAGCGTTGTTGCGTCGCCGGGCGAGGTGAAGATCGCGCTCGCGTCCGCTACGGTCGAGGTCGCAGGAGCCGGCAGCGCGACCGCGGCGCCTGAGGGGATGGTTCTCGTGGCAGCGGGGTCGTTTTCCATGGGCTGCAGCGCGGGCGACAGCGGCGCGTGTCGGGACAACGAGCAGCCCGTACACACCATCGAGCTTCCCGGCTACTACATCGACAAGCTCGAGGTATCGGTGGCGAAATACGCCGAGTGCGTGAGCGTGGGCGCGTGCACCACGTCGAATCTGACGGACTTTAGCCGGGACGACGGAAAGAGCTTCGTGCGCGATGGCTTTTGCAACTGGGGGCGCCGCGGTCTCGAGGACCACCCGATGAACTGTGTCGACATGGACCAAGCTGGCGCCTATTGCCGCTGGCAGAACAAGCGACTGCCTACCGAGGCGGAGTGGGAGAAGGCCGCTCGCGGCACGGATGGCAGGATCTACCCTTGGGGCAACGAAGAGCCTTCGTGCGACCTTGTGGTGTACGAAAGCGACCGCGGTGTGCCGGGCTGTGGGCGCCGCTCGACTTGGCCGGTGGGGTCCAAGCCACGGGGAGCGAGTCCTTATGGTGCGCTCGACATGGCCGGCAACGTTTGGGAGTGGGTCGCTGACCGCTATCATCCTCGTTACTACGGAAGATCGCCCGCGGTTTCACCGACGGGACCGACCACGGGCCTGTCCTATGTACGTCGGGGCGGCGCATGGGTGACCTCGAAATCAAGCAGTCTGCGCGCCAACAATCGAGGCTGGAATGTCATGCACAACCGCGGATCCAATCTCGGTTTTCGCTGCGCCCGAATCGCCGATTGACGACGCCGCGAGCCGGTCCGGGGTGCATCGTTGCGTCATCGAGGCGGGCTGCTACCTTTATGGGGTATGTTTGCTTTCTTCTTAGGGTGGGGCGACGCGCGTGCGGTGGGACCCGTGGTGTTTGCACTTCTAAGCGCCGGGTGTGGTCCCTCGGCCGGGCCCTATGGCGGAGGTGAAGCGACCGGCGGCGCGGCGGGCATGGGCGGCGCCGGGGCGGGTTCGGTCGCTGAGGGTGGCTCCTCGCCCACAGACGACGGCGGATCCTCATCGAGCGGGGCGCCCTTCGATCCCCAACCGGAGCGTTGCGACAACGGAATCGATGATGACGGCAACGGCTTGACCGACTGCGCTGATCCGGCCTGCACCGAGGGCTATCGCTGCCTACCGGCGGCGCCGAAGGGCTGGGACGGACCGAAGGTCATGCATCTCGACGACGATTTGTCGGTCGCGTGTCCATCGACGTGGCCCGATCTCGCCCTGCGCGCTGGCGCAGGAGAGCTCGACGCACCGCCAGCCGAATGCGCGGCGTGCGATTGCGATGAGCCCGCGGACGCGTACTGCAGCGAGTTTACCTATGAGACCTACCAGGGTCCGTCCTGTGACGGGCCTTGGGGATTGAAGACCAAAGTGAATGGGATCGGATGCATCTACTGGACGAAGCCAGGCGCCATCAAGATCACCCACACGAAGTCCAACGCGTCGTGCGGAGCCTCGGGTGGCGCTCCGACCGTCACGTCTGCGCAGTTCGAACAGGAAGCGACGATCTGCTCTGCTGCACCACTGGGCGGTGGTTGCGATCTCGACGCCGGGGTGTGCGTCCCGAAGGTCGATTCGGCGGCGTGGCCGCTTCATTGCATCAGCCGAACGGGTGACAAGGCCTGTCCATCCGGTGCCTACAGCGAGCGCCACCTCTTGCACGAGGCTTTCGACGACACGCGCGATTGTACGGGCTGTGTCTGTGAGCCCACGGGTCTGGGCGCCTGCGCCGTCCCGATCACCGAGGGGGGCTGCAATCAATCGGTGAAGTCGTTGGTGACGTCGGGGACTTGCGTCGATGCGTCGAATTTCGTGGGCGGGATCGCGGTCGTTCCCAACAAGGCGACCGTTCCTGGCGTGGGCTGTGCGGTCAGTCAGGCCGCGCAGCCGAACGGGGAGGCCAAGCCCAAGCTCCCCGTGACGGTGTGTTGTTTGCCCTTGACGTGACGGGTGCTGGCGCGTGATTCGTGCGAGCCGAGCACGATTGACGCGAACGGCCCGGTCCGTTGCCTTTCGCCCGGTCCGTTGCCTGCAGGGGTCAGCGCGTCTACATGGGAGTCATGAGCAGCTACGAGCCTCGCACCGCGCCCGATCCCAAAGAGACGGGCTGGCCATCCGGCGTCAAGTACATCATCGGCAACGAGGGCTGCGAACGCTTCTCGTACTACGGCATGAAGGCGATCCTCTTCGTCTACATCGTCGGCCTGTTCGTCAACCTGCAGGGAATGGGCGGCAAGGAGGCGCGCGACGCCGCCACCGAGACGATGCACCTGTGGAGCGCGGCGGTGTACGCCCTGCCGCTCATCGGCGCGATCATCTCCGATCGCTGGCTCGGCAAGTACCGCACCATCCTGTACCTCTCGATGGTGTACTGCCTCGGGCATGCCGCCTTGGCGATCTTCGAGGGCCCCGAGCTTCAGCAGGCCATCTTCGGGACAGTGCTGCTCAATCCGATCGCGGGCATGTACTTCGGTCTCGCGCTCATCGCGCTGGGCTCGGGCGGGATCAAACCGTGCGTGTCCGCCCACGTCGGGGATCAGTTCGGCAAGGGCAACTGGCACATGGTGCAGAAGGTCTACAACGCCTTTTACTTCATCATCAATTTTGGCTCGGCCTTCGCTACCATCTTCATTCCCATGCTGCGGGGCAAGGTGGTGGACGTGACCGTCGACGGCGTGGTGATGCGCACCTACTCCGGCAGCGTGACCTGGGCCTTCGCGGTGCCAGGGATCCTCATGGGCTTGGCGACGTTCTTCTTTTGGGCTGGTCGCAAAGAGTTCGTGCATGTTCCGCCCACGCATCCGGGCAAGCGCGGCTTTCTCGATGTCATGAGCGGCACCTTGCTCTTCCTGGGTTTTCTCGCCGTGCCGATCTGGTTCGCCGAGTTCTTGGGGAGCGCGGCGGTGACCGTCGCCGTCAGCGCGTCGTGCATCGTGGCCGCGGTGGTGACCTACGCGGCGCGGCAGAAGATCGAGCAGGACGACGGCTTCCTCGCGCAGACCTTCTATTGCGTGAAGGCGAAGCTCACCGCTGAGGATCCGGGCGAGGGGGAGGCCGCGGAAGAAGGGGCCCGCGATCTGCGCGATCACTTCTTTTACGGGCCGGCGGCGCGGCGCTTCGGAAACGAGCTGGCCGCGGGGCCGGTGGCGGTGTGGAAGATCATCAGCGTATTCATCCTCGTGAGCGTGTTCTGGGGATTGTTCCATCAGCACTCATCCACCTGGATCGCCCAGGCGCGCGACATGAACCGCACCGTCGACATGGGCTTCGATGCGTGGCTGCTCACCGGCGCGGCGATGGGCCTGATCACGGGCTACGCCTTAGTGCTCGCGCTGAAGAAGGAAGGCGTCGGACGGCTGATGTGGGCCGGCGGCGGTCTGCTCATCGGCCTGGCGCTTGGGTGGATCGGTCACCACTTTGGGCCGTACGAGCTGGAGGCCTCGCAGGTACCGGCCGTCAATCCCTTCATGGTGATGCTGCTCATCCCCTACACGGCGTTCGGCTTGTATCCACTCATGGAGAAAATGGGGTACGAGCCCAAGCCGCTGCGTCGCATGACGATAGGGATGGTCATGGCCGGCGTGAGCTTCGCTGGCGTCGCCATGCTTCAAGGCGCGATGGACAGCAGCCCGACGCCGATCCATGTGGGCTGGCAGCTGATCCCCTACCTCATCATCACGCTCGCCGAGGTGATGGTCTCGATCACCGGCCTGGAGTTCGCCTACACCCAGGCGCCCAAGCGCATGAAGTCCGTCATCATGGGCTTCTGGCTCTTGAACGTCACCTTGGGCGATCTGCTGGTGGTGTTCGTCACGCGGATCAAGTTTCAGGAGCAGACGACCTTCTTTTGGGTGTTCGCGGGCTTGATGGTCGCAGCCGGGTTGTTGTTCGGCCTGCGCGCGCGCTCCTACACCTACCAAGACTACTCACAGTGACCACAGGCGCCTCGGCGCCTCGAGCGGATCAGAGCAGGGAGGCGACCGCGGGAGGGAGCACCACGAGCTGTCCTTCGCGATCGACGCACACCAGCTCGACCTGGCCCTCGACGAGGATTTCCTCTTCGCCGGGTCTATGGACGTTTTGCTGAAAGTCGAGGCGGTAGTCGCTGCTCTTGGCAACCGTGGTGTGGATCTCGATGGTCTCGCCGAAGCCGACGCTGCGGCGGTAGGTGAGGCCCGCCTTGTAGACGACGAAGCCGATCCCGTCTTCGTTCAGCAGCTTCACGAGTTTGTCGGTGCCGAGCAGGTGCTCGCGGGCGCGCTCGAAGTACTTGAGGTAGTTTGCGTGGTAGACCGCGCCGGAGTGATCGGTGTCCTCGTAGTAGATCTGCACGCGGTGGATGTGCGCGCTCATCGATCGTGGCCGTAGAGTCGTCGCTCCAGCTCGATGAGCCAGCGGTCTTTGTCGCTGTCGCCTTCGATGGACCCGGTGAGCAGGCGTTTGGTCGCTTCGCCCGGATCGCTGAGCCCGGTCAACACGCGGTGAAGGACGGCGTGCTCTTCTGAGACGCCGTGGGCGCGGGCGTGATCGAGGACCGCTGCGGCGTAGGCGGGATCGCCGTCGAGCGGCGTCTCGTCGGCATGACCCGGGCCGAGGGCGTTGATGGCGTCGATCACCATCGCCTTGCGATCCTTGTAGGGCACGGCCTCGAGGCGCTCGGGCGGGATCGGCGAGCCAAAGTAGATGTCTTGCTGTCCCATGCCGACGGGGAACTCGATGCGGTCATCGAGCGGCTCGCTGGGGAGGCCTCCGACGAAACGGACGGGGACGATCGGCGCGCGGGTGGCGAGCGCCATGTCGATGAAGGCGCTGCTCATCTTGACGACGGGTTCGCGGCAGCTGAGCGAGCGGGTCCCCTCGATGTGCACCATCACGGATTTTCCCGGTCCGGTCATCTCGGCGCACAGGCCGGCGATGATCTTCGCGAGCGACTCGGGGCTGCTGCGATCAAAATAGGTGATCACCTTGGGATCGACGAGGCCCGGGTAGGCGAAGCAGTGCTTGATGAGCAGGCCCAGCCAGGTCGTGCGGTGCTCCTCCTTGGCGAGGGTGACCGTGGGCACCTGCGAGAGACCCGAGGCGATGATCGAGAACAACAACGA
>JAPYTK010000088.1 GCA_029941785.1 Polyangiaceae bacterium | reverse complement strand
GCGGGGTGTGTGTGCCTGGCACGCCAGGCGTGGCGAGCCGGGAAATGGCGTCGAGTTCGCTTGTGGCAAGGACGACCACGTGTGCCTTGCTGGTGTCCAGCGCCGTCAGATCGTCGTAGGCGCAGGCCGTCAAGCCCGCGGCCTTCAGACCGGCGACCCAGGATTGGCGTCGCTGGCCGTCATCGGCGACCAGCCCGACGATCGGCTGTGGCAGCTCACTCACTGCAACATTATAGGCTTTTCGCTCTAACTGAACAGGCCGCCTTGCTCTTCTGGCGACGAGAGATCCTTGGTCGGTGGCGTTTGCTTCAGGTGTTCGTAGGCTTTGCGGGTTGCGATGCGGCCACGCGGCGTGCGGCCCAGGAAGCCTTGCTGGAGAAGAAAAGGCTCGTAGACGTCTTCCAATGTGCCTCGGGGCTCGCTCAAAGCTGCTGCTAGCGTCTCCACGCCAACCGGGCCCCCATCGTAGTGTTCGATGATCACCGACAGGAGCCTTCGGTCCATGGCGTCCAGTCCGGCGCCGTCGATATCCAAACGTTGAGCGGTGGTCAGGGCGATCTCTTGATCGATGACGCCGGAGCCCAAAACCTCTGCAAAATCACGCACTCGCCGAAGCAGGCGGTTCGCGATGCGAGGGGTTCCGCGCGCCCGATTCGCGATTTCGGCTGTGCCGCCATCGTCGATTTTTGTCCCCAGCAGCCGAGCGCTCCGTTGGACGATCTTCATCAAATCCTCCGGTGGATAGAAGTCGAGCCGCATCACGTACCCAAATCGCGAGAGCAGAGGGGCGGTGAGCAGGCCGGTGCGGGTGGTCGCGCCCACGAGGCAGAATGGCTTCAAACCGAGCTGGATCGTCGTCGCATACGGGCCCTCCCCGGTCATGACGTCGATCTCGAAGCCTTCGATTGCGGGATACAAACTCTCCTCGACTGCAGGATTAAGCCGGTGGATCTCGTCGATGAACAACACGTCGCCTCGGTCGAGTTTGGTCAGCAAGCCGGCGAGGGCGCCCTTGTGCTCGACGGCGGGGCCGCTCGTCGTGTGTAGGGTGACGCCCATCTCCTTGGCCAGAATGTGCGCCAAGGTCGTCTTACCCAAGCCGGGCGGCCCGCATAACAAGACGTGGTCGAGTGGCTCGCCGCGGCGACGTGCGGCTTCGACGAAGACCCCGAGGTTCTCGATGTGATTCCGCTGCCCGATGTACTCCTCGAAAGATGTGGGTCTGAAGAGCCGATCGAATCGATCGTCTTCGGGTGATGCCACGGGCGAGGTCAGGCCTTCCGTCATCGGTGCGGGTCAGGTTGCCCGAAGTCCTGGCGGCTGTCTATGAATCGAATGTTGTATGTCGTGAGGCCGCCAAACTGGCAGGGAAACACGCACGATCGAAGAACGTTGATCAGCGCGTTCTGCGTGGATGTCGCCACCGTGCAGTTCGATGACCGAGCGGGCCAAGCTCAACTGCAACACCATGCTGCGCTTCGCTTCCGGCGAGCCGAGGCCCTGGAGTTCACTTTCGAGAAGGCTGGGCCGTGCGGAGCGCGTGCTGTATTCGATCGTGATGCAGAGCATGTCGGCGTCTGTCGCGTGTCGTCGCTCTGCGAGGTGCGCCGCGATGCGCACCTGTCGGGCTGGCGATTTGGCGCAGCTGATGAGCGCGTGGGAGATGAGCACACCTAGGGCTCGGGAGGTGTGGATCGGATCGACGAACAAGGTCGGCAAGTGCGGCTGAGCTTTGATGGCAATGTGGGGCTTCTCGCCCGCTTGTAGGTGGCGAGCTTTCTCGGCGGCTTGGGCGAGTAGTTGGGATGCGGTCGTCGGTTCCGGTGTGAGACTGAGCTGACCGGCGTCTACGCGCGCTGCATCAAGAATGGTCTCGATGAGTGCTTGAAGCTCGCGTCCGCGGCTGCAGACCATGTCGATACTCTCACGTTGCCCGCTGCTCAGTGGTTGCGAGCCGACCAAGTCGGCGAAGCCGAGAATGGCGTTCAGGGGGCTCTTCAGGTCGTGGCTCACGCTGGCGAAGAGCAGTTGTTTCATCCGTCGGTCCTGGGTCTTGGCCAGCAGCGCTCGCTCTTGTGTGTCTGCGAAGAGTTGAAACCGTTGGGCGAGTATCTGGATGTTCTCGCCCAGGGTGACGACTTCGCGGAACCGTGCGCGGGCTGCCAGTTCGCTAGGGCGCTGTGTTTCGTTGGCAGCCTCGGGAACCTCCAGGCCGAGGGTGCCGATGTGGTCTGTGGCCAGAACGAGGTCGTTCGCCAGCGCTCGCCCGAGCCAAAACGCCAAACCGCCGGCCAAGAGCAGCGCGGCGAGCCCGATCATCACGCCACTCGTCGTGACCTCGGGAGAAAGGCTTGCCGTGAAGCGCATCGTGGCTCGACCATCGTCGAGCGGTGCGACGACTTGGATTTGACCGTTCGCGAGTTGTTCCGCGCCCACGACGGCAGATGCGTCAAGCGGTTTGCCCCGTTGCAGTCGGACGAGAAAGCCGTGCGCGGCCACAGCGGCGACGACATCATCACGGCCCCCCTCGGCCTGGAAAATCGGAGTGGGCTCGAGCGCGGTGCGGGCCAAGATGAGCGCGGTGGCGACGCGCGACTCCTCCAGGAAGTTCCGCACGTGGGCGTGCGCGACGGTCACGGCGCCAGCCCCGAGAAGGGCAACGGGGGCCACGACGGACGTGAGCACTTTGCGTGTCAGTCGATGCCGTGGGGCACGCCGCAAAGCCTGCTGCTCGAGCCAGGCGGTGATGGCTTCGAGCGGGCTGAGTTCGACCAAGGCGAGCGTCGCGTTGCGGATGACGACGTAGTGGACCAAGGACACCGCGCCGATGATCGTGAAAGACAAGACCGCGAGAGCCACCGCGCGGCCGCCGTCGAGGTTCTCGCTGCGGATGGGCGGCAAGGCCAGACTCGTGCAGACGGCGGCACCGACGAGCAAGTAGTGCATCGTCAGAGCGAAGGGCGTGTTGGCCAACGCGCCGATGTCTACTGGCGCAATCGATTCTGGTTCCATCGTGATCGCGTGGATGACTTTTCTCTGTCGGCGGAGGTATGTCCACGACAAGAGCCCCGTTGCGAGCACGCCCCCAGCCCCGACGAACATGAAACTCGACGCGAGGATGGAGAAGGGCGCGGATTGACGCATGAGTGCCCACGGAGACATCAAGATGATCGCGATGTAGCTGACGATACACACGAAGCATTGTCGCAAAATGAGGCGACGCGTGAAGCCTCCCGCGATGGTGGCCTCGAGTGGGTCGCGAGAGGTGTTCACCTCTTCTCCCCGATCGTGATCGTCGATGCAGCATCGACTGCAGCGTTCGGCGAATCGGACCACGGTACCAAGCTGTCCCGTGGCAAGCTACCGGCGTGAGAGTCGTCGGGGAGATGGATCGTAAACGACGTGCCCTCGTCGACCTCGCTCGTCACTTCGATTTGACCGCCATGTAGAAGGACCAAGCGCCGCGCGATAGCCAGGCCGAGTCCGACCCCGCGAGGTTTGGGTTTCCCCCCCTGGTGGTACGCTTCGAAGATCGCCCCTAGGCTGTCGGGTGGAATCCCTCGACCGGAATCGCGGACCACGATGATCGCGTGCCGGGTCGCGGAGTCTTCGCTCACGGAGATGCTGATTACGCCCTGCACCGTGGCATCGATGGCGTTGGAGACGAGGTTCGTCAGCACTTGTCGTAGACGGCGAGGGTCAGCCCACGCGAGGATCCCTTCGGCGCCGTGCGCCTGCAGTTCGATCGAACGCTCTCCCACGATCGCGGAGGCCTCACGCAGGACATCGTCGCTCAGCGTGCGGACGTCGACGACCGCCCGAGTCAAGTGAAGTTGACCGCTTTCCATGGCAGACAAGTCGAGAATATCGTCGACCAAGCATCGTAGGTGCTCGCCACTGGTGCGAATGACCGACACCGATTCGAGAGAATCTTCATCGAGGGGGTCCTCCGCATCTGACTCCAACAAGTGGGCGAAACCCAAGATGGCATTGAGCGGGGTGCGCAGCTCGTGACTGAGGTCGGCGAGAAAACGAGAGCGCTCCCGATCGAGATCGGCCGCCCGCGTGAGGTCGCGCCGGTAACGTGATTCAGCTTCGCCAAAACGACCCATCAGGGTGTTGAGTGATGCCGTGAGCAAGCCCACTTGATCAAAGGAGCGGATGGGCACGGTTCCCCGTGGTGGCTCCATGGTTTCGTCCAGCGTTCTCGGCGTTGCCATCTCGGAGATCCCCTCGATCACGAAGGCCACGTCTTCGCGCGCTGCGCGCGTCGAGGCAATCGCGACGCCGACCGCCAAGCCCAACAAGAGCAAAGTAAGAATCACGATTACCCGAACCATCGAAAAGGTCTGACCGACGGGCTGGGGAGCGCTGGCGAACACGAGCACCGCGAGATGTTGTAGCGGAGGGTTGACCGAACTCGCGGCGAATTTCACGCGCCCCAGTGCGGTAAAGCTCAAGCCCTCTGCCCGTCGCAACAAGGACTGCACCCGTGCCCGGGATAAGGGCTTGAGCATGTGATCGGAGAGCACAACTCCGCCCTTGTCCACGAGAATGAGTTCGGTGCCCGAGCGTCGGGCTGCCAAGCTCAAGAACATGTCCCGTTCCTCGGGGCCCATGCTCCGCATCCGTGCCGCGAGCGCACCGGCCAAGGCGCGACTTCTTAGCGCGCTCGCTTCGTCGCTCGTGTGTTGGAGCTGTCGGGCGGCAATGAGTGAGATGAGAACCGCGATCAGGATGCCGATCGAGGCCACGATACCCGGGGTGAGCGGCAAGAGCGGCCAACCGCGCGACGTCGCATTGGCGCTCACGGTGCCTCGTGGCTCCGCCAGTCCGTTTCCAACATGGCGAACACGGCGTGATCGACCCACCTGCCGCCGACCCACTCGGCTTGGCGAGCCCGACCTTCGTATCGAAAACCGAGACGTTCGATGACGCGGAGCGATGGGTGGTTTTCCGTTGCTGCAGCAACGCGCACGCGATGAGCGCCAACGGTGTCGAAGGCGAAGGCGAGACAGGTTCGGGCTGCTTCGGTCATCAAGCCCCGACCGGTGGCTTGCTCGCGAAGCCAATAACCGAGCTCGCAGCTTCGGTGGAGCGGTTGGCAATTCTCGAGCCCGACGATGCCAATCATGTCCCCCCCGGGTCGTTCGCGCATGACGAAACGCAAGGCGCGCCCCACGTCCCATTCGCGGGCCGAGGCCTCGGCGAATCGTCGCGACGCATCCACGTTCTTCTGGAAGGGGACCCATGGCAGCCACGGGTCGAGCCAGCTACGCGAGGCGTCGACCACCTCCCACAGTTCGGGCCCATCTGCCGCCAAGAGCGGCATCAGCGTGCTGTGTGGGGCAAGCAGAGGCTTGTCGCGGAGTTCTTCTTTGGGTGGGATCCGTAGCATCTTCAGCGACACTGCATACGCGCTGCGTAAGGCTCCGCGCGATTCGACTCCCGATCGAGCCAACCTAGATACCATTCGCCACGCTTTGCTCCTGGGGAGATCGACGCGACCGCGTGCTTGGATGAGACGCGCGCAACTTGGCTCCGTGGGCCGACGCCTTCACGCCCGAGCGAGGCTGTCGTGAGCTGGTTTGCCTCAACCCACACGAGCTGCACGTCCCCCTTCGGCGACACCCCCAGGCTCGGATAGCGTCCACTCGGTGAGAACAACTTGTGCCACTGAACTTTCCGCGAGGCAGCGTCGATAAAGGCGACTCCTGCGCCTCCTTGATGGCTCCGGTGCCAAGTCAGGAAACAACCGTCCTTGGCACACGCCAGCGAGGGGGCGCCCGCTTTAGCTTCGGGCGCCGTGATGGTCTGTTCGTCGCCCAGCGTCCGTCCCTCATGCGGCGGCTGACTCTGCAAGCCGGGGGGGCCGAGCGAGATGGGCAGGGTCTGGTAGCGGAGCTGGCGTGCCGTGCCCTCGGTCACCAGGTACGCGGTGTGGATCCAACGATCGGAGGTCGTGACCCGAATGTGCCCTACTCGGGTCAACTGTTTGCGCAGCTTGACGAAATCCGTCACGCGGATAGGGCCGCCTCGAGGCTTCAGTTCGGCTGTGAAGCGCCGCAACATCAGATCGACCGAGTCCCGCTCGCGTTGTTCTGCCCAGGCGACGATGAACCCACCCTTCGCGTCTCGCGCCACATGGGCATCGTAGCTTCCTGCGTTCTTGCTCGAGACGAGGAGCGCTGGGGTGTCGATCACCCCGGTGGATCGCAGCCAACGCAAGTACACGCCGGGCGTTCGACCTCGCGAATCCCAGTAACCAGCAAGAAAGCGTTTGGCCACGGGGATCAACGTGGGGGCGTGCACGTAGTTGGCTTCGGGGGTGAAGTCGACGGGGAGGGCGCGGTTGCGGAGCGCGTTGTCGAGGGGCACGGCGTAGGCTCGTCGTTTTCCATCGCGGATGTCGCCCCAAGCGATGATGGGGCCGTCGATCCCTGTCACGATCGTGGGGGCCGTCGTTCCGTTCGGTTGGGCGATGTTGGCGTTGAGCAAATCGGAACGACGTGGCCGGGCATAGCCGGTGATTTGGCATCGGCTACCCGTCCTCTTCGCTGCGATCGCGATAGCCACCTGTGCCCTCAGGTTGTCGATCATGGCGTGCCGGTGTGTTGCGGCGATGCGTCGTAGGATAAGCTCCGCACGCTCGGGTTCGTTCCGGGCGATGCGCATCTGGGCCTCACGGATGCGCGGAAGCCAGGGGTGGTGAGAGACGAGGTGCAAGCCTGCCGTGCGTTCATTGCTGCTCGATAACAGCTTGTCCATCACCGTGGATATGCGTTTTAGCTTTGCTGGCGGTTCGGGGTCCTTGCCGCTGACCGCGCTCCACACCACGAGCACGACGAGCAGGCTCGCGATGACCGAGGCGGCGACGAGGCGGCCGTTGATGACGAGACGCGGAATGCGCGGCGGCAGCGTGTCGATCACCGCACGCCGGAGGGACATCGGCTCGGATGCCGCCGATGGTCGTTTGGGCCTCCAGGGCCGCTTGAGCGTCTTATCCGACGATTCCGAGGAGCCGGCCGTCCGGGGCAGAGCGGGCAGCGGGGTGGTGTTGCGCGGAATATCGGCGGTCGGCGCATCGCCTCTATCGGGAGCTGACTTGCGTTTGGCCCCACGCGGAACTTGAGTGACCAACGAGACGTGCAGGCTGCCCGACTTGAGCTCGTAATCGAAGGTCTCGGCTAAACTGTTTGCGAATTCACCCACGTTCTGGAAACGCTTGTCGATGTCCCGATCCAGCGCGCGCTTGTACCAGGTCTTGAAGGTCTGCGGCAGGTCCGGTCGGTAGTGCATCGGGTCGGGCAGTGGTGCGGTAGCGATCTGCGCGAAGGTCATGGCCACGCCCTCGTCGGTTGACCAAACCGTCGTGCCTGTGAGGCACTCGTAGGTGATGCAAGCCAGCGCCCAAAGATCGGCGCGATGATCCGCTGCCGCTTGTCCGCGAACCTGTTCTGGACTCATGTAAACGGGCGTACCGAAGACGGCGCCCTCGCGAGTCAGTCGTGCAGGCACCTCGGCCGTGGAGGTCGGGTCGTAGAACTTGGCAAGGCCAAAATCGAGCACCTTGACGAGCAGTTGCTCGTCGTCGTCCACAGTGAGGAAAATGTTCTCTGGCTTCAGGTCGCGATGGACAATCTGTGTTTCGTGAGCCTTACCAAGGCCCCGGCAGACCTGAAGGATGATCGCGAGGGTCAGCCCGGTGGACATCTGCCGGTCGCGTACCATCGCCTCGTAGAGCGATTCGCCTTCGAGCAGTTCGAGCACCAAATAGGGCGTGCCGTCGTCGAGTTTGCCCGCATCGTAGACATCGCAAATGTGGGGGCTTCGGATTTGGGCGACCGCTCGCGCTTCGCGCAGGAAGCGCTCGACGACGGTCTGTGAAGTCGTCAGGTGACCCGCGAGCAGTTTGATGGCCACCCGCTTGTGAATATTGAGGTTCATCGCCTCGTAGACGGCCGCCATGCCTCCTCGGCCGAGCTCCCGACTGACGCGGTACTTGCCTGAAATGACAGTGCCGGCGGGGATCGTGGTGGAGACGGGCATGAGAAATTCTTAGCGGGCGAGCGCAGAACGGCGGATCGAGCTTATGCGAGCTGATCGACCACGACAAGCGATCCCGGTTCTCAACGGGGGATCGCACAATTGGAGCCCGAAACTTTCCCGAAACAGTCCTGGAGGTACGTGTGGGTCGGGCGGTGGACGCGGATGTCCATCGCCAGCCATCAAAATGAAAAAAATCGAAGCCATCATCAAGCCCTTCAAGCTGGACGAGGTCAAGGAGGCATTGGCCGAGGTTGGCGTGCAGGGGATGACCATCAGCGAGGTCAAGGGCTTTGGCCGTACGGGTGGGAAAAAAGAGGTCTATCGAGGATCGGCCTATGTGGTCGATTTCATACCCAAGGTGCGCGTCGACATCGT
The DNA here is from genome assembly GCA_029941785.1 of Polyangiaceae bacterium. Taxonomy (GTDB): domain Bacteria; phylum Myxococcota_A; class Polyangia; order Polyangiales; family Polyangiaceae; genus JAPYTK01. The sequence continues at coordinate 12,302 of JAPYTK010000088.1, read as the reverse complement.
GGTCCCCGAATCACTGGTTTCCGATGTCGTCGACGCGATCGAAAAGAGTGCCAAGACCGGCCGCATTGGTGATGGCAAGATCTTCGTGATGCCGGTGGAGACGGCCGTGCGAATTCGCACCGGGGAGCGGGACGACGACGCGATCTAAGCGATGTCGCACCTTGTGCCCGGGTCCGCCGTACGACTGCCCACAAACCGCCCCAATGAGCGAATCTACGAAAAACAATGTTCCGTGCCAACGGCTGTTAGGCGCGGCGAGCCATGAGGAAGAAAAGAGCAATGAAGCCGAATGACGTCATCACACTAGCGAAAAACCACGACTGCAAATTCGTCGATCTCAAGTTCGTCGATCTGCCTGGCACGTGGCAACACACCACCGTGCCGGTGAGTCGTCTGGCGGAAGACCTATTCGAGGAGGGCCTCGGTTTTGACGGATCTTCCGTGCGCGGCTGGCAGCCCATCAACGCGTCGGACATGCAGATCCGCCCCGACCCCACGACGGCTCGGGTCGATCCTTTCGCGGGCTTCAAAACGCTCAGCATGATTTGCGACGTGTCTGACCCGATCACCGGTCAAGCTTACGGGCGGGATCCGCGGCACGTGGCTCGGAAGGCCGAAGCCTATTTGAAGAGTTCTGGCATCGCGGACACGGCTTACATCGGACCGGAGAGCGAGTTCTTCATCTTCGATTCGGTTCGTTATGATAGCGGTCCGAATGGCTGTTTTTATGAGGTCGATTCAGAAGAGGCCGCGTGGAACAGTGGTCGCGAGGGAAAGAACCTCGGTCACAAGGTGCGGCACAAGGAGGGTTACTTCCCGGTTCCGCCGACGGATTCGATGGTCGACATTCGTGCCGACATCATGACCACCCTCATGGACTCTGGGATCCAGGTCGAGGTAGGCCACCACGAGGTCGGAACGGCTGGGCAGGGCGAGATTGGCATTCGCTTCAATTCGCTCACGAAGATGGCGGACAATCTGCTGTGGTTCAAATACGTCGTGAAGAACGTTGCCTTCCGCCACAACAAGTCAGCGACCTTTATGCCCAAGCCGCTATATGGGGACAACGGCAGCGGCATGCACTGCCACCAGTCGCTCTGGAAAGACGGAAACAACCTGTTCGCCGGCGACGGTTATGCGGGCTTGAGTGATATGGGAATGTGGTACATCGGGGGGATCATCAAACACGCTCCCGCGCTCGCTGCGCTCACCAACCCCAGCACCAACAGCTACAAGCGTCTGGTCAAGGGTTATGAGGCACCCGTCAACTTGGCCTACTCGAGCCGCAACCGATCGGCTGCGATTCGTATCCCGGTTGCCGGAGTCAGCACGGCGAACGCGCGGCGCATCGAGGTTCGTTTTCCGGACTCCACGGCCAACCCTTATCTCTGCTTTTCGGCCATGGTCATGGCGGGGCTCGACGGGATCCAGAATCGTATCGATCCCGGCGATCCGCTCGACAAGGACATCTACGCCTTGTCACCCGAAGAGCTAAAGGGCGTCGGTCACGTACCAGGCTCGCTCGAGGAGGCGCTCGACGCGCTCGAGAAGGATTACGAATTCCTTCTCAAAGGTGACGTCTTCACGAAGGACATCATCGATACTTGGATCGGCTACAAGCGTGACCGCGAGATTGCCGACATTCGCTCGCGGCCCGTGCCCCAGGAGTTTTTCCTCTATTACGACATCTAGCTTCGGCGCTCGTTCGCGAAGGCGAGAAGGCCGCGGTTGGGCTCAAGCCCTTCGGCGGTCTTTCTCGTTTGAGGCTTGGGTTGGGCGGACAACACTTGCTAACGTGAGCCCATGTTCCACCCGAAACGACTTCCGCTGATTTGCCACGGGAGGGCGAAGCCGTGCTGCTGACTGTGCCGCCGCCAGAGTATGCGAAGTTAGGCTTGCGCGCGATCAAGGGCGTAGCGATTGCAGACGGCGAGTTTCACCCCTTGGAGCGTCAGCTCATCGATGGGGCGCAACGTCATATTCTGCATACCGACTTCGATCTCGACGCCTTGACTCCGATCGCCGACGCGGAACTCGAGCAGGTGCCGCCCGGAGAATTTCGCGAGCGGATCTTCAACGCGGCTCTCATCGTGGCGCTCATCGATGGGGAGGCTTCGGCGGCTGAAGTGGCTGAACTGGATCGGATCGCAACGGTTTTCGGCCTCGAGAGCCGAGCTCTCGAAGATGTCAGGCGACTGACGCATGGCTGTATGAACATCTTCCGACTCGATATCTTGCGCCGCGGTTTTTCCGGCCAGCGGATCCAGAACTACCTCAAGATCCGAGGTCTCTCTGGAGCGGCGACCATCCTTCGGGCGGTTGCGCATCGCGAAGATGCGGTCTTGGCGGAAAAATACCACGCGCTTGCAGAGCTTCCCGCCAACACGCTTGGGCGGCAGTATTACGACTTCATTCGGGCTAACGATTTCGACTTTCCCGGCGAGAAGAATGGCGCGCCGGAGCCCATCGTGTTCCACGACTGTTTGCACGTGCTCGGGGGGTATGGCACCTCGGCCATCGAGGAGGGGGAGATCCTCGCTTTTCAGGCAGGCATGATCACGAAGGAGCCCGTCTACACGTTCATGTTTGCCTTGGCGCAGTTTCACTTGGGAATTGCCGTCAGTCCGGTGACCGAGCCGCTAAAGATGCAGCTCGATCCCGAAAGCTTGACCCGGGGTATGGTGCGAGGCTCAGCGGTCAACCGCGATCTGTGCGTCGATTGGCAGCCGTGGGACGATTTCGAACGGGACGTCGATGAGCTTCGCGCACAATTCGAGATCGCTCCTCGGTAGAGAACGATCTGTGTTCGCGTCGACGAGTGGGGCCGGCTGACTGTACGTTGATGGCGACTCGACCTAAGCTTCCAAAGCATGGACGGCAGCCGAGAAGGGGGAAGTCGTTTCAGTGCGAGCGCCACGCTCGTGCCGCTGATGTTGTTGACCTCGAGCCTGGTCATGGCGATGGCGTGGCTTGGTCACTTGCGGTTCAAAGAGGATCTCAGTTTGCTTGCGGCGACTTCGCTCGCGTGGCTGCTGGTGTTGCCGGAGTATGCGCTCAACATCAAGGCCTTGCGCATGGGTTATGGCATCTATCTGGCGGCTCAGATGGCGGCGTTCCGCCTTTGTGCGGGGGTGGTGTGGGTTGCGCTGGTGTCCCGCTATGTTCTCGGCGAGGCCCTGACTACCCCAAAGCTCATCGGCTTCGGGTTGATGATGGTGGCGATGATCTTGGTGGGGTCCAAGCGACCGAGTGGCGTCGACGAAGCGAATGGGGCGAGCCACTGATGCAGCTCTATGTCGTACCCCTGATGCTTCTCGCTTCGAGTGCCTTGATGGCTTTCGCTTGGCTCGGTCACATCCGTTTTCGTGGCTATTCTTATCTCGCCGCATTGTTCGCGAGCTGGTTTCTCGTCTTGCCCGAGTACGTGCTCAACATCACAGCCTTTCGCTGGGGCCATGGCGCGTATTCCGGAGGCGCGATGGCGGCGATGCATCTGTGTTTCGGCGTTTTGTGTGTCGCGCTGGTGTCTCGTTTCTTTCTCGGGGAGAAGCTCGCGCGTCGCCAAATTGTAGGCTTTCTGCTCATGGCCGCCTCCGTCGTGCTCATCGTGATCGAGTAGAGATCTCGTCGATCGGCAAGAGAAAGCAGGAATCGGACGAACCTTTCGCGCTGGGCGTTGTCCTGTTTGTAAACACTCGCGACGTTTGTGCGCCGTGTTGAAAGGACGGGACAATGCCTTCAAAATTTTCCATTCGGTCTGCAATTGCAGGCCTGCCGGCCCTGGTGTGCCTCCTGGTCGGGTCGGTGGCTCATGCAAACAACGGTGGGCGACTGCCGCTCAAGCGCGTGCGACTCTACGAAACGGGGATGGGGTACTTCGAGCGTGCGGGCCGGCTTTCGGCTACGGGCGAGATGACCCTGCCTGTGCCAGCGGCGCACTTGGACGATGCCTTGAAGTCTCTCGTTATCCTCTCGAAAGGCGGGCAGGCCAAAGTGACGGGTTTGGCGATGCGCAGCAGCGTGAGCGCGGACATGGCTCGTTCCTTGGCTGGTCTGGCGGCGGATGGGTCGACCGAGCTGAAGCATGCGGCTCTGCTCGAGAGTCTCGAGGGCGCACGCGTCGAGTTGCGGCGCCGCCGGGGGAAACCGGCGCGGCTGCTCGGCAGGCTGATCGACGTGGCGTCCCGAAGCGAGCGCCATTGTGCGTCGTCGCTGGGGAAGGGGGCCAAGGCCGCGGAGATCTGCACACAGCGGACGCAGGTGATGTTGAGCTTGGTGACGGCTCGGGGGGCTTTGCACCACGTCGACGCGGATGATGTCAGCAGTGTCCGGCCGACGGACAAGGCCTTCAAGGCCCGACTGGATGCTGCGCTCGATACGCTCTCGACCCGGGGCGCTCAGCTTGCCCGGCAGCTGCGCATTCTGGCCAGCCGCGGAACGGATCTGCGCCTCGGATATGTGTCCGAGACGCCCGTCTGGCGGTCGACCTATCGTCTGCTTCTCGACGACAAGGGGGGGAAAGCGACGGTGCAAGCATGGGCGCTCATTCACAACGACACGGATGAGGACTGGTCACAGGTGGCGGTGGAGCTGGTCAATGGTCGTCCCGATTCCTTCCTCTTTCCCTTTGTCGCTCCCCGTTACGGTCGTCGCCATCTCGTCGAGCCGCAGCGTGAGCTATCGACGGTCCCGCAGTTGCTCAGTGAGACGGTCGACGGCATGTGGCGCGGAAGTCAGGGTCTGGGGGCGATAGGCATAGGCGGAGGTGGCGCAGGATCGGGCTATGGATCTGCAAGAGGTAGGATGGGCAGCATTCGCCGTGGTGGGCGGGTGCGGGCCGGGGCAACGGCGATAAGTAGTGGCAAGATCGCGTTGGGGGATCTTGCGGCTCTCGGCAAAGCGACAGGCGTGGAGGCGGGCGCTTTGTTTCGGTATCAGCTCAGCGAACGGACCGACCTTGCGGCCCACAGCTCGGCCCTGTTGCCCTTTGCGCAGCTGCGGGTCCCGGTGACTCGGGTGACCTTTTTCGATGGATTCGATGCTCCGGCGCGCAGCGGTTTGCATCTACGTCACACCGGAAAGCAGACCTTGCCACGGGGCACCGTCGCGCTCTTCTCGGCAGGCGGATTTGCGGGCGAAACAATACTCAGCCGGCTCAAGCCGGGCGAGTCGCGGGTGCTTCGCTACGGTTCAGACCTCGATGTAGAGATCAACCACGAGCACAACACGTACACCGACACGCCCAAACTTCTGGAGAGTCATGGCGAGCAACTTCGCGAGCATTACGTTCGTCGTCATCTACACGAATTCGAACTCGAGAATCGCAGCTCTTTGCCCCGGCAAGTGTACGTCGCGCTGCCTTACACGCACAATGCCAAGGTTTCGCGGGCGGACGCGGTGATTTTCGATCGCGAGTCGCAGCGGGCCATGGCGGTGTTCAAGCTCGCCGCCCGCGCACGGGTGACACGCCGTCTCGAGGTGTCGGAGGGCCTGATGCGTTTTCACGCTGCTGCCGATCTCAACCTACGCGAATTGCAGCGCTTGGCTGCCGGCCTCCCGAAACACTCGAAGGGCCAAGGCGCGCTTCGCCGTGCGATACGACACCGCCAGCGTGAACGGCGAGCTCAGCTCCGGGCAAAAGCTACGAAGGAGCGCTTGCTTCGACTCGACGAGGAGCTCGTGCAGCTGCGCATGAGTGTCTCCGCGCTCGGCGGTAGGTTGCTCGCTTCATCACAACCACTCGTCGCCATGTTGCTCGACGCTCAAACGCGCCGTCGCGCCCTACTCGTCGCGGAGCAGCGGCAGCGGGCGAAGGTGAAAAAAGAAGGCCAAGCCGTCCGCAGGGCCATCGCTTCGTTGTGATCATTGTCGACGCTTCGCACGCGCGCGGCTGATCGGTGTTCACTCGGCTCGCAGGCCATCGAGCACCATCGTGATCAATGACGATGGGATGGCTTCGATAGGGCCGAGGTCTTCGCCGTCCAGATGGCGAATCAGCAGCGTCTCCACGGCTCCGACGACGGCAAGCGCGGTGATGGTGGGAGCGAGCGGTTTGAGCAAGCCCCGATCGTGGGCGGCGCGGGTGAGATCGAGTGCGCCTTTGGCCAACTCATCCGAGAGTGTCCGAATGGGGGCACGGGCGCCGGTCTTGGGTCCACGGCATTCCTGCAGGTAGAGGCGACTGAGTTCGGGCTGCCCGAGTAATGTTGTCCCGAGCTCGGCCGCGAGTGTGGCGTAAGCGTCGTTGAGCTGCGGCGCGTGACTCGCACCCTTCGGGGTCGTCGCTTGCAGGGATTTTTTGCAGCGAGCCATCGCGGTGAGCATGGTTTCACGCAACGGAGCAAAGAGCACCTCGACGAGCTGCGTCTTGTCCTCGAAGTACTGGTAGAAACTTCCCTTGGATACGCCAGCGGCGCGCGTGATCGCATCGACCGTGGCGCTGCGCACCCCTTGCTCGAGAAACAGGCCCACCGCAGCTTCGCAAATGGCGCGCGTTTTTGCTTCCCGATTCTTCGCGCGTGCGCCGCCGGCCGGTCCGGGGCGCTCGTTGGGCACTCGGCCAGGATGGTACGGTGGCATCGCGGATCGGAGTCTACACGACACCTGTTACCGGGCCAGGTTGACATATTATGACTAAATGGTCATAATATGTACCAACATGATTGGTCTCCCGATAGCGCTGCTCGTCGCCAACGCAGCTGAATGGTTCCTCCACAAGCATGTTCTGCACGGCCTGGGCCAGAACAAGAAGAGCTTCTGGCGTTTTCACTGGCACGAGCACCACGCTCACTCGCGTCGCAATGGTCACTACGATTCCGATTACGAACGATCGCCACTTGCGAACAACGCTCAGGGCAAGGAGGTGGTGGGCTTGGTGGGCTTGGCCGCCATGGTGACGCCCCTTCTGCCGGTGGCACCGTTCTTCGTTGGGGGTTTGTATTACGCGTCCTACAGATACTATCGGGTGCATCGGCGGGCGCACCTCGACCCGGACTGGGCGCGCGAGCATCTACGCTGGCATTACGACCATCACATGGGGCCAGATCAACACCAGAACTGGTGCGTGACCAAGCCGTGGTTCGACCACCTCATGGGCACCCGGCAGCCGTACGTCGGCACGCAACGGGAGAGACGGGATCGGGAGCGCTCTGCCGCGCGTGCAGCCAAACGAGCTCGTCATGGCGAGCGCGAGACGAGTCAGGCCGCCTGATCGAATCGTGCAAGCTCAACGACTCGTGCCGCTAGCGATCACCATACGAAGGGAATGAGCGCGCGCCGCTGGGGCGGGTAATCGTCGAATTGTTCGCGGTACCAGGCGTGATGAGCCCGCGCTCGCGGAACCAGGTTACCGGCCGTGAAGATCGCAAAAGCCAACCCTGGCAAGCAGCTCGTCGCGATGGCCCAGCCGGTCCACTCCAACAACTCTCCGAGGTAGTTTGGGCAGCTGACGAAGCGATACAGCCCGCCGTGCGGAATGGTGTAGCCGCCGTCGTTCGGATCCTTGCGAAGGCCCCGCAAGATAGCGTCGGCTTGTTTGTTGATGACGAAGCCGATGACAAAAACGCTCGCCCCGATGAGGAAGGCCGGCGTCGTGAGCCACGTTGCCGGATAGTCTCCAATCGCCGAAATCCAGCGCGCGTTGGCGTAGGCATTGATCGAATTGAAAATCACGGCCATCGCGACGGTCAGCCAAGGGCTGCGCTTGCCTTGGGTCTTGAGGCTCCAAGGATAGATGAACGAGCGATGCACGTAGTGGATCTGCCACAGGGCGAGCAGCAGCAACGGCGTGAGCGAAGCGCGATGGGGGCCGGCGAGGTACACGCCCAAGAAGACCAATGAGGCTGGCGCTTCCATCAAGACCCAGCCCAAGCGGTTTGGCAGGGTGGGTCCCCAGCCTGAGCGCGCGTGTCGGCCGTAGGGAGCGGGAATGAAGACCAAAATGAAAAATACGAGGACCGCCGTGACGATGATCCCGGCGCTCACGTTCAGCACCTGTTCGCTTCCGCCCATGGTTCGCTCTAGGCCAGCTGCTTCGGCGTGGCAAACCGGGGTCGAGACGATACTTGCGCTTTGGTCGGAGGCTATTTACATCCTGCTGGCGTATGCGGCCTCGTCTTCACGATCAGTTGCGGTTCGATTCCGCCTTTTGGCGGCGCGTCCTCGCTCTCGGTATCGAGCACGGACCGACCCCATGGCTGCGCTACAGTCCGCCGTTGTTCGGTTTGGCTTTCGCTGCCGGACTTCAGGGGCCCCGCGAAGCCGTGCGCCAGAGTTTGCGGCGGGTCCGGGGCGAGTCGTCCCCGTGGCGGGAGGCCTATGAGGTAGGCCTCGTCTTCGCGAACTTTGCGAGCGCGATGACGGACGCCTTGGTCGCGTCGGGCCGACCCGAGTTTGAGGTCCGGGTGGATGCCGGTGCGGCGACGGAGGCCCTGCAATCATGTCTCGACAAGGGCCGAGGCGTGATCCTCGCGGTGGGCTCTACGGCAGGTTGGGATCTCGCGGGTCATGTAGCGGGAGCGAAATTTGACACGGATGTCATGGTCGTCATGGGTGACGCGGACTTGTCACCCGCGATGCGAATGCACGATGAGATGCGCGAGCGGGCGGGCGTGCAAGTGATGCGCCTGGGAGCTGACCCGATGGCGGCCTTGCCCCTGTTGAGTCATCTGCGAGCGGGGAAGATGGTCGCCACGAAGTTTGACCGTCACGGACCTACCACGCGCTGCCGCAATGTCTCCTTTTTTGGGGAGCCATGGAAGGTGCCAGAAGGGCCGTTGCGATTGGCCGCTTTGTCCGGTGCGCCGGTCTTGCCGTTCTTGACGCGTCGCCTTGGTTTTCTCCATTACGAGTTCCTTCACGCCGAACCCATCTACGTTCCGCGGCGGCCCGATGAACAGCAACTCGATGCTGCCGCGCAGACGCTCGCGACGTTGCTAGAGACATTCGTGCGAGACAACCCCACGCAGTGGTTTAGGTTTCACGAGGAGCCATGAGCTCGCACACGGCAGATCTCGATGTCGTCATCGCGGGCGCGGGCAAGGCCGGCTTACTCCTCGCCAGGCAGCTGCGCCGCCAGCAGCCCGATTTGCGGATCGCCCTTTTTGACAAGGCAACGGAGTCCTCGTCCAAGGTCGGTGAGTCGACCGTGGAGATCGCGTCGGCCTACCTCGTCCGTCGCTTGGGCTTGGACGGTTATCTGTATCGTCGGCACCTGCCGAAGAATGGCCTTCGCTTTTTCTTTGATACGCCTGCGTGTGATGGCCCGCTCGAGTCGCTGAGCGAGATGGGGAGCCGATCGTTTCCCGTGGCTCCTTCCTTTCAAATCGATCGTGCACGTTTCGAGGAGGACCTCGTGGACATGAATCGCTCGCAGGGGATCACCATCGAGCGAGGTGCGCGGGTAGACGAGGTCGCGCTCGGGCACGATGGCGCCCTACACGGGCTTTACGTGACGACCGCCGCGGGACAGCGTCATCTTCGCTGTCGTTGGTTCATCGACGCGAGTGGTCGGGCCGGCGTGCTCGCCCGGAAGCTCTCGCTTCGCCAACCCGAGTCTCACGAGATGGTTGCGGTCTGGGGACGTTTCGAAGGAGTGCGGGATATCGATGAGAGCGGATCGGCCGCCTTTCGCGCGCGCGTGGATTTTACCACCCGGATGCTCTCGACGAATCACTTCTGTTATCCTGGCTATTGGTTTTGGTTCATACCCTTGTCGGGCGGCGCGACCAGCGTGGGTTTGGTCATCGAGAAGTCGACGCTCGCGGAGAAGCTCGCGGACGGTTGGCCTGACAATTGGCGGACCGAGTCAGGCTTTCGCGAGGTCATCGACAAACACCGCGCACCCCGCGAGATGCTGGACGAAGCCCGCGCGGTGGACATCATGAGCTACAAGCAGCTCGCCTATGGTTGTTCGCGGTACTTCAGCTCCGATCGCTGGGCGCTCATAGGCGAAGCGGCGAGCTTCAGCGATCCCTTCTACAGTCCAGGCAGCGATTTCATCGCGCTCGAGAACGATTACGTCAGTGATCTCGTCGCTCGGGATACCCGAGGCGAGGCGATCGACGAGGCGGCAACATTGTACGATCAGTACCTTCGTTTTCGGCACGACGCCGCGATGAAGCTCTACCGGGGCCAGTACGGCTACTTGGGCAGCTACGAACTCTTCCGGGCGAAATGGGCCCTCGACATCGGCTGTTATTACAACCTTTGGCTCGACGAGTACCTGGCCGAACGGCACCTGTCCCTCAGTTACGTCCAGAGCCAGCTCCGCCAATCCGATCGGATCTTGCGCGCCCTCGACAAGTTCGCGGACCTCTTCGCGAAAGTCGATTCGAAGCTCCGACACGAGGGCCGCTACTTTCGTCGCAATCAGGCTTCGTTCACCGGCGACTTCGAAGGGATGGCGCATGTCGCCCAGCTCGGCCGGAGTGCTTCTCCTAGGGAGGCCTTCGGCCGCACGCACGAGGTTTTCAATCGCGCCCGTAGCCGTGCGCTCGCCTTGCTCGATGATGAGCCGCGCTTGTCGTCTCCAAATCCGCTGTCTATGCTCGATTTTCTGGGCTCGGGCTCGCTCATTCCGTCGCCATGAAGGTTCTCTTCGTTTCCGCCAATAGGGAGTTGCTTCCCGATCCTGTTGTGCCGCTTGGCGTTCTCTACGTCATGGGGGCCATGCCGGAGCGGCACGAAAAGAAGCTCGTCGACTTGTGTTTCGAGGCCGATCCCTACGGAGCCCTGTGCGACGCCATTCGTGCCTTCGAACCGGATGTGGTGGCGATCGGTTTGCGGAACATCCAAAATAGCGACTACACCGGCATCTCCGACAACCTCTCGTACTACCGGCGCTTGATCGAATCCGTGCGGGCAAGTTGCAACAGCACGGTGGTTCTCGGCGGTGGCGGTTTCAGCGTGATGCCGAGCGCCTTGCTGCGCGAACTTCGAGCCGACTTCGGGATTTCGGGCGAGGGCGAAGAGGCATTTGTTCTGTTGCTCGATGCCCTCGAGAACGGCGCCGCGGGCGCTTCGACGTCTGGCCGTCTCGGCGTCCGGTCATTGCGCCGTGGTGGTCTTGGGCGCGTGCCAAATCTGCACTACTTCGTCGGCGATGAGGTCGTCAGTAATTCGGCCGGAGCGGGCTTTCTCGATCTGAATGCCGTGCCCGTTCCTTCCCGCGAATCGGTTGCGTTAAGCTATTACGATCGGGCGGGGATCGAGAACGTGCAGACCAAACGGGGCTGTGCCCTGCGGTGCGACTACTGCACCTATCCGATCATCGAGGGGCGTTCCGTACGCAGTCGCGATCCGGTGGCCGTCGTCGATGAGATGATCGAGCGGCGAGATGCAGGAGTCGGGATCGAGCACTTCTTCTTCGTCGATTCGGTTTTCAACATCCCCCCCCGGCACGCCAAGGCGATTTGTCGCGAATTGACCGACCGCGGGTGGTCGACGCCGTGGACCTGTTACGCCAACCCGATCGGTTTCGATGCCGAGCTCGCCGAGTTGATGGCTTCGTCAGCGTGCGCAGGGATGGAGGTGGGATCCGATTCAGGGTGCGACGAAATCCTCACCAAACTCAAGAAGGGATTTTCGACCCAGCGCGTTCGTGAGCTGAACGCCTTGTGCCGCGAAAACGAGCTGCCGGACTGTCATACCTTCTTGTTGGGCACGCCTGGCGAGACTCTCGATCACGTCAAGCGAACCCTCGATTTCATCATCGATTTGGATCCCTTCGCGGCTGTGATTATGGCTTACAAGGACGACGAGGAGGCGCTCGACCCGAGCTACGGTGCACAAAGACAGGCTTTGCGCGACGAGCTCCTCGTCTTGCTCGAGCAACACCGCGAGCGCTTCCCTCGGTGGATCATTCCGGCCCTGGGCACCAACTTCGATGCTCGTCTCTTCGCTTTGCTCAGGCGTCGCGGTCTTCGCGGTCCCTTGTGGCAGCACATCGAGCAGGTCAAGACGCGAGAAACGCGCTCAACCCGGTCTCCCGATCGCATTCGCCGCGCGTCCGCCCTAGGGTGAGGAGCCGCCTTTTCGGCGAAACGAGATTTCCCATGCTCACCCAAGTCACCGCCGGCCCCTATACCGTACGGGGCCTGTCGCTCGGCGGCATCCACACGGCACTATGCGTGCCCGAGCTGCGACTCTTGCTCGATGCGGGGCTTGCGCCCCGATCCTTTGTTGGGCCAGATACGATGTTGCTCAGCCATGGGCATGTCGACCATTTAGGGTCGCTCGCTGGGTTGCTCGGTTTGCGTGGTTTGGCCGCCAAGAGCACGCCGTTGCGGGTGATGATGCCAGCA
>JAPYTK010000087.1 GCA_029941785.1 Polyangiaceae bacterium | reverse complement strand
CTCTTCAGCTGCTTCAACGGCGTTGGTCAACAGGTTGACACACACGCGATGCAGCAGATTGACGTCCGTATACACGGTCAAATCATCCACGATCGCACGCGTGTCGAACAGCAACTCACGGTCAGCATACCGTGGTTGTCGTCTCAGGGTGTCGAGCGCTCTGTCGAGTATCGGCTGAAGCTCGCAGTAGTGACTTTCCGCGATCATGGGCCGCGCCACGTCCAGCAAGTTGTCCGTGAGTTCGATTAACCGCTGCGACTCCTCCTCGAGCACCACGAGCAGCGGCTGCACCTCTTCCGAGGAGCCGACGAGGCGCCGCAGACAAGAGACGGTGTTATAAATGGCACCGATTGGATTTCGCACCTCGTGAGCCACGACGGCCGACATTTCGCCCAGCGCAGCGAGCCGGTCTTGCGTCGCGCGAGCGCTCACCTCTCGTTTCAAAGCCTCTTCCGCCAGTTTGCGATCGCGGATCTCCTGACCAAGTGAGACCAGATCCGCCATCGAACCGCCGAACGCCATTTCGCCGCTCGACCATGTGCGAACCGCGCCGACGTGCTCGTGGCAAACCACGCCCACCATCTCGCCTCCGATCCGTATCGGCGCGTCCAACATCGCTCCGATCCCACAGGGGCGCAGATAGCACTCAGAAAACTCGCGGGTTCGCGAATCGGCATGCGCGTCGTTCGCGTCGATCGTCCGCTCCGTCTCAAGGGCGAGAAAGTAATCGGGAAAGTCGCGCTTCAAGAGTTCGACGCCATTTGAGTGCGCATTCTTCGATCGCTCGAACAAGTCGGCGCAACGAATGAGGCTGCGCGTCTCATCGTAAAACCAGATGCTCACTCGCTCGACGTTCAAGGCTCGCGACGCAGACTCGGTGATCGCTCTCATCGCCGCCGGAAAGTCACCCGACACCAAGGCCTCGTTCTTGGCAAGTCGAACGAGTTCTTGGGTTTGTTCGTTTTCAATCATGACCTAATTCGCCGCAACACGTTACGTGGTTTCCAAACGGGATGCGAGCACGGTCGCACTTGCCGCCCTCATCAACAGATGCAAAATCGGCGAGAACGGTTACACTCCTCCGCCATGGCCGAACCTGCAACATTGTCGCGAGCCAAGACACACTTTCCCACCCGACTAGCCGCCTTGCTAGGACTCGTCAGCCTCCTGGTGCTCGTCTTCTCGATGGTGGATCTGCGGCCGAGCCTACAGCATCTGGATATACATCTTCTCTCTGGACCGCCGTCGGGTGCCTATCACCAGCTTGCGGCCGACATCGCCAAGGCCGCAAAGCGCCAAAGAGCTCATTGCACGGTCCTCGACAGCGAAGGATCGGTAGACAACCTCACGCGTTTAGCGGCCGCTCGGAACAGCTGCGAGATCGAGTTTGCCTTCGCTCAGGACGGGATCCCTTTGCCCGATGGCATCGAAATACTCGCTCGCCTTCCTCGGTCGGAGTCCGTCTTCTTCTTAGGACGGGAAGCGGCCAAACTGACACATTTTTCGCAGCTCGAAGCAAAGAACATCGGCGTCGGACCGGCCAACGGAGGTAGCGACTACCTCGCTCGCCAGCTGTTTGCCCTGCCGGATCTGGCAAGGCTCGGCGTCAAGCTCCACAACGGGAGTCACTCAGACCAGCTCGCCCGGCTCGCCTCGGGCGAACTCGAACTCGGGCTCTTCGTCATCGATGAAGATGCGTCGGTCATTCGCGAGGCGACAACGCAAGGAAAACTCCAGCTCGCCAGCTTCCAACATCTCGACGTCATCGCGCGACGCTTCGACTTCTTGTGGCATGGGCGAATCGGTGCCGGTCAATTTGATGCAGTTCTCCTCGTGCCACCGAAGGACAAGCGCGTCCTGCGCGTCGATACCCTCGTCGTAGGAAACGGCTGCGCGCCCCACGCGCAAACGGTGGGCTTTTTGTCCCTTCTGCACGAGCGCTTCCCGACGCTGGTGGAGCATCAGCGCCGGCGGGGTCACACCAGCGGGGCGCCCCTCAATCGCTCCGCGCGCGACTTCTTTGAGGCCGGTGGCCTAGACATCGCGGACAAGCACGTGCCTTGGTTGGTCAATATCATGCCTCCGAGCAGCTGGGCCTACGTGGTCATGGCGCTGAGCCTGCTGTTCAACGCCATGGCCTTCGGACACCGCTTTCGCCTGTGGCGCATCGACGCCGACCGGGTCAAGGTCGATCTTGCGGTGCGCGATGCGTTGGGGATGCGGTTCACCGTCGAGGAAATTCACGAGCTGGAGCCTACCGAACAACACCGCGACGAGAAGACCCGCGGGGCGATTGCGCGAGCGCTCGACGACCTCGGATCCTTGCGTCTTCGCTGCCGCCGGCACTCCGCCTCGATGCTCGTCCCCATGGGTCAAGAGATGGCCTATCGATACCAAGAAGATCAAATCGAAGAAGCCCTCTCCGCCCTCCGGTGCTTCGCTGGACGGTATGACCCAGCTGCCGCTCGCACGGAGAACGAACAGCCCGAGTCGAACGACGATGACCGCGACTCGACAGGGTAAACGGATTTCTGAAGTGCGAAGATAACGCACGCTCTTTCACACAGACAAAGGTGTTGCTGGTCGGAGGTTTTACTCTTAACAACACACGGTAAACACGTTTCGAAGCTTCGCCCCGCGTTGAAGCCACAGGACGGGAGATGGTGATGTCGAATCGAAGAGTCTGGCTTGGCGGAGTGTTGGTTCTTGGCCTCGGGTTTACGGCGAGCTGTTCGTCGGAAATCGCAAAGCTCTCACCGCTGCCGAGCACGGGGGGCGGTAGCGCAACCGCCGCCAGCGGCACCGGAGGCATGGTACCGGTCCCCGATCCGACTCGAGGAGATCCGCTGACCTTTCCGAACGAGTGTCCTCAGACATGTGACGAAGCCTGCGGACGACTCGCGCAGTGTGAGGGACAAGAATCGGAGATTTATCCTACCGACAAGGACGAGTGCTTGGTCCGCTGCAATTTGGCCGAGAGCGGTCCGTTGTGGGACGACCAATCGGGTCACTTCAAATGTTGCACGGCACAACAGGGTTGTGACCTCATCCAGCATTGCGGCGGTTGGCTGAAACATCCGGCGGTCGTCGCTTCCTGCGCCACCTTGTGCAGCTGCATCTTCGCGAGCCCGGTGGCGACTCTCACCGACGGTTTGAGGCCGCCCACGGGCTACCGCTTCGCTCCAGACCTTCTGATCCTCGCGCCTCACAGCTCCGCGGCGCTCACGCACATTCGAGGCCTCACCGTATTTCGTGCGGGCGCTTATCCCATCGTGAAGTTGTCCGAGGAAGCGGACGAGGACACCGCGCGACGACTCGCGACGTTTGGCCGCATCTTACCCACCTTCGTCGATAAGGAGGGTCGCGTGAGCGCCGCGACGGGCCGCTTGTTCATCACGCTCGCGTCCCAGGGACTGTTCGACCAAGTCGATGCGCTCAGCCGCGCCTACGGCAAGCTCGCGCCGGTGGCTTATGGCGAGAGGCTGTACCTGATCGAGGTCGTGGATCCGTGGAAAGCTCTTGCACTGCAAGCCGCGCTCAACGAACTTCCTGCCGTCACGGCCGAGCTCGACATGATCCGCGACTACCAGTGGCGCTACGAGCCGGACGACCCCTCCTTTGCCGACCAGTGGCACCTGAAGAACACCGGCCAAACGGGCGGAGCCGCAGGAATCGACGGTCGTGTCTCCGAGGCGTGGGATGTGACCTTAGGCGACGCCGCCGTCGTGATTGCCGTCAACGACGATGGCGTGGACTTGAATCACCCCGAGTTCGCCGGTCGTCTGAAGACGGAGCAAAACTACCCAGCTGATTGGGAAGCGCAAATGAAGCAAGGAGCCTTCGGCTCACACGGAACCTCATGCGCAGGCGTAGCCGCAGCGGGTGCGGACAACGCCGACAAGGGAGCGGGAGTATGCCCCAGCTGCACCATTTTGCCGCGCCTGTTGGGAACCAGCGTAGGCGGTAGCTTTCAGGTCAGCGACAAGGACATCGCCGATGGCTTCGTCGAGCTGGTCGATGCCGGCGCGTGGGTCGTGAGCAACAGCTGGGGTCCGGGTAACGGCAACCCCATCTATGCCGACAGCAATCTTCCACAACCCGCGCTCTCAGCGGTGCGCAAGGCGGCTTTCGATTACGCCGAAACGAAAGGGCGCGACGGCAAAGGCACGGTGATCGTATTCGCGAGTGGCAACTCCAACGCCACGATGGACGCACAGTCTGCTTACACCACGAACGTAGCCGTCACCGCAGTCAACGACCTTGGCTTCAAGAGTTACTACTCGAGCTTTGGACCGGCGGCGGATATTGCCGCACCATCGAGTGGCGGGTTGAAAGGGATCGTAACGACTTCATTCAACGGAGGTGAGACGGATGCCTTCGGCGGGACCTCCTCAGCGTGTCCATTCATCGCTGGTGTCTTTGGCCTGGTTCTCTCAGCGAACACTGAACTCACGGCAGCACAGGCGCGAACGATCGTGTTCGCCAGCGCGAACAAGATCGACCCGGTCTTCGGCCAATATGACGCCATGGGCGTGTCGCCCTTCTACGGCCATGGCCTGGTCAATGCTCACCGCGCCGTGCAGCTCGCCTCGGATGTTTGCAAGCTCGAGACGATCGAAACCTGCATCACTCCCTCCGATGACTGCGGCAGCGAATGCGGCACCAAAGTCAGTTGTGACGCCTGTCGCACGGCGGCAGACTGCGCAGCGGACCATGTTTGCCAAGCCGTGGCGGGCTTGGGCCGAACCGTGTGCGTCGGGCTCAAGACCGAAGCGAGCTGTCCAACCGGCACGGAAGAAGTCAACGGCCATTGCCTGCCGCTCCCGGCCACGTGCGGCATCTGCACCAACGACGAGGCGTGCAACGGCCGCGACGACAACTGCAACGGCGACGTCGACGAGAACGGCGTGTGCCCGGATGGGCGCTTCTGTTGGCCCGGCGGTCCCGCCTGCGACGCCGGTGAAGTGTGCGCCGGTGTGAAGTGCATTGCGATTTGCATGGACGATGCCGATTGCGCCGAAGGTCGCAAGTGCAAGTCGCTCAAGGACGCCTACGGCGAGGTGACCCAACTGCGAGGTTGTGTCACGAGCAATGCGAGCCAATGTGAAGTGGGATGTGAGGTCATCGCCTCGTCTCTCGATGACGCCGGCCTTCAAGACTTCGTGGCCTGCATGCAGGATGGTGCCCTGCCTTGCAGCGGCGTCTTCGGTTGCACCAGCAAACTTCCGATAAACGGCGGCGGCCCCTAGGCTCATGCCGGACCGGACGCGGCGGTCATGTGCTTGGCGGCCTGATCGTATCCCTGACTCAGGACCTCACGCCAAGCCGCTCGGCTCTGCGGCCACGGCCCGTCCAACAAGCAGTATATCATTCCCGCGTCGAAAGCGTCCCCGGCACCAACCGATCGCCGTACGGACAATCCCGGAGGCTCGAAGCTGAGCCCGCCCTGAGGGCTGAGTAGCTGAACCGGCTTCGACCCATCCGTCACGACGGCGCTCGCTCCACTCCGAAGCAGCTGTCCCAAGTGGCGACCGTCCGGGATCCCGAGAACAGCCAAGTCGCCTCGACTCGCTTTGACGAGATCGGCCTGCGCGATCAGCTTCGTCGCCGCCGCGTCCAGAGAGTGATGGCGCCACGCGTGGGGCCGGGCGTTGAGGTCGAGCACGACGCGCCCACCTGCTTCGCGTGTTCGGCCAGCTGCTTCAGTCAAGGCGCCGAGCTTTACCTCGTCGGGCGCCACGGCGGCGATATAGAGCACGGCCGCCGCCTGACACTCGAAGTCCTTCGGTAGCGGATAGTGCTCAGTCGGCTCATCGTATCGCGGCGGATAACTGACCACCCTAACCTGCTCGGGCCGCACCTGATCGATGAACACCAAGCCGGTCCTTCCCGCAGCCCGCTGCACGGTCGAGATGTCGATGCCTCGTGCCTCGAGATCCTCGCAAAGCGCTTGACCAAGCGTGTCGCGAGACACCACGCCACCCACAGCACATCGAACATCGCAGCTGGTCAAATGGCACGCCACGTTGGCGGCCGCACCACCGGCAACCCGGTGAAAATCGCTCGTGGAAACAAGACTCTGGCCCGACGGCACGTGAAAATCCCACATGAGCTCGCCCATACACAGCACGCGGATCGTCATCACGTCGCCTCGCCTCGGCCATGCGCTTCGAAGGCGCTCGTCACCAGATCGATCGCCAGCTTCGCCCCCACCGTATCGATGGGCCCATCGACGCCTTCGACCGCTTCGACGAAACGGCGTCGCTGAAGCGACGACGCGACCTTCCCGACCGAGCCGCAGTGCCGACACACGACGCCGCCCGCCGGAACATCGATGCGAACTCGGGAGTTTTCGGGACATACCTTTGCGCAGCGCACGCACTGCCCCAATTCGAGTCCCCACCCCGCTGCATCGAGCAAGCGAAGACCTGCGCCGGCAAGCTTGGCGAGAACCTGCGTCTCGTCGCACAACACCAAGCGGTCGAGTAAGCTGTTGGTTTCAGCCCACAGTCTCGGCTCCGGTGTATTCCGGGTGATTGTGCCGCGCACCCATCGAAGCGCGCTACCAGCAGCTTCCATTTTGGCCAACGAGGTCGTGAGGCCCAACCGCGGGAGTTGAAGCTTCACTTCGGTGAGGGTCGCGAGGTCACGCGAGTCGCTCACTTCGTATTCGACCCTGAGCAAGTGGAGTGGCTCCAGAGCAGCAAATCGCTTGCTGCTGCGACGGGCGCGCCGAGCGATGGCAGAGACGGCCCCGTCCACTTCTGTAAAGAGTTGTACGATCCAGTCGCTCTCGCCGTAAGCCACCCGACGGAGCAACAATGCGGCGGACCGGCGACGCTGCGTACTCAGCCGAACCCGGGGCGCCATACACTGCGCGTATCAGCTTACGATGAGCGAAGTCACGACAGCTTCGCCGTCGCCGATGGCCAACGAGCACGCCGTGTCCGGTTGCATCATCGACAGTTCCGTAGGGCGATCATGGCCTCGCGGGCGAAGAACGATGCTGATCGCGAGACTGAACAAGACGAGCAACAACACGAACGCAACCACAGCCACGCCGAATCGTCTGCTCGCCCTACGGCCAACGGGTATGGCGAGGGGCAGAGGCTCGACCGCACGTCCCCGGCGAGCTGCCGTGTAGCGCGCGAGAACATCGTCGGGAGACAAGCCCACCGCCACTGCGTACGCGCGTAGAAACCCCCGCGCGAAGACCTCACCGGGCAAGTCATCAAAGTGATCCGCCTCGATGCAAAGCACGGTCGACTGAGGAATGCGCGTCGCGCGAGAGACCTCAGCTACACTGATCCCTTGAGCCTCTCGGATACGCTGCAGATAAGCGCCGACTGATTCGCTTCGGATCTCCGCCATGGGTGTAAGGCGGCAGATCAACCACTGTTTCGGCCTTACCGCAAGTCCCGAAGTTCGCGTCGGCAGCGACGGCCGACTCGGGTTGTCGTCCCAAGATCCTGACATCGCTGAAGATCTTCTTGAAGTGCGACCCTCTGCCCCAGCGCCCGAAATACCCGCGACCGCGCCCAGAAAGCGTCTTGCAGACGTGCACACCGCCCGTCGGCGGCGGTGAGCGCGCGGCTCAATGCGTGGCGTGCTGCGGTATGTTCGCCCTTCTTTTCGTAGGCGAGCCCGAGTCGATAATACCCGACACAGAAGCGGGGCTGAGCCGCCACCGAGCGTTTGAGAGAATCGATGGCTTCATCGACATCGCCAGCCCGGAGTTGGGCCCAACCGAGATTGCCCCAAGCCTTCTCCGGAGAGCGGTAGAGCATATCGTTGGCGAGGGGTTTCAGTACCGCCATCGCCTCGGTCGCTCGACCACGGTGTACGAGGATCACACCCAAGACGTTGCGCGCGTCCCGCATCTGGGGATCGATTTCGAGCGTGCGCCGCGCCCAGCGCTCCGCATCCGCATATCGACAATCGGAGGACTCCGCGTCCTTGGCGCAAAAAGCCACCAAGGTCATCGCCCGCAAGTATGCAGCTTGCGGGTTTTCGTCGTCGAGGTCGAGGGACCGAATGACATGGCCCAGCGCAGCGCGATAACGCTGACGATGAAAAGCGTCGGCCGCAAGCCCGTACTCGGCTTGCGCCACGCGCGCGTCCTTCGGGTCAGGACCGGCAAACGCGCCGCAGCCTGAGACAGTGAGCAGGCTCAGAACGACAACGAGGGAAAGCCGCGACATCCTTCACTCATGAGGGATCAAAGCTCATCGGGGCAACTTTCGGGCGTCGTTCACCCCGGCGCAGCGTTGCCCCTCAGAGTGCGCACAGCAACAGCAGCGGATAATAGGGTCGCGAGAGGTGCATATTCGGCTGGCAGAAGGCCCACACTGCTCGCCAGCGCGCCAACCGTCGCGCCGCCGAGCAAGATTCCCAACACGACCTGCACCTGGTGGCGATTGCGATGAGCCAAGGTCAGTGCCAGCGCAGCATCACGCACATCATCCGACACCGTCCGCGCAGCATGCTCGAGGTTCGCCCGCCCAACGCCTCGCATCACGACCGGTGCGTACGCGGCGGTCAGTGCATCGTCATCCTGGGGACTGTGACCAACGACGGCCACGCGGCCTCCTGCCTCTTCGAGGCGCCGCACGACGTCCGCCTTGTCTTCTCCCTCCGCCTCGGGCCGCAAGTGGTCGATATCCAGCGCGCGCCCAAGCGCTTCGCAAGTCTCCCGAGAGTCTGGCGACACGAGGACCGGCTCCACGCCCACGTCGAGCACATGCTGGACCGCTGCGCGTGCCCCCGCACGGAGCCCGTCTTGCACTGCCAACAGTCCAATCAAACGCCCTTCGCGCGCCACGAGCATGACGCTTCGACCCCGGCACTCGAGTTCATGCACGCGATTCTCGGCTACTGCCACGCTCACACCCCGTTCGAGCATCAAGCTGCGAGTTCCCACACACAGAGCCTCGCCGCTCGCGGCAACAGCGGTCACCCCGCGCCCAGCGTAGCGCCGGGGGTTGCGAACAGCCTCCAAGAGCAGTCCCCGGTCCGCGGCAGCGCGACGAACGGCCGCCGCGCTCGGATCACGTTGACCAGACAGAGCGGCCGCCGCCACCGCGAGCAGCCCCTCCTCACTATCGCCGAGGCCACCGCGCCCCGACACGACGTCGATCTCAACCAGTTCAGGCTCGCCCCGCAATAACGTGCCCCGTGCACAAAACACCACGGTCGTCGCGTAGGAGCAGCGACGCCACGCTTCTGGGCTGCTGTACAACACGCCACGGCTCACGGCGCGTTGGTTCCCCATGGCCAATACCAATCCTGGCAGGGTGCCCAACACGAGATTGGCAAAAGCGGCGTACACGCCAACCATGACCAAGACGATGTTCAGCCCCCCCCAATCCAAGACGAGCAGCAGCGCACCGCCAACGAACGATGCCACGATCGCTCCGACTTCCACGACACGACGAGCGATGCGGGCCCAGGGCGCATGAACATCCATCCGCCGCGCTGGCACACAAAAAGAGCCCACGAGCGTTCGTTCATCACCCGCAGCGACACAACGTCCGGTCACGCGCCCTCTCTGCACACGCGCACCGGCCACGATCGCGTCACCCGCGCGGACCCGTAGAACGGTGCTCCACCAAGTTGACACCTCGCATTCACCCGTCGTCACGACCATGTCCACAGGAACGGTAGCCCCCGCGTCGAGCGTGAGCGACTCGCCCGCCTTCAGGCCCGCGTAATTCGTACCTCGGACGTTCGTCGCGAGAGCCAGTCGCGCTACAGCCCAAGCGCGCCAGGCACTGACGGGCCGCTCAGCCCACACCACCAGCCAAAGCGAGGCGGTCGCAACGAGAACGACAACGCCCGCCAAGAAACAAGCACGGGCACCGGCCTGGGGCGGCTGCAACACGAGAGTGAAGGCAGCGACAACGACCGCCAATACGGGACTGCTCAAGGCGACAACGCGCGACGGTTTGGACGGATCGGGCATCCAACTCAGTACCCGCGCACCCAGGGTCGCCGTCGCCACCGTCAACAACACGACGCGAACGAGCAACACGAGGCTCGTGTTTTCTGCCAGCTCGAGTGCCGTAGCCATCCCCGACGCCAGAAAGGTCAGCGCGAACAACAGCATGCCAACTTCTGAGGTGCTGCGTCGCACAGGTTCATGCGTCATTTCTGCCTGCGAGACCGAAAGGGGCAAGGTTTCGAGTGGTTCGATCCAATCGTCACTGCCCTGAACATCCTGCGCCTCGGGCAACGGCGATGCGTCCTGCGGCCTTACGGCGAGCGCACCGCGTACACTGCTCACCTCGTGGCGGTCTTCAGCACCACCCTGGCGCCCTTCGTCGAGGCGAGACAGGTATGCCACGCGGCAATGACTGTGGTCGCAAAAAAACTGAAACTGCCCATCAACAATCGTGACGTGATCGGCCCGCAATGCGTCGAGAATCTCTCCACAAGCACCGCACGCCACGGCTTCACCGCGAGGGCCAGCTGGTTTCGACGCCATCACGCCAGGTCAAGCCCTCGTGCTTGCATCGGTCAGGGTCTCGTCGATCTTCTGCACCGCTTCGTCGATCTCCGCGTCACTGACGACCAGCGGAGGAGTGAACCGAACGACGGATGGCCCCGCCGCCGTCACCAACAGACCATGCTCGCGCGCCACCGGGAGCAGGTCCCGGGCCGCCAAGCCCTCACGCAACATCAGTCCGCGCAACAAGCCCAAGCCCCGTTCGCCAAGGCACATATCGCTGTGCTTTTGTGCAACTTGCTCGAGTCCGCGCCCCAGCCGTTCGCCGCGCGTTCGCACCTGCTTGAGCATGCCTGCCTCCTGCAAGAAACTCAGCACGGTTCGCGCTGCCCGGGACCCCAGGGGATTGCCTCCGAAGGTCGAGCCGTGCGTCCCTGGTGGTAGCGACTCCGACAAGGACTCCCGAAGCAACATCGCACCGATGGGGAACCCCCCGCCGAGTCCCTTGGCAAGAGCCACCGCATCGGCGCGAACGGCCGACCCCGCGAGCAACTGGCCAGTGCGGCCCATGCCAACTTGAACTTCGTCGAACATCAGCAGCGCACCGTGTTGGTCGGCAAGCTCGCGCAGCCCAGACAAGAAGCCCTCCGGTGCGGGAAGCACGCCTCCCTCGCCCTGCACCGGCTCGACGAAAATTGCAGCCGTTCGAGGCCCCATCTTGGCGGCCACCGCTTCGAGATCGCCGTAGGGCACATGGTGAATTCCAGCCAGCGGTTCGCCGAAACCTTCTTGGTAACGAGGATTACCCGTCAGCGCGAGCGCCCCCATGGTTCGCCCATGAAACGCACCCTCGAAGGCAACGAGTTCCGTCCGCTCGGAGTGCCCTTGTTGGTGATGGTGCTGGCGGCTCAGCTTCAGCAGCGCCTCGTTGGCCTCCGCGCCGGAGTTGCAGAAAAATGCCCGATCGAAGCCCGTAGCCTCACAAAGCTCTGCTGCCAAGAGCACGTTTTGCTCACTAAAAAAATAGTTCGATACCTGCATGAGCTGCCCAGCCTGCTCAGCAAGCACGCGGCTCAAGATCGGGTGCCCATGGCCCATACAGCACACCGCCACACCTGCGCAAAAGTCGAGATAGCGGCGGCCTTCCGTGTCGAAAAGCTGACTTCCCTCGCCTCGGTCGAGCACCATCCGGGCCGGTCGATAATTGCCGAGCAGGTGGCGATCGGCGAGCGCGAGCAACTCCGTCTCGCGGGAATTGTGACTCGTCGCCCTCGAGTCTTCAGAATCATGCGGCTTGGCTTCCATGCGTAGGCGATCTACGCCCCCCGGCAGGCTGAAGCAATCACAGGCTTCCGCATAAGGGAAGAGCACGACCATGAGCATGACAGACAACGGCGGAACCAATGAGGCCGCAGGCGAGGAGAAGACCCTTGCTGGCGAAGAGCCATCTACAGCTGGCGAAGCAGATGGCACGGCCCAATCGGCAGAAGCGACCCCACCCAGCCTCGAAGAACAGCTGGATGAAGCACTGCAGACACTCGCCCGGACGAAGGAGAAAATGCTGCGTACTGCCGCAGATTTCGACAACTTCCGGAAGCGAACCGCGCGCGAGGTGCAAGATGTTCGCCGTCGCGGCAAGCAGGCCGCCGTCAAAGAACTGCTGCCCGTCTTCGACAGCATGGAGCGGGCCACCGCCCACATCGGCGACAACACGGATACCAAGAGCATGGCGGACGGCATCAGCCTCGTGCTCAAGCAGTTCATCAGTGTCCTGGAAAAAATGAATATCGAGCGCATCGAGGCGGTGGGCCAGGGCTTCGATCCGAGTTTCCACGACTCGATCCAATATGAGGTCTCCGACCAATACGACGCAGGCACGGTGATGGCCGAGGTGCAGGCTGGTTACCGCATGGGCGACGACTTGCTGCGGCCGTCCATGGTGATGGTCTCACGCGGCCCGGCCGCCCCCGAAGCGGACGCAGGGGCCGCCGACGCAGAGGACGCCAGCACGGACCCCAGCCAATCTGACTCGCCAGCCGCTGCCGAGGGCGCCGGCACGGATCAAGCGGGCGACTCCAACAAGTAAATGCTTGAAGACTTTGCTTTTTTCGCCACCAACCCTGCGCTCGATGTTCTATGCTCCGCTCGTCTTCATTAGGGCATCATGAGTAAGGTCATCGGTATCGATCTCGGCACGACGAACACCTGCGTCGCCGTATTTGAGGGGCTCGGCGAAGCCAAAGCGAACGCAGTTCGCGTCATTCCGAACTCCGAAGGAGCGCGAACCACACCCAGTGTCGTGGCCTTTCCTGCGACCGGCGAGCGGCTCGTAGGCCAGGTTGCCCGTCGGCAGGCCGTGACCAACGCGCGAGACACAGTGTACGCGGTCAAGCGTTTGATGGGACGGAAATTCGACGATCCGGACCTCGCGCGCCAGATCCAACTGGTCCCCTTCTCGATCGTGGCCGCCGAAAATGGCGACGCCTGGGTCGATGTGCAAGGCCAAACCATGTCCCCGCCCGAGCTGTCTGCCATCGTGCTGCAGCACATGAAAGAAGTCGCGGAGGCGTACCTCGGTGAGAAAGTCACGGAAGCCGTCCTGACGGTCCCCGCCTACTTCGACGACGCCCAACGCCAAGCCACGAAGAACGCCGGCACCATCGCTGGCCTCACGGTTCGACGGATCATCAATGAACCGACCGCCGCGGCACTCGCGTACGGACTCGACGGGAGCCATTCGGGCACGCTCGCGGTCTACGACCTCGGAGGCGGCACCTTCGATATCTCGATCCTCCTTATTGAGGACGGCGTGTTCAGCGTGAAATCAACGCGCGGCGACACGCACCTCGGAGGCGAAGATTTCGACCAGCTCATGGTCGAGAAGTTTGCGCTCGAATTCCAAGAGAAGAACGGCGTCGATCTACGCCTGGACAAGATGGCGCTTCAGCGCCTCAAGGAAGCAGCGGAAAAGGCCAAGCACGAGCTTTCCTCCTCGCTCGAGACCGAGGTCAACTTGCCCTTCGTCGCAGTCGCGGAAGACAAGAGTCCGCTCCACTTGCAACGCTCGATCAAACGCAACGAGCTGGAGATGTTGTGTAGCGATCTGATCGACCGCACCATCGCCGAGTGCACCCTCGCGGTGTCTGACGCCGGCCTCAGCGTCGAGCAGATCGAGCACGTCATCTTGGTCGGGGGGATGACTCGCATGCCTGCCGTGCTCGAAGCGGTTGAAGATTATTTTCAGCAGCCGGTCAGCCGCGAGGTCAACCCCGATGAGGTGGTCGCCGTCGGCGCAACGATCCAAGCCGCCGCGCTCAGCGGGCAGGTCGAAGAGGTCCTTCTACTGGACGTGACGCCTTTGGCGATTGGTGTCGAGACGGGTGGTGGTGTCATGACGGCGCTCATTCCCCGGAACACCACGATCCCAACCGAAGCGAGCGAGATCTTCACGACCAGCTTGGACAACCAGACCTTCGTTCCCATCCATGTGCTGCAGGGCGAACGCCCGATGGCCGCCGATTGTAGAAGTCTCGCCGAATTCGAACTCACGGGGATCCCCCCGGCCCCGCGCGGCGTGCCAAAGATCCAGGTGACCTTCTACATCGACGCGAACGGCATTCTCAACGTCGAGGCCACCGACTTGGGCACCGGCATGACGACGGAAGTGACCATCACGCCACACAGCGGACTCAACGAAAATGAGATCGAGGAGTTGGTGAGCGCGGCCGCAGAATTCAAAGAGTCCGACGAATTGCGGCACGAACTGGCCGAACTGCGCAACCAAGCCGATACCTTAGTCTATACGACGGAACAAGCGATTGATGGCTACGCCGATCTCATCGATCCGTCATTGCTCGAGTCGGTACGCATGGATTGCGGCGAGCTCAAGCACCTGCTCGAAACCAAAGGTGATCTCGAGTCGATTCGAACAGCATATGCGCAGCTAGAGGGGGCGGCCTTCCGCATCGCCGAGGCGATGTACGAGGAAGAGCCGTAATCCGCGAATGCCACCAGGCTCCAACGGCAACGACCACCCCGCGGGCGACCCTGCTCCCGGCGACAACTCCGACGCTTCGAACGCCAGCGCCCTGAGCAGCCCTGGTCATTCGGAAGGCGCCTTCGGTCGTTACCGCTTGCTCGAGCGCATAGGCCGCGGGGGAATGGCCGAAGTCTTCAAGGCAAAAAGCTTTGGCGTCGAGGGCTTTGAAAAAGTGCTCGTCATCAAGCGCATCGTGCCCGAACTCGCGGCCTACCCCGAGTTCGTCGAGATGTTCGTCCGCGAAGCAAAACTCAGCGTAAGACTATCGCACGCCAACATCGTGCAGGTCTTCGACCTCGGTCGGGTCGAGTCGGAAAGCGAGGAGGCACCGAGCTACTTCATCGCGATGGAGTACGTACAAGGGATGGACTTGTCGTCCTTGTTGGCTCACCAACGCCGAGCAAATGAGCAGATGCCATTTGGCGCCGTGGCATTCATCGCCGCCGAGATTGCCAAGGCCTTGGACCACGCTCATCGAAGACGTGACGCCCAATCGCGCGCGCTCGACATCGTTCACCGGGACATCTCGCCCCAAAATGTACTGCTGTCTTGGGATGGTGACGTCAAAGTGACCGACTTTGGCATCGCCAAGGCAGCCGACGCCGTCCCCTCCAAGCTCGATGCCGAGAACGCGGACGACGCAGACCTCCACGCCACCAAGACGACCGGCAAGGTCAGCTTCATGAGTCCCGAACAGGCACGGGCCGAAACCACGGATGCGCGTAGCGATCTATTTTCACTCGGCATCGTGATGTACGAGATGCTCACAGGCGCCAACCCATTCTCGGCACCGGCTCAGCGCGAAACCATCCGACGCATTCGCGCCGGCGAGCGGCCCCCGTTAACGATCGCTCGGCCCGACGCGCCTGAGGCTCTGTCCGCGATCGTCAACAAGCTCCTCGAAGTCGATCCAGACGACCGATTTCAGAACGCAGCCGATCTCTGCGAAGCGCTTCTCGCCTACGCCTACACGTCCGGCGAGCGCTTCAACGTGGGCAACCTCACCGAGATCCTCGCGGTCCACCGCGCAGCGCCAGAAGAACAGGCGGATGCCGCAGCTGCGGCGCTCGCCGAACCCGCCACTTCTGGCGAACTCACCCCCGTGGAGATCCCCCAAGGGCCCGTTTCGCTTCCCCCGCCCCACAGCCGCCCTGCCGCTGGCGAACGGCGGGAAGTGACGGCACTGGTGTTGTCGCTCGGTTCTCGCTCGGACACCGCAATGCCCGACGGCGTGGTCGAAGAAATACGAAACGTTCTGGAGCATCACGGTGCCTGGATCGAAGAGCAAACACTTCCACAGATTACGGCTCTGTTCGGACTTGGTGACACCGATGGCCGAGATACGGAGGCTGCCACGCGGGCCGCGCTCGCTTTGGTTCGCGAACGCCGACAAGGCGCCGTTCCATCTGCCGGAATACACAGCGGCCCCATCGCTGTCGATGACGGAGGCCTGCCGGTCGTAGGAGGCTCCTTCGCCGAACTCGTGCGCACGAGCCAGGCGCTCGCCCGAGCCACCGAAGGTCAGGTCGCGGTGTCTCCCGTCGCCGCCCGCTTGCTGCGTCGCAACTTCGTCCTCGAGGAGCTGCGCATGTCTGACCGCTCAGCTTCCGATCGGGGCTACACCGTCGTACGCGCACAACCGACCGAAGCGAAGAACCGGTTCGTCGGGCGACACGCTCCGCTCAAGAAACTGGGGAGCATCCTCGGCAAGGCAACTCGCAAGTCACCGCAGCTGGTGGTGGTCCGTGCCGAATCAGGGATGGGCAAGACCCGGCTTCTCGCCGAGGCCGGCAGGCGACTCGCCCGAGGACACTTCAACGTCGCGTTTTACGCAGCGAGTTGTCCCCCCAATGGCGCGACGCTTCCATGGAGCGGCATGAGGGCGATGCTGCACGTCCTGTGCGGAACACAAGAAGGAGACAGTCCAGAACGAATCGTCGAAGTCCAGCCGCGATTGCGTGCGCTGGGCCTCGGTGACGAGCACGTAGCCGCCGTCCTACAATTGTTGGGCGCACCGACACAATCGCGCGCGTCGGAATTCCGCGCCACGCTACGCGGCAGCTTTTCGCGAATGGTGCGCAGCCTTTGCAGAGATCGTCTGCACTGCCTCGCTTGGGACGAGGCACAAGCGATCGACAGCGAAACGCTCGGGGCGATCTTGCAGGTGAGCCAATCGCGAAGGCTCCGCGGAGTCTTCATTCTCGCTCAACACGGCGAGGTCGACGGCCGAGTGTCCCGACGCAACGATCTTCACCTGCTCGAGCTCGCGGAACTCACGGCACACGAGACGATTCAACTACTGGAATCGCAACTCGACGCACGCGCGCTGCCCAAGGCACTCGCGCGCTACGTGAGAGACCGGGCTGGTGGACACCCGCTCTTCGTCGAGGAGCTCCTGCGCGAGCTGTGCGACACGGGCAATGTGCAGGTTCTGGCAGGCAAGGTCGTGTTCGACGAACCAAAATCCTCGGCTACGCCACGTACACTCAGGACGATCGTCACGGAACGAGTGAGCCGCCTACGACAACGTCAGCGCCGAGTTCTTCAGGGCGTGGCGGTCTTGGGTGAACCGGCCTTCACGCCGGTCCTCGCGGCTCTATTGGAGCAGCGACTCCCAGCCGTCGATCGCTTGCTTGCCGAACTCGCGGAGTTGGGCCTGATCCGCCGCAGTGGCCCGACCCAAGTGCGCTTCGCTTCGCCGCTGTACCAGCCCATCATCCTCGACGCGATGCCCGGCGACGGTCACGCTGCGCTTCACGCGCGCGCCGCAGCAACCTACGAACAGTTCCCAATGTCCGCTGCTTCGGACAATGCCGAACGGGTCGCCAATCACCTGGTCGAAGCCGGACAACACGAGCGAGCCGTGGGCTTCTTCTGGCAGAGCGCGGAACACAAGCTCGACCTCGGACAGATCGAGCCCGCCCTGCGCGCGATGGTTCGTGGACTTCAACTGGCGGACACAACAAGAGTCGAGGTCGAGCGCCTCGTCGAGTGGATCGATCGCATCGCCATGACCGTTTCGCAAACGCGCAACGCGCCCGGTCTACGCGAAGTCGTGGGCAGTGCGGTCCGGCAGATCGAACAACGCGGCACACAGCGTCAACGGGCCATTACCCAAATCCAGCTCGCACGCGCTCTTGGCTCAATCAACCTGTTCGACGCGGCCTACGAAGCTTTGGAGCGTGTCAACACGACCGAACTCGACGAGCCCGACCTCATTGTTGCTAGTCTCACGGTCGAGATCCAGATCGCGGGCCGGCAGGGTTTGTTCGTACGGGCCGCACGCGCTTGCGACGAACTCGACCTCTTCGGTCCATCGAATGAGCCGGATACGATCTTGGCGATGGCGGTCGCCCGCGCATCCGTAGGCCGTTGCGACCTCGCCACGCAGCTCATCGACCGCATCGACGAGACGGTACCCGCACGCGATGACGCGGATGCCGCCAATCGAATGAAGCACCGCCTCTTGGTGCACTTCAACGCCCATGATTTTTCCGCCGCAGCTGATTGCGCCAGCGAACTTGCAGCCATGGCCCGTGCGGCTGGATTGCGGTTCGAGACGGCCGCCGCTTTGCACAACCTCGGCGATTCGAGTGATCGATTGGGCGATTCTCCCCGCGCCTACGCCGCCTTCACCGAATCCCTTGAGATCGGTAAACAAATGGACCTCCATCGCTTGTGCAATCTCAATCGCATGCACATCTGCCTGCTCGACGGCTTTCGGGGTGACCGCGATGCGGAGTCGCGACTCAAGGGCCTCATCCGCGCGGCGGATGCGAAAGGCTTTTTATGGGATGTCCTCGAAGGCCGTTACCTGCTCGCGCGCATGCACCACGCCAATGGGCAGTTCGACGAAGCACGGAGGCAGTGCGAACAAGTGACGAGCATGGCCAAAGAGCAAGGGCACGTGCTGCTTGGCCATGACGCCGAACAGCTACTCCAGCTCATGGTCGATCAGTGAACCCATTCAGAACCTTGGGCGAGCGACAATTCACCCAGTAGCTGGGCGCTGAGGCGGCCCGGCACCACGACACCTGACAACAATTCGGAGAGACCTTACTCAGCGGCGAGTTTGCGTTCGATCGCCTCGAGGTGAGCCCTCACGTTCGGATCATCAGCGCGCTTGTTCTCGATCTTACGCACCGCACTCATGACCGTGGTGTGATCGCGACCACCGAACGCTCGGCCCAATTCCGGGAAACTACACTTCAGCCGCTGCTTGCACAGGTACATCGCCACATGGCGGGCGAATGCCACCGTCTTGTGCCGATCCTTGGACGTGAGATCCGACGTGCGCAAATGAAAGTGCTGACAGACGGCGCGCTGAATGTCCTCGACGCTCAACATTTGGGTGCGCGTCGAAATCACCGCCGAAAGTTCTGCACGCACGAAGTCAAGATCGACGCCACGGCCCGTCAGAGACGACTTGGCCGCGAGGCGAATGAGTGTGCCCTCGAGTTCTCGAACGTTGGAGCGGACCATCTGGGCGAGATACACCGCGACCTCGTCCTCCAAGTCGATGCCCTCGTGCGCAGCCTTGTTGCGAACGATAGCAACCCGCGTCTCGAGTTCTGGCGACTGAATATCAGCCACGAGACCCGATGCGAATCGAGAAACCAGCCGTTCCTCCATTCGCTCGAGCGCTTGGGGATACTTGTCGCTCGTCACGACAATCTGCCGATCCGCATTGTGAAGGGCATTGAAGGTATGAAAAAACTCTTCCTGTGTCTGAACGCGCCCGGCAAGAAACTGGATGTCGTCCACCAAGAGCAAATCGCACTGTTCACGGTAGCGCGCGCGAAAATCATCCATCCGTTGGTGCTGAAGCGCCGTGATGAACTCGTTGGTGAAGCGCTCGGCCGATACGTAACGAATGCGCGCCGAGGGCCGTTCCTCGTAGACGCGGTGCGCGGTAGCATTCACCAGGTGGGTCTTTCCAAGACCCGTACCCCCGCACAAGAAGAGCGGGTTGTATCGGCGACCGCCGCCACCAGCTGCCGCCACCGTCGCAGCGTGAGCCAGTTGATTCGACGGGCCGACAACGAAGTTGCTGAACGTGTGCCGCGGGTTGATGTCTTCGGGCGCCATGCGAGAACTGACGGGGGAAGCGGCCGCACCGGGCTTGCCATGACCGTACTCGCCTGCGGCCACTAAGGGCTTGGGCCGAACAGGCTGCGTTGCGGCCACATTCTGCACCACAGGATCCGCCAATTGCGCATCCAATATCCAATTGATCTGCACGTTCATGTCATGGTTTTTCCGCAAATCCTCGACGATGTGCGGAATGAAATTGTCGCGGACCCAATCCAACACAAACTCGTTTTGCGCTCGCAGGGTCAGGACGCCATCCGTCAGATCATCGAACTGAATGCCACCAAACCACTGATCGAAGGTCGCGGGAGAACGCAAGCGCGTCCGCGCCGCGGCCTCCTCGAACAGCCGTCGGGTCTGAGCCACGCGGGGAGAGTCTGCCGGGGCTGGCGACGCCTCTCGTGATGACGGCGTGTCGTCGGCCGAAGGAGCGACACTCGATGGTGCAGTGGGGTTCGTCTTCTCGTTTGTCACTTCGTCTCTCGTCTCGTCGCTGCGCCTAGATTACAAACCGTGAATACACCACCCCCGTCGGTGGCGAGTTTTCCACAGGTTGTCCACCTGTTTCGCCACCGGGTTCCCTGTCTCATTGGGAGGGTGCCGGTGCTCGTCGGTCACGTGCGTCGATCACACGATGAAACCTTGATGCGCCTTCGATCCTTCCCTGCTGAACTGACTCCCTTTGACTTCCGCGATCCAGTGAACTGGATCGTCCCGATCGGGTGATTGCGAACTGTGGTGGCTTGGTGAAACCACCGAGCGAATGCAGCCACTCGAAGGTGTTAATGCCGCGTCCACTCGAAGACAGCCACCTAACACCGGGGGGCTCGGCGAGTCTAGGCGGAAATCAGAAAAAACACGCATCCAATCGTATTTATTGATCAATTTTTTCCACAGGCGGAAGTATCGGCTCGGATTTCGACGGCGGTCTCCCGAACGGGGGAATTGGATTTTCTCCAAGCATTGAATGTCGCACGCGTTTTCGGAAGCAGCCATCAATTGCCGCGCAGAAACATGGCGGTTTTCGCCCAATTTTCGCTTCTTGCGCCTTTTCGAGCAGGAAGCAGCGCCCAAAACACCGAATGACGCCCATGGGTCGGATTGGGTTGACATGGGCGAGAGTCTCTGCATGTAGCGCGCGATGGGGCGCCGACGTGTGGCGCAGCGCGCGAGAAGTTTGGCCCCCCCCCCGACCGACCGCTAGTTCCCAAGCAGGGCTCCTATGACGTGCCGAGACATTCAACCGCTCCGCAGTACCACCCGCAATGTTGCCGCGACGAGGAAGTCGTG
>JAPYTK010000086.1 GCA_029941785.1 Polyangiaceae bacterium | reverse complement strand
GTTTCGATGTGTGGCATTCCGCGCATGACACTCCTTGGCGAAGCACGAGATTGGCGCTCTGTCCAAACCCGCGCCCGCGTCTTTCGCGAATTCGGCTTGGGTCATTGGCTCGATGCTTTGGATCCGATTTTGGGCGCATTCGTCGATGCGGCGGAGGGCAAGGTCGACGAGGACTTCTGGCGTTCGATGTACAAGTTGAACGACGCGTCCGGCGGGCCTTACGTGACCGGCTGGGCTCAGGTGTTCTTTCCCTACTTGGTCAACACCCATAACAAGACGCACGAACCGAACCCGCACCTCGATAATTGGCGGTCAGGCATGGACGCGCATTTTGGCGGAGGCCCGAAAACGGAGGTCTTTCCCTGCGCCATGTCCTCCGTCCCGTTCGATTGGAACTACTTCGGAACAAAATTCCAGATGGAATTCCTAGGCGGGTTCATCGGGGTCGATCAACGCGACGACGATCTGTGTGTCACGCCCCGACTGGGATGGGGGGTCCGCGAGCCACTGATCGGGAGTCAGGGCGACGGGGTTGTCGCGTAGCGTCTCCGCAATGCCTTCAGATGCCGCCATCCACGCCGGGGTGTTGAATCGGCCGCACGCCCTCGGCGGCGACCACGACACGTCCTCCTTGGTAGGTCATCGACAGCTCGATTCTGTAGGTGCCTTGTCGCGCGACGCGGATCGACTTGCCCGCTACCCGCGGACAGCGAAATACCATGCGGATGATGCGGAGCGCCCCGGGCTTCAAGGCGTAGTCAAAGCGTTCTCCAATGACGACGGCCTCATGTTCGGCGCGGGCCGATGCCGTGTACACCTTGCACGTATGCCGCATCCCCTGGGCCCCGCTCAGCTCAACTCCGGGTGACGCCAATTTCGCGATTGCCGTGCCGTCGTTGTGCAATCGGAATTGAATGACACCTCCTTCCAAAGATCCGGGATCTTCTTCGAACCACGCCAACAATTTGCCTTTCAAGGGCTCTGCCGTCAGGTGGGGTGCGGTAGCGACCGCGGGCCGCGCCAGGGCCGGCGCAGCAGCCTGGCCATGACCCTCGCTTGTGGTCACTGCTGGCCCGCGCACCACGACACGTTCCGAGCTTGGAGCGGGGTGGCATGCTGTGAGCAGCGCGGCGCACGCTAGGCGCTTGATGCAAGATTTGCGAGTTACCATGGCGGGTAGGGTGTCGATCACCTGAAGGCGTGCGTGAGCCTCTGGTCAATTTAACACGTCCTCGTTAAGCCGTCGTCGTAGGCGCGACCAACCGCCCGCTCGTCTGCTTGCTTGGTCATAGTGTGGTCCGCAGACGGCGGGGCCTATCGACGTTGGTCGAAGGCTGGACAAGCTTTTTCGAGGACAATACCTGCTGCGGTCGATGGTAGACTGTGGAGTCATGAGAAGGTGTACGAAACATGTTTGGCTCTTCGGAGCCGTCGCGCTGGCCAGCCAGCTCATCGCTTGTGGCGGCGATGTCGAGTCGGCCGCCACGAGCGGCGGAGCCGGTGGAAGCGCGGTCACGTCCACGACCAGCGGCGGCACCCCTGCGGGCGTCCCGAAGCTTGCGCACGTGTCATCGACCGAGTTGGCCGTCGGCACGCACCGACCCGAGACTCATGATCCTGGATCCGGATCTCGCAGTCGCCGACGAGATCGAGGTCGGTGAAAACGGCTTTGCCCACGTGCACCCG
This sequence comes from Polyangiaceae bacterium, assembly GCA_029941785.1. GTDB lineage: Bacteria > Myxococcota_A > Polyangia > Polyangiales > Polyangiaceae > JAPYTK01. The sequence continues at coordinate 19,282 of JAPYTK010000086.1, read as the reverse complement.
ACCATGAGCATCCTCGATGATCGCGTGTACGTGGCCTGGAGTCAGCGCTCCAGCACGCAAGCTCCGCAAGTCGTGGTTGAGCGTTACGATCTAAGCTTGGAATGAGCGGCCGAAGCCCAGGGGAGGGACGCCGTGTTGACGTCGGGAAGTGACAGGGGCTTTCTGGCGCAATGACCCTCGACTATTTTGACTCCCTCATCACTTCGACTCCGGCACGTCGGTTTTGCCGACGAGATCGATCTTCAAGACCACACCGTTGCGGATGAGGTTGTCCGCCTTGCCTTTGTAGACGATGCCCCACTGCGTGCGGTCGATGGTGAATTGTGCCTTGGCCTTCACCTCGGTGTCGGTGAGGCTCAAGGTGGCCGGGAAGGTCACGGCGCGAGTCACACCGCGGATCGCGAGATCACCGGTGATGGTGTGGGTGGCCTCCCCTTCGGCGCCGGCGATGATCTTCGTGCTCTCGAACGTGGCGATGGGGAATTTCTCGGCGTGAAAGAAATCCTCGCCGATGAAATGCTTGTCGAGCTTCTCGCTGTACGCATTCCTGGCTTCAGGGTCGGAGAAGACCGACGCCACCTGGATCTTCAAGTGGATGCGAGCGGACTCGAGGCTCTTTCCCATCCGCAACTCACCGGACCACGTCCGAAAGACGCCGCCATGAGAGCCGATCATCTTGGATCCGAGAAAATGGATCGTGCCGGTGAGGTTGATTGGTTTTTGCGATGTCGATCCCTTGGCGGCGGGCGCCGCGACGGACTTGCTCACCTGGGCCTTCGGCGCGTCGCTTGCGGGGTCCTTCGCACAGGCCTTCGCGCTGAGCGTGAAGGCGATCAAGAGTGTGGCGTGCAATATTTTCATTAAAATTCTCATCGGGTGTGTCTGTGTTCGGTCTAAGCGGGGACGGGAGGTGTGGCGGGTCAGTCTTCGATTCACTATGCTAGCGACTCGGCCCGCAGCGTGAATGCCGTGTGGCTGAAGCAGCGTCGCAATAGGCAATCGAGCGAAAGGCATCGCAGATGCTCAGTGGTGGTTATCGGGTGAGGAATTGGGTTCACGTCGTTTTGCTCTTGGTGACAGGAACGTGTCTGGCCCTGCTCGGCGCCTGCACGACGATCCTCGGCGACTTTACCATGGGTCCTGGCCCTGCCACTGGCGGCGCTGGCGGCTCGGTGTCGACGGCTGGTGGAGCGGGGGGCATAGCGGGCGATTGCGGCAATGGATCCATCGAGGGGGCCGAGGCCTGCGACGATGGCAACAGCGACAACAACGATGGCTGCAGCACGACCTGCGTGGCGGAATGGACGTGCCAGCTGCCTGGTGAATTGGTGCTCAGTAAGCCGGGGGCGGTGTACAAGGGTACGCTCAGCGGCAGCACCGAGGGCGGCGAGGATCAAGTCGGAGAAGCGAGCTGCGACGGCGGAGCCAAGGGCGGGAAGGCCACCGACCGGTCCATCTTGTTTACGATGCCGGTGGCAGGTCTCGACGCCTTCATCACCCTCAACAGCGGGTTTGATGGCTTGCTGAGGGCGAGCGACGACGCTTGCGATCTGGGAAGCTCACTCGGCTGCATGAACTCAGCCGCGGGGGCCGACGGCACGGAGTTTCTCCACTTGTCGGCATTGGATATAGGCAGCTACCACGTGTTGGTCGATGGAGTGAGCGGCAGCGACAGCGGGGCGTTCACCCTCGATGTCGTGGCGTGTGAGTCCGATCCGACGACCTTGTTTTTCGAGGAACTGCACCTCGGCCAGACGGATTTCGTCGTGATCACCAATGGCGGCGATTGCCCGGTTCAGCTTGAGGGTAAGCGGGTGTTTTTCGATGACCGTGACGACTATCAGCTGGGCCTCGAGGATTGCCTCACCGAGCTTCCAGCCTACCTGTTGATGCCGTGGGCGTCGGTCAAGGTGAGCGAAGATGCGGTCGCGGGAGAAATTTCTGCACTGCCCGGTCTCACGAGTTGTGGCTCCGGCGTGCCCTTCAACCCCGGGCGCGGCGGCACGGCTTATCTGTGCGACGGCGAATGTCTCGTGTCGAACGTGCTCGATATGGTGTCCTTCCACGGCACGTCGGCTCCCGAAAAGGGCGGGGCGCCCCCCGAGCCGATCGCGGGCCTGAATTTCGATGCGCCGCTCACTGGGGTGACCGGTCCGTCGCAACAGAGCAAACGTTATGGCCGGGTTGCCATGAAGGGATCGGCGCCATCCTTCTTGGCCTCCGACTGGTCACTGAGGAGCCGTATGCTCTTCGCCGACTTCGAGTCGGGTGATTTTTCGGGGTGGGCGCAAGGCAGGGGGCAGCCGGCGACCTTTACGACCGACCTCGAGGCTGCGGTGGGAACCCTGAGCCTGAAACTCGTTCAGGGGCCGAACAATGGAAAGTCCGCCGGGCTGACTCAAGACATCAGCGGGAAGCCGTTTTACATCAGCTTCTACGCGCGGGTGAGCGCGACGGATGTCAATGCCGGTACGGTGGATATTCTTGGGGGGGATCTCACGCCGATCCTCTTCAATTTCGAGCCCACCGGCATGGGCGTGGAGCGCGAGAACAACGTACGGACCGAGGTGCCTTTTCTCGCCGACACCTGGTACCGCATCGAGCTGCGCCACATCAACTGGCCCGGTCGTGAATTTGACTACTACGTCGATGGTGTTCTGATAGGGCGGAAGGTGCCGTTTTTTGCGAACGTCAACTCGATGACGAGCCTACAGCTGTACAGTGTGACGGCGAATTCGGTGACGTGGTGGGACAACATCGAGATGTGGGATTGAGGGGGGCGTGATGCGACTCAGCGCCACAGCGGGATATCGTTTTTGCAAGCACGGGGCCATGGTGCTCGTCGTCGCGTCCTTCGCCTCCTGCACGCTCGACCGTCAGGGGGCACTCCAAAACACCGCGGGCGGCGGCGGCGCGGCCACACCGACAAGCGTTGGCGGATCGGACATGGCCGGCGGTGGGGACGGCGCTGCGGGCAGCGTGGGTGGAAGCGGCGCAGGCGGTATCGGTGGCGCAGGCGGAATGGGTGGCGCGGGAGGCTCACTTCCCGATCCGACATCGTGCGTCGGCGTCGTCGGCGATAGCGGTGTGTACACCATCGATCCGGATGGTGCCGGCAACGCGGCCCCCTTCGAGGCGTATTGCGAGCAGGGCATCGCCGGTGGTGGCTGGACCCTGATCGCCAGAAGCAAAGCCGCGGCGATCGGCGACATGGGGTGGGGCGTCAGTCGGGGCGTCGTGATGGGCACAGAGCCATACTCCCTCGACCCCATCGGCGCCGGACTCAGCATCGACATGTTGCTCCTCGTGACGCGTGAGGGCGCCGGTCAGGCGTACACCATGGACCTGCCAGACAACTTCGTCGCGAAATACGCGCAGAGCGCCTGGGACACCGCCATGAAGGTGGACTACGTGAGCGGCAGTTGCATGGCAATGAAAGGACCGAAGATGCTGCATTGGGCTGGGTATACGGATAGAACGGACGTGTTCTTCTTCCGCGACAATTCGAACAAAGACATCATTTTCGGGCTCTTCGCCGATGGTTTCCAGCTCAACAAAGCGGGCTGCCCCGATGGGGGAGGGCTGCACCCAAAGCAGGGAGAGCTCTTCATTCGCTGAGCGCATGGGTCCGCCACACCCTAGGCGCGGCCCCGGTCCGGCCGGTTCGCGGTGCGTCCTACGCGAGCCGTATGTCTGTCAGTCCTTGCGGATGTATTTGATCTTGTCGTCGCTGCCCTCAGGGTCGCACTTCAACTCATCTCCGTCGTCGTTGATGGAGCAATCGGCCTCGAGTTTCGAGAAGGTGATCTTGGCGAACGCAGCGACGTCGGTGCAGCCGGATGCCACTTTCTGGCCGTCGAGCTTAACCTCGGCGTCATCGCAGTTGAGCACGAGCTCGTAGGCGTTGTCGTTCACGAGTTCCCATTTCATCGCGTACTCGACCATCGCCGAGTAATTCTTCCCGTCGACGGTGCCGTTCGTCGTCGAAGTGCGGACCCCCGTTCCGTCGGAGTCGATGCTGAGGTTGTCTTCCGAGGACGACGTGTTGTCGTCGTTTTCCCATTCGCCGACGATGGCGTCGGTGCAACCGGTGAGAGCAGTGAAAGCGGCGATGAAGAGATAGTGCTTGTTCATGGTGAGAATCCTCGAGGAGTGATGAACGATCGCCGGAACGCAGGTCCGTCCGTGTTCAGCCGCAAACTAACACAAGTTTCGGGTTGAGCGGGCACGCGCAGGTCATCCATTTGAGGTTCTCCTCGCCGCCCGAGTGCTCAGCGGTTTGGAGAGGGTGGAGGCCCGGCTCCGGCGAGGCGACGTGACCGGCCCTCAGTTCGCGGCGCCGGCCACGTCCATCTGCAGCATCAGTAGATGGGCGGCCGACCAGCTGAAGTGGTTGGCGTTGCGCCCCTCGCCGGTGAGCGGATGGTAGTTCTCGCGGATCGGCGCTTGTGAGCCGGTCGCGCCCTCGAGATTGTTCAGCAAGGCCGTGGTGAGCGCCAGCGCATCTGATTCGTAGCCGTAGCGCTTCAGACCGGCGACTCCGAAGTAGGCTTGGTCGAGCCACACCAGGCCCCGCCAGTACCCATCGGAGAAGCCGGGCTGATCTTTACCCACGGTGGGGAAGGGGACGTGGGTGGCGAACTTGTCGGGGTTGAGGATGACGCTGCGCACGGCGGCTGCTTGCGCCTCCTCGGCGACGCCGGCCCACAGCGGGATCCAGCCTTCGGGTCCTTGGATGGAGATGAACGACTTGGTCGCGATCTCGATGTCGTAATAGTAGCCGCTTTCGGGATCGAACATCATCGCGTTGATCATGCCCTTCAGCGCCTCGGCCTCCGCCTGCCAGCTTTGCGCCTCGGCGCTCTTTCCCAGCACGGTGGCCATCTCGCCGAGGGTGCGTTTTTCGGCGTAGAGGTAGGCGTTGAGATCGACCGACTCGCGATCCATCGACCAGCTGCCTGGGCCATTGTTCAACATGGCCACGTTGTCGAATCGCACGGCGTTGTCCATTCCGCTCTCCCATTTGGCGGCGATCGCGGTGCCGTCGGTCGAGCCGTACTCGCAGAGGCCATTTTGGTCGTTGTCGCGCGCCGCGTACCACCACTGATGATAACGCACCACGGCGTCGTACATCTCGGCCACGAAGGCGGCGTCGCCGGAGCGCTCGTACACCTGCCAAATCGCCCATGACGACAGCGGGGGTTTGGTGTTGCGAAAGTTGTTCTCGCTGGGATCGAAGTAGATCACGTCGGGGATCATGCCGGCGGCGTCCTGGTAGGCGTACATCGTGCGGATCTGTTGTTTCGCGAGCTCGGGGTCGAAACGAGCGATCGCGGCTGCGTGTTTCCATGAGTCCCACGCCCAGAAGCCGTTGAAGTACCAGATGGCGTAGGACGGAAAGAGGCCGTCATGCAGCAGCGCTCCGGCGGGCGCGCGCCAATTGGTGACCAGCGTTTGCAAGCTCTTGACCGACACGTCACGATAAGCTGGCCCGCCGTTGGTTTTCGCGAGGTAGTCGTTCCAGCGCGTCACGTGGCTCGCGATGCTCTTGCTGGGATCGGCCAGCACCTGGTCGATCAGGCCGTGCTCGGCTGTGAGTTCATCCGCTCCGAAGGTCAAGGATTGCAGCGCGTGGCCCTCGGTGCGGTCGCCCGGAGCGAGCTCGATGGGCTGCGATGAGGTGACGACGTAACTCGAGCCGTCCTGGCTCAGCGAGACGCCAAGCACTTCGGGAGCGCTCACGGCCGCGATCATGCCGCCTGAGGCGAGCGTCGCTTGCACGCCACGTGGGGTCGCCTCGAGCGTTCCGACGCCCGGAAAGAGATCACCCTGCCACGACAACTGCAGCGTCACGCTTGCCTGTCGTTGGTTGACGAGCGAAGCTTGCACGAGCGCCGAGCGGCTGGACACGAAGCGTAGATTGAGGCGCACCCTCACGCCATCGACGACGAACTCTTGCTGCAATCGTCCGGGATACGACGTCATCGTCACCTCGCTGGCCGTCGCGAGATCGAGATCCGTTTGCGTGCCGACATCGAACAATCCAAAGCGCATGAAGCTGCGACTGATCCAGCGACCGTCACGCATCTGGAAAGGGCCGGTGAAGCCGCCACGCAGCGTGGTATCGCTGGGTTCAGGAAGCCCAAAACTCTGCCACGAGCCGAGATCCGAGAAGCTGAAGACCGACCAGTCTTCGCTCATCGCCGGAGCGCCCTGCAGGTTCAGCACGTTGGGGAAGCCCACGCTAGCGTCGAAGGGGATTGGCGCAGGCAATGGGGTGGTGTCGTCCACCTCAGGAGCCGAATCGACGGGGGTCGGGCTGCAGCCCGCCAAGATGAGGCAGACGGCAACGCACAGTGGGTTCCAAGTTGCCATTGGGTTTTCTGACTGGACCAAGCGCATGCGCTGTTACACCGAGAACCTACCACAGCCGGTCCAAACGCGAAGGCCCGCTCTCTCCGGCCATATGACCACCACTCAAGGACAGTTCGTCGTCGCCAGACACGCATGCTGTTTGGGCGGGAGCGAACTAATTGGTGTCGGCGATTCGGGTGCATGAGCGTGGCCCGACTCGCGGGGCCGCTCTCGCGCATGACGACCTTGCCGGCGAGCACGAATGCCGGCGTTGCGTCTCCCCGGTCGCCAGTCAGCAGCCGTTGCCTTGGCTGAAGCCACAAGAGGTCTGGGGGTCGTTCATCGCGGTCAAGGACCCGCCGCCGCTCATACAGACGGACGCGCACGCATTGGCTCCGCAGTTCATGTTCGCATCGCCGCACGCGTTGGTGGCGTCGCAGAGCAACTTGCAGGGGCCGTTGGCGCTGCAGTTGAGCATCATGTTGCTGCTTGAACAGGCATCGGTGCTGGTGCACGATACGGAGCAAGAGTAATCGGCCGGGCAATTGATGGTCGTGTTACCCGCGCAGGATGTGGTGCCGCTGCAGTCAACTTCACAGTGGTAGCCCGCTGGGCAGTTGATCATGCTGTCCTTGCAGTCGTCCTCATTGCTGCAATCGATGAAACACGTGTCGTAGGCGTTGTCGCAACCGCCCGTGCACGCCATGGGGCACTTGTTGTTGCTCGGTGCGGGCGTCACGCCGCAAGCGCACATTCCTCCGCTGTCGCATAGTTCGCCGATCACACTGCAGTCGTCGAAGGCGAGCGGGAAGGCCTTGCACGTTCCGTTGATGTTGCAGGCCTCACAGTCACCGTTGCAGGGCCCATCGCAGCACACCCCGTCCTGACAGAAGCTGCTGATGCATTGGCCGCCGTTGTTGCACGCGTCTCCGAGGTTGAGCGTGCCGCCCGTGCCGCCCATGCCGCCCATGCCGCCCATGCCGCCCATGCCGCTGGCGGTGCTGCTGGCTCGGCTGGACGACGCTGCGCCACCGCTGCCGGTCGATGTGATCGTTGTGCCGCCCATGCCGGTCGATGCGCTGGTGGTGGCGCCGCCCACCCCTGAGGAGTTGCGGCTGCTCACAGAGGACACGGCTGCGCCGCCCACCCCGACCGACGCCGTGGTGGCGGGCCCGCTATTGTCGTTACCGAAGATCTGACTACCGCTTCGGTCCAATGCGCAGGCTGCGATCAGAGCCGATCCAAACACCAGGCTGATCATGGTGGCGTGTCGTCTTGAGCGATGACTCATGGCGAGATTATAGCCATCTTGAGGTGTCCTGAGAAGCCGCTGACCTGTGCCACCAAGAACTGCGATGGCAAGGCGGACTGTCCTACGAAGAGCCTGGCTTGGGATCCCTTCGCTCTTGGAGTCAAGTCTGGCACCTAGCGGCTTTGGGAATAGAGGCCTGCCGTTACAAGACCGTATCCTCGTCAAGCTGGTCGACTGAGCCGCTCAGGGTGCGCCATAGCCGGGAGTGCGTTATCATGCCGCCGTGCAATTCACTTCGACTCTTGGTGTGACGCTCACTGCCCTCATGGTGCTCGTCGCGTGTAGCGGAAACGAAACAGCGAGCCATGCGGCGAGCGGCAGCGGCGGAGACACAGCAACGAGTCAGGGCAGCGGCGCCGCGCCTGGCGCCTGCAAAACCGATTCAGAGTGCACGTCGCCGGGTCCTTGTGAGCTCGGCGTGTGCGGCAGTGACGGTAGCTGCTCGACGGAATCAGTCGAGGCGGGTACCCCGCTTTCGGAGCAGCACCAAGAGGCCGGCGACTGCGCCATCGCCGTCTGTGGCGAAAGTGGTGACGTTGCGTCCATCGACGATTGGAAGGACCTGCCCGACGACGGAAACGACTGCTCCTACGGCGTGTGCACCGAGGATGGCCCGAGCAGCCTCCCGGTCGCTGTCGAGGCGCCATGCGAGACGGACAACGGCAAGGTGTGTGATGGGATGGGCAAGTGCGTCGAGTGTCTCGGCGATTCAGATTGCGGTGACTTGACCGCATGTTCCGCGCCAAAGTGCGTCGCCCAAGAGTGCCAATACAACTACACCATGGACGGCACGCGGATCCCGGGCCAGCGCGTCGGAGACTGTCATTCGACGGTATGCGACGGCATGGGATCGACCAAGGTGGTGATCGACGATGAGGATGTGCCGGTCGATCCCGATCTCACGGACTGTATCGTTCCGTACTGCGCCACCGGCAACAAGCTCGAAGGACCAGCGAAGCACAAAGCTGCGTGTGGAGATGGCACAGGAAAATGCTGCAACACGCTGTGCTGCAGCAGCAAGCAGGCCTGTCTCAACAAGATGATGTGCATCGGCGAGATCTGAGCCGACGGATCGTCGACGTCTACGTCAAAAGTCCCCATCCCGCCGCGATGCTGATCGCCAAGAACAGCGTCCACTGGGGCAGCTCGAGCGCGGTGCGCTTGGACCAGAAGATCAAGACCCAACTCCACACGGCAAACGCCACCGCGAGAAACGCAAAGAGAGCCGCGACATCCCAACCCGCCGGAACGAAAGCGGCATAGGCATAACCACCAGCCATTGCAAAAAGTACAATGGTTATGGCATGCCAACAATAATAGTTCGTGTACTTCGCCACCTCCTCCATGTCGCTATCGAGAAGCGGTTTGGCAACGGCAGGTCCGCCGACGAATGTGTGGATCCCCCACGTGAAGAGAGAGACGATGGCGGCGCTCAAGAATCCGACGTTCATTTTGGCTTCCTCGATCGATGATCTGGAGCCTTCTACCCGCTTGTCGTCCACACCCGCATGAGAAACGCCACGTTGACGACTGGCGCTCGGTACGCGACCATCATCAGATAGAGGTTAACATGGGAGGCAGTGATGAGAGGTCTACGTAGGATCTGGGTATTGTGCGTCGTGGCGTTCCTCGCTGGGGTTTCGGGGAGTGCTTCGGCCAAACTCGTGAACAAGAAGATGAAGGCCAAGAGGGGCACGCCGCTTTACGCGGTCACCGAGAGCCTCAAGCTGATCGCCGCAGACAAGCACGACGAATGGATGGAGAAATGGTGCGACAAGAAGACCGCCTGTTCTGGCAGGGCCACGCGAGCCCGGGTCATGCTCGACATCGCGAAGAAGAAGATCACCAAGGGCTGCGTCAAGAAGAACAGGGTTTATGTCGTTCAGATCACCGAGAAGATGAATGGCAAGTGGATGATTCTCACGAAATGCGGCGACAAGCGCACCGTGACCTTCTCGCTGCAGAAGCGTGATGGAAAATGGAAGGTCAGGGGACTGAGCTAAATCTGCCCGCCACCAAGGCGGTAGGCCCTCGCCCCGTGTATTCGAAGCAGACTTCGGCGGGCCTTAGGGAATTCTCTCGTACATCTCTTTGACCATCGCAGAGCAAGCCGCTCCCGCGTAGGTCGTCGAGTACTCGATCGCCCCCAGGTCCGCGGTCTCTCCGCGTGGGTAACCACAAAAGTCGTGGGCAACGTCGCCATCCGTGGGCCCCTGCTCGACGATGCTCCCGCCGTCCGCCAGAGAAAAATCGCCGTCGGCGGGCGAGGCGAAGGTCGAATTCATCTCGGCAAAAGAAGGCAGGGCGTTGTTCGTTTCATTGAGGGGGCGAGCGGCGTAGCTGGTGTTGAAACCGTTTTCCAAGATGCTGTGTCGCCAGTAGGTGTCGTGGTCGGCGTGGCCAACGTAAAAGCCGGCATTCCTCTGGCCGACATTGTAAACCGTGTTGTGATAGATTTTTGATTCTCTATCGCTGCCCACCATGATCCCCGCTGAGCTGCCACCGTTGTTGCAGTTCATGATGATGTTGTTTCTGACGATAGCCTCTTGGCTCTGACCATTTTCGATGCAGTCGCCCGAGCCGTCTTGATCTTGGTCCCCATCGCAGATCGACGCCGGTGCTCCGTCGCCGAGTTGGATCCCCCTCGCGGTCTCGCCCGCGGTTCGGGATTTTTCACAGACGATGAGATTCTGTTCGATCAAAATTCGGAGGGCGGAGGCTTTCGGGTAAACGGCGGAGGCCGATTTCGGCAAGGAGGCGGGAGCATTGTAGTCGGCGAAAATATTGCCCCGCACGACATGGTCCTTGCCCCCGTCGAGATTCAAGATGTTGTGGGGGGCGTTGTTGGTGACGTACTTCGTGTTGTGCCAAAAATTGTTGATGAACATGGTCCGGTCCGGAAAGCTCTTGGCGGAGCCACCTCCTACCAGTTCGCCATTGAGCTTCACGTGCGAGGCAAAGTTCTCAATGTCGTTGTTCCTGAAAATGATGTCGTCGGCATCAGCGACGATATGAAACGCGTGTTCGCAGCTGTTTCCAGTGGTGCAGGCACCAAAGAAGTGAATGTTCTCGAAGATCCAGAATTTGCCATAGAGTTTGAAGTTCTCGATGTGCGACAGATTGAAGGTCACCGTCCCGAGTTGATCTGCCCGTAAGAAAATGCGGGACGAGGCTTGACCGTCGTTCTGCACCGTGATGACTTGATTGAAGTCGTAGCTGCCAGGGCTGACGGTGATGACGTCTCCAGGAGATGCATTGGCGATGGCGTCGAGAATCTCGGTTTTGGAGCTGACGCTGACAACGTTCCCGTTTTCATGCGTCGGACCATTGTCTGGCGCGTACAGGCCGTCGCCGCCTCCGGTTGCCCCGCTCCCGCCCGAGCCGCCGCTCCCCGCGGGCCCGCTGCCGCCCATGCCTGCGCCGCCTCCAGACCCGCCCGAGCTGACGGAGGTGGTAGATGGATCAGAAGGGTCGGGGTCACCACCGCATTGGCACAGGCCTAACAGAGCGATGCAAGCTGCGCCAACGAGGAGGCGCGTGGAGTGAATGTTGGATGTCGTCACGTTTCGTACCTCTCGCGCCATCGGTGAATCATTCGCCAGGTCCACGGTTCCATAAGACAAGGTTGACGGCTTGTTGGTGTTACTTCTGTCTGATGGAAAGCGCACGAGTTGTTCTCCGGGTCGAGGGATCCGGGTCGAGGGAATGCAAGACTGTGGCCATCCAGTCCGCGACAGCGTGACCGTCCATATAGCGGGCAAGACGGCCGAACGCGGCACCAGGGCCGCCGATTGGCACAGTGGCACACTCTCGTGCACGTTATATCGGCGACTTGGAACGTCTTTCAGGTGGCATGGACGTTGCAATTTCTCGCGGGTGTCGACCCAACCCTTCCGTGAGGTACACCCATGAAGAGCCGAATTTACAACCTTGCGATGATGCTGACCTCGATGGTCGTTGCGCTCGGCGCGTCTGCGTGCGGGAGCGAGGTCGTCTGCGAAGATCCGAGCGCATGCTTTAGCGGTAGCGGCGGTAGCGGCGGCAGCGGGGGTAGCGGCGGCAGCGGGGGTAGCGATTGTGGACTTTGTTTTGCGCCGACGGCCTGCGTGGCCGAATGCGGCGGCGCTGTCGTGCAGGACAGCTGCTGCGCGTGTCCGAGCGGGACGTTCGACGTCCTCGAATGCGAGAGTACGACGACCACCGGACCCAAGACGTGGCCGCCCGATCTCACCGACTATTGTGTCGACGCGTGCGCCTGTCTCGGTTGCACGCCCGAAGAGTTCGCGGCGTGCAAGTCCACGGTGAGCGACATCGTCGATACGTCGCTCGACTTGGGGTGCGTCTCGGAACTCACCTCGGTGGATGAGTGTCTCGACAGCATGGAGTGCATCGCTGGATCGCCAGAGCTTCCGGCGGACTGCCAAGCGAAATTAAACGCCCTCCAGATCTGTGTGTCCGTACCCAGTCCTCCTCCTCCGCCACCGCTGAGCGTGTGTGAGATTGCCGCATCGATGTGCAATACCGCGCAATTCACGGGGCCTTGCGATGGTGCGGTGCAGTGCATGGCGTCCTGTGTTGTGCAGGTTGGTCACTGCAACTACGACGGAACGGGTCCTCTGGCCTCGTGCCTCAACACCTGCGTGAACTAATCGCGCGCCGTTTGCGATGTCACGCGCCGGTCCAGCTGGTGCTCAGATGTCGTTGTTCACGCCGAGGCTGCCGATGTGATTGAAGCTGCCGTGTCGTGCCTTGTTTGAGTAAAGCTCGATGTCGTAACGGCCTTCGTGCTGAAGTTTGCATCGTACGTCGATCCGCTCGTCCCCGTTGCCCGCGACCGTGCAGGCCTTCTTCTTGGTTTTGGTCGAGTTGAGGACACTGTTGGCCATGAGGTAAAAACCACCCGGATTGAGCAGCTGGAGGTGCGCCGACCCTGCGACGGTGACCTGGGATCGTTCGGGTCGAAGCAGCTTGAATCCAAGGCTGAAGAAGCGCGGCCGGAGAAAGGGCATGCGCAGAAAATCGCCTCGGGTTTTGGGGGTGGCAAGCAGTTGCCATTTTGCGTTGTCGGGAAAATGCGTGAGCAAAAAGACGTGCGCCGGGGTGAACAGATACGAGGATTTGTACTTCTTAGTGAACGTCCGACCGTCGACGTAGCCCGCGTTCCAGGTGGCGTCGATGAGGTACCAGGCGCCTTCGATTTCAGCGGCGTTCCACGCGTGGCCGGCTCCTCGGACGGTGTCCCAACTCTCGCTGCGCGAGTCGCCGACCACATATTTGATCTTGACCCCTGCGGCCTTGCCGAGCGCTTCGAGCAGTTGGGCGTAGCCTGCGCACACGCTGACGCCTAGGCGAAAGACGGTCTCGGGATCTTGTGGTGGTAGGGGCTTGCCCCGCTTCCTCTTGTCTTCCAATCCTGCCGCGTCGTAAGCCACGCGATCGGCGACGTAGTCGTGCAGGGCCTTGACGAGATAGAAGGGGTCCTTCTCTTGCTCGCCAAGGTACTTCGCCACCGACGCGATGCTCGTCTCGCGTTCCTTCGGGATGGAACGGACGGCGGGGTGGAGCGTCGCTGGGAGGGGCCAACGCCGAGAACGTGCGCCATCGGCAGCCGGCTTCTTCTCGTCGCCCGCGGGCATCTTGTCGCCGTCTGTTCCAACGGGAGGTGGCACGTCCGTCCCCGGGTCGGCCGAAGGCGCCGGAGGTGGCTTGGGATCCGTGTCGTCATCCACGTCTTGCGAACGCCGGAAGGGATTGTCGTGGAAGTGCTCGTAGAGAAAGCTCAAGCCTTCTGCCGTGGCGAACAGATGGTCCCGCACGCGATCGACGGTCTTGCCCTTGCGGCCTTCGAGCATCCAATCGCCGCGGGTGGCCAGCGCCTCGAATCCTTTTTGCGGAAAGAGCGCCAGGAGCGTTCCCATGAACAGTAGATTCAGAAAGAGCGTTCGTAAAATGAGTCGATCGCCGAAGGTGAGAAACCGCGGCCGCACTTCGTCGTCCAGGCTCTTGTCTTCGCGCCCGCGGCGCTTCTTCTCTGCACGGCGCCCTCGACGCCAGTTGGCGATTGCGTCCCAGGCGAGCGGTCCCAGCGGAAAGAGAAACAAGCCGCTGCCGATGGCCAACCACAAGGGCCCGTTCAGAAACACCGCGAGAGAAGAGGAGCCCCACACGCCGAGCAAGGGCGTCGTGATGACGAAGAGGATCCAGACCGCCTTGAGTGTGCGCACGAAAACGCGCTTGGAGAGCGAGGCGGCCATGGTCACTACGGAGCATAGGGCATCGTGCCGCTCGTGTAGAGCGGGGGCACGTACCGTGCGCGCCCTCGAAGTGGCTGGTCGCCGGTTCGCCGGGCACGAGCGCCGAGGTTTGGCTCTTCCCCTGAGACTGAAGTTGGCGGTTGTCCGATGGGAGGCTGGCTGTGGTACAAGCGGCGACGCGAGGGAATGAAACGTGGGAAAGAAGAGCAAGAGCGCCATCTCGCCGACGCGCGAGGAAAACTACAACGAGTGGTATCAGCAGGTCGTTCGGGCGGCCGATATGGCGGAAAACTCACCGGTGCGCGGCTGTATGGTGATCAAGCCTTGGGGGTACGCCATTTGGGAGAATATCCAGGCTGGGCTCGACCGCATGTTCAAGGCGACGGGGCACCGCAACGCCTACTTCCCGCTCCTCATTCCGAAGTCCTTTCTGGAAAAAGAAGCGGACCATGTCGAGGGCTTTGCCAAGGAGTGCGCCGTCGTGACGCATCATCGTTTGGTCGAGGGCCCCGAGGGCGGGTTGATCGTCGATCCAAAAGCGGAGCTCGAGGAGCCGCTCATCATTCGACCAACGTCGGAGACGATTATTGGCGCGAGCTTCGCGCAGTGGATCAGCAGCTATCGCGACCTGCCCCTGCTCATCAACCAGTGGGCGAACGTCATGCGCTGGGAACTGCGCACGCGGCTGTTTCTTCGGACCGCAGAGTTCTTATGGCAAGAGGGGCACACGGCTCACGCGACCGAGGCAGAGGCTGTCGAGGAGACGCGCCGCATGCTCGACATCTACGAGACCTTCATCGAGGAGCACATGGCGGTGCCGGTGATCAAGGGGCGCAAGACCGAGTCGGAGCGATTCCCTGGGGCAGTAGATACCTTCACCGTCGAAGCGATGATGCAAGATCGCAAGGCACTTCAGGCAGGGACTTCCCACTTCCTCGGGCAGAACTTCGCCAAGGCGAGCGGCATCAAGTTCCAGAATGCCGAAGAGCAGGAGCAGTACGCTTGGACGACATCATGGGGGGTGTCGACCCGGCTCGTCGGCGCGCTGATCATGACGCACAGCGACGATGACGGTCTAGTCTGCCCGCCGCGCATTGCGCCCGAGCACATCGTATTGCTTCCCATCTATCGCGAGGACGAACAGCGGGTGGCTGTCATGGCCGTGGCCGAAAAGCTCGCCGAGGCGCTGCGGGCACAGAGCTACGACGGGGCGCCGATGAGGGTGATCCTCGACGACCGGGATCTACGTGGTGGAGAGAAGAACTGGGGTTGGATCAAGAAGGGCGTCCCGCTGCGAGTCGAGATCGGGCCGCGGGATGTCGAGAGCGGCAGCGTGATGGTTGCCCGTCGGGACAAAGGCGCCCGCGACAAAGAGAGCATCAGCGCCGAAGCATTCCCCGAGCGCGCGGCGGCGTTGTTGGCCGATATCCAGCAGACCCTGTTCGCGCGGGCCAAGGCGTACCGTAAGGAACACACCAAAGTCGTCGATTCTTACGAGGAGCTGGTGACGTACTTCACGCCCGAGAACACGAAGAGGCCAGGGATCCACGGTGGCTTCGCGATGGCACACTGCTGCGACACCCCCGACAACGAGGCCAAGCTCAAGGAATTGAAGCTGACCGTGCGGTGTATCCCAATCGACGGAGATAGGACACCAGGTACCTGTATTCTGTCAGGGAAGCCTAGCGAGCAGCGGGTGGTGATTGCGAAAGCGTACTGAAGATGTGGGCAGCGAATTGCCAACAGCCTCTGCCTGCGGGTAGTCTCGTATCGTGATGCAGATGGAGCAGAAACGAGTTGTCCGGGTTCGCTGGTTCGCGCGCCTCGTGGCGATCGTGTTCTTGTCGGGGCTGGTCATCATGGCAGCCTGTGCCCAGGCCTTGCCCGAGAGCGACGACGGAAGTTCCGCTACCTCGGAGGGGGCGGGGGGCGACGGAGGGGCGGGCGGAGCCACTGGTGGTGGTGAGACGGGCGGCCTCGGTGGCGCGGGAGGGGAAGCTCCCGTCTGCGAAAAGGAGCCGTGCAAGCTCACCATTCCCCAATGCGGGTGTGGCGACGGAGAGCGTTGTCACTTCGCTGGTGGCGGAATCTCGTGCGTTGCTGAGGGCAGCACGCTCGACGGAACCGTGTGCAACGATGACTGTCAGGAGGGCTTTCTCTGCTTCGGCCTGAACTCCGGCAGTCCCCGTATCTGCCGTCGCTATTGCGACACGGACGCGGACTGTTACATGCCGGGAGGTAAATGCGCTTTCCAGCTGGCGAGTGGCGGCGCGATGAGCCGCCAGCAAGTCAGCGTGTGCTCCACGAATTGCGATCCGATCACCAACGTTGGCTGTCTCGAGCCGAACATGAAGTGCGAGATCAACGCCGTCGACAAGAACACCTACTGTAATTTGGCGGGTACGGGGATCCAGGGAACATCCTGCGTTGTGGTTTCTCATTGCGCGGTGGGCTTGAGTTGCTTCGGGACGGAAAACGGCAAGAAGTGCCTGAAGTGGTGTGACGTTGGTGCACCGGTCTGTCCGGGCGGTATCCAATGCGTGCCTCTCACTGGACCGGGCGGGCAATTGGACACTCTGAAAATCGGCTCGAAGCAGTACGGCGCTTGCCTCGGCATGTAGTCGGACCGCCTGGTGCGCTGAGGTCGCCGACGGCGCGGCTAACGTCGTGCGATCGGTGAGGTCGTCCAGGTTGTGAGTGAGCTTCGGCGAGTCACCGTGCGGCCACGTGAGGGAGGATGTGGGTCTTCAACAGTTCGGGCAATAGGCTGAGCTGAACACAATGGGCGTGTCGATCGCTTCCCGTGTAGCCGAAGACGTTGAGCTTGCCTGCCGCGTAGTGGGTCTTGAGGCGGACGCCTGGCTGTACGGCGATCAAACCTGCGTAGCGGCGCTGTGCACCAAGCTGGTCGAGCAGGTAGTCGGCCACGCGCTTGGTCGAGGCGTAGCCCGGCGGTCGGATTTCCGAGTGCGTGAGCACCAGTAGCGCCTCCTCGGCACGGGCGCGTTTGGCGAGTGCGCTGAACGGACTCACGTCGCTCGGGCGCAAGGTGGAGCCGTCATCGGTGTAGCTTGCATGAACACCATCGAGGACGACCACGGCTTGCGCCAACGTGGGCTGTTGCCGCAGAATCTCGCGCACCGCTGCGTAACCGGCGCTCCAGGAAGAGATGATGAGATTCCGTCGTTTCGCTGGGGCGAACACCTCGTCGACGCGCGTGAGCAAGGCGGGGATGACCTGCGGATCACTTAGGGCCTTGCCATAGGCGCTGGAACTTTGGCCGGCGTCGACAGTCGCGATCGCCACGCCCAGGTCCGCCGGGGCGACGAGTTTGCGTACCGCCTCGCCGCCATGAAAGTGAAGCAACAAGTCGTAGCGAAGCTCCGGCATTTGCTGCGGCACCATGAGTCTTGCGCCGGCAACGCCTAGCGAGCGCCATGGCGGTGCATAACGGCCCCAGCCACGATCTTCGATCTGGCAGCCCTTGATGCGACCCGGTCCGCCGCTGTCCGCTGAAGACGCTGACCGTGCGCCGGGAAGCGCACCGGAACTCGTTGCGCTAGCGGCAGTGGGCGAGGTTGACCCCTCGGCCGTCGCGAGGGTGGGGCGAGTGGGGCGAGGCTGAGGCGTGGGCGTGGCGGTAGCCAAGACGACGACCGCGCCGGCCACACAGACGGCGAACAGGGTGCCGATCTCACGCGCGCGGGGAGGCAATCAGCTACCTTTGCTCACGTGCCGGCGCGGGTTTGAAGCGACGCGCCGAGCCGGGCTCAGTTGCGCGGACCCGGGACCGGTGCGGGGGCCATGGGCGGCATCGTGGGCACCGCAGGTGGGGCAACCGGCGCGGCCGGGAAGGGGGTCGGAGCGACCGGTGCGGGTGCGACCGGTGCCATGGGCATCGGCTGACCATAGGGGCTGGGCGGCGCGGGAGCAGGAGCCATGGCGCCTCCCGGACCTGCCGGCGGCACGGGGCCGAACATTCTCGAGTAGATCTCCGTCAGCGTGGCGTGCGATTCGCCAGTGAGGCCGGCGCCCCGATGGGGCCACTGCAGACCGTAGCCTTGCACCTGGTTGCAGGGCAGAGACACGACGATGTCGACGGGCTCGGGTAGTTTGGGAGATTGAAAGCTAACCGCCATCGTGGGGCTGAAACAACCGTAGCGTTGGTTGTTGAAGCTATCGCCGCTGCCGAAGAGGTCGAGCAGCTTTTCACGCGTGGCTTCATCGACGATGGGCTGTTGGCCAGCGACCGCCCACTGATTTCGAAACAATGGCGCGGGAAGGGCATGCGGAGAAACGCCGGGAGCGGGCAAGAGGCCGGGGGGGATCAGGCCTGGAGGAATGAGTCCCTGCGCCTGCATTTGCTGCAAAACTTGGATGCCCAACTGCTGCAGTTCGGGCGGCAGGCCTGGAATGAGCGCTCCGGCCGGCGTCGCGGGCGCGGTGGCTGGCGCCTGTGCCTGTAGTTTGAAGATGGTGATCGACGCCTTGTCGAGCTTGTCAAAGGGGGCCGTGCGTGAGGCACAACCACTCGCGAAGACGAGAACGAGAACAGGGAGCACGATTCGCTTGAAAGATGGGCGAACCAGGCGCTGGATGAAGAGATGACTCATATTCCTACGGTTAGCATGGCTTTCCGGTGGGGGGCAGCCTGATGCACGCTTCCGTCGCGCGACGCCTGAATTGTGCTGTCCCTCGCATGGTCAGGCTGCCGCGGGTGCGTGAACCACTTTGTAGCTGACGAGGTTGCGGGGTCCCCCCTATACTTGATGGGTGGCAAACCGCGGGGCCGGAGTGTGAACGTTTCGATCGCCAAATACGCGGCGATGAACGCGGTCCTCGCCCAAGGGGCGCCGACGGCCAAAGTACTCGCTCGTGCAGGTATCGCCCAAAGCGAGTGGCAGGTTGTACAAATGGACTGGCTTGCGCGGTTGGCGCTGGCGGCTCGTCCGGGAGGGCGCGGCGATCTGCAGCGCGTGTACTTGGCTCGTTTTCAAGCGTTCCTCGATCACGTTGCCTCCGGCGAGGAACTCGATCTCAGCCAACCCTTTGACGTCTCGAGTCGACCGCCGGCCGAAATCGAGCTGGGTGACATCGTCGTTACGCCGTTTGCCCATGCTTCGGGGCCCGCCGTGGAGGTGGCGCCCGAGGTGCAGCAGCGCGCGAGCGAGGACGCGCAATACGAGGCATCTCGTATGGCAGGTGAAACGCTTGGGATGGGGATGCAGGTCATCGACGCCAGGGCGTTGATGGCGATGGCAGGCTCTCCGTTTGATATTGCCTTGGCGACACCCGAGCCCAGCCCGTCCGCTCCAGCTCCAGCTCCAGCTCCAGCTCCAGCTCCAGCTCCAGCTCCAGCTCC
>JAPYTK010000085.1:13576-21052 GCA_029941785.1 Polyangiaceae bacterium | reverse complement strand
CCTGTGGCACAATACCGCGGTGACGGACGGTCTTACCGCCACCGGCGACTTCGACAAGGACGGCCTCCCCGAGGTGGTGGTGATCGGAGCCGGCAAGCTCTCCATCTTGGACGGCGCCACCGGGAACATCGAGATTGGACCGTTCAGCATACCGGGCACCGGACTGGGCGGCCCGCCAACAGTCGCCGACTTTAACGGTGATGGCGAGCCCGAGATCGGCGTCGCGATGGCGAACTTCTACTCGGTCCTCAAGCCGGACTACCCCAACACCACAATGACGACGCTCTGGTCTACCCAGAACCACGACAACAGCTCGTCGGTCACCGGCTCGAGCGTGTTCGACTTCGAAGGCGATGGCGCAGCCGAAGTGGTCTACATGGACGAGTGTTTTCTGTGGGTTTATGACGGCACGACGGGGAACATTCTCTACGGCGCGGGAAGCCAGTCTTTTACCGCAACCGAGGCACCGGTCGTGGCCGACGTGGATGGCGACGGCCACGCAGAAATACTCATGGTCCACAACGGAGCCGACCCCAATAACTCGCTGTGGCACTGTGCGCATCATACTGGCGGAGACGGATATCCGACGTGGTATCAGCCAAACAGCGGGGCCTATCGCGGAGTCACTCTACTCGGCGATGTCGCCAACTCATGGGTCGGTACGCGCACCTTGTGGAATCAGCACGCCTATAGCGTCTCCAACATCTGCGACCCACGTGACACCGCGTGCACAGGCAATACCTACTACGGGCAGATCCCTCAACATCAGAACAAGAACTGGAACACCTCCTGGCTGAACAACTTCCGCCAGAACATTCAGGAATTGGGACTTTTCGACGCGCCCGATCCCCTGGTCAAGCTCCACGTCAATTGCGACAAGCCCGTCAGCATGAAAGCTTATGTGCGCAATCTGGGGCGAGCTACCTTACCGAGCAACGTCGAAGTCGGGATCTTCAAGAAGCCCAACACACAGATCGGCAGCGTCTACACGAGCAAGACCTTGCTCCCTGGCCAGACGGAAGCCATCCCCTTCGTCTCGGCCATGGCCGATGCGAACACCGACGATACCTTTTACGCGGAGATCCTCGTCGATCCGAATCAGCCGAACTTTCACGAATGTCGCCCCGAAAACAACCGCAGCGACGACGTGAACCCCGATTGTCCCAAGTGAGGGGACTCACGTATGTCCGGGTAGTCGCGCCGACCGCGCCCGCCTAGGCCACACCCGCAAGCCCCCCGCACGCGCACGGTCAGCGAAGCTGCTCGTCGGCGTCGAGCGCATCGAGGGCGGCGATGAGTCCTTTCTCGGCACGTACAGTTCGCACGAGCGACCTCCAACGTCGGCCGGCGAAGAGACCGCCGGTGCTTTCGCTTCGGGGCCGCGACTGATACCTTATGGGCATGCATCCAATGTCCCGTTTTCGCCGCATCCTAAGGTCTCGCCTCGCCCTCGCTCTCGGCCTGCCGGCCTTGACCCTCCCCGCATTCGCCGTCGGAGCTTGCGGCGGCAAGACCGTCATCGATCCTCCCATCTCCAGTGGCGCAGGCGGAGCGACGACCGCCGTGGGCACGACGACGGCGAGCGGCCAAGTCGGGACCTCGACGACCGTGTCGAGCAGCAGCGGAAATTCGTGCACGGGCACGGAAGGCAGCGCAGTCTTGTGTTTGGATGGCGCACCGAATCCCTGCCCCGAGGGAGATCCCGCAAGTCAGGCCCTCGTCAAGCAACTGCAGCTTGCATGCTGCGTCGATCCCGACCGACCCTCATGCTTTCTGCTCAAGGAGCTGCACTGCGGGCCCATGGCGCAAAGCCCAGAAAAGTGTTGCTATGCCGTGACGACTCAAATCGAGGGCTGCGCCATTCCGGGCCGTCCGCTCGTCGTCGATGGCGCGGTCGTGACAGCCACCGCCGTCTGCGGCGACGACGCGTGGTGCAGCGAATGGATGCCCGATCTCTCGATCTTGGATTCTGCGCAGCGCGCCCAACTCGCCGAGCGGTGGACGGCCGACGGCCTGCTCGAGCACGCCTCGGTGGCGAGTTTCTCGCGCATGGCCATTGCCCTCATGACGTTCGGGGCTCCGCCCTCTCTGGTGGACGGTTGCCACCGCGCGGCTCGGCAAGAGATCGGACACGCGCGCGATGCCTTCGCTCTCGCCTCCGTCTACGCAGGCGAAGCCCGGGGTCCGGGCCGATTGCCCCTGCCCGCCAATCTACCGTTGCCCAACTCGTTCGAGACCCTTGCGATCGAGACCCTGCGTGAAGGCTGCATCAACGAAGCGATCGCCGCCATCGACGCAGCGGCCCGTCTCGCATGCGCCACCGATCCGGCCGTGCGCGCCGTACTGACCCGCGTGGCCGAGGAAGAAAGCGAGCACGCCGAGCTCGCGTGGCGTTGTCTGCGTTGGTTGCTCGAGCAAGGCGACGCTTCGGTGCGCCGCGCACTGGACGCCGAATTGGTCAACTTGAAGCGCCATAACGGCAACGATCCGGAGACCCTCTCCCAAATCGTCGTACCGTGCCTCGAGAGCCTGCTCGACACCGTCACCCCGGCCGAGCCCACCGCCATCTCGCAAGCCACGCCAGCCTGACCTCCGCTGCTTCACGGCGCTGGTTGACGGCACAAGCTTCGCGGTTGCCCGCGTGGCCGTCAGCAACGTTCAAGCATCGCCCGGCAATTGGAGCAACAGCGACTCGCAGGCCTTGGCGCGCTCGCTCTGACCGTAACGCGCCCAATACTCCATCCCAAGCGACAGCGATTCGGTCGCAAGCTCGCGGTACGTTGATGCCTCCTTCGAGGTGACGACGGCCCTGCCAATCTCTTCCATGATGACAGGAAACTGAGGATCGATGGCGTTGATGCGCATGTCTGCGACGGCGCTGTACGCAAGCTGAGCATCACGCAGCCGACCCTCGCGAGCATGGAACCAAGCCAACATCATGTTCGCGAATGGCACCGCCAATGACAATCCAGAGGCCATGGCCTGCGGGGTCGCCTCTGCAATCCGCTCAGCCAAACCCTCCGTCTTACCCTCAACGATGTCGCACAAGAACAGCTTGAATTGGATGAGCATCACGGACGAGGTGAGATTGAGTTCCCGCGCGGAATCGATCGCCTTGTCGTACGCGGCTCTGGCGTCTTTGAGCGCGCCACCGATTCGTCGTGCATCACCCAAGTCGTGCCAAGCAATCGGCAGCCTAGCGAGCAGTCCTTGGCGCTGAGCCAAGTTCACAACAGCCTCAAATTTCTCTATGGCCGCCGCAGGCTTGTGCTGCCACATCAGCACCACCCCAAGCGCGCGGAGGCTTCGTGCTTTGAGTTCCGGCCGGCTGCCGGAGTGCGCCAAGGCCCGCTTGGCAGCCTCCTCACCGAGCTGTAGTTTTACCTGAGTCAAGCTCGTGTACACGAGGCGCTGCGCCGCTCGCTGAGTATCCGGTCCACCTTCGGCACAGTCCACGGCCTTTTGTGCTTCCTCGAAGCCGCGGTCCCGCTCACCTTGAGAATTGAGCCACATCGACCGGGCGCAATACAGCGCCGTGAGGCCCAACGGTCCCGCATCGGCTTCCCGGGCGCTCATCGCCTCGATGGTCTCAGCCCACTTGTCACCACGCCCGGCGTTCTCGTACACGTCCGCGAGCAGATCTCCTGCCCGTAGAGCCGCGTCTGCGTCACTCGAGGACACGACGCGCCCCAACACATCTTCGGCTCGTTCGAGGTCCCCGAGATCGAGCAACAATTGACCCGCCGTCACCGCCAGCGTCGCGTAGTCCACCGAAGACCGATCCATGTGCCCGAGCGCACAGAGGGCCGACTCGACGGCACGTGTGGGATGACCCACTTGCGCCTCGTAAGGCACGCTACGGCGCCACCACTTCACCGCTTCCTCGTTGTCGCCCGCCTGATCGAAGTGGTGTGCGATGACCCCAGCTTCGGCATCGAGTCGCTCGCTTTCGCAATCCATTCGCACAGCCGCAGCGGAGCGATGCAAACGGCGCCGTCTGCGGAGACTCACCTCGCTGCTCAGCAGTTCACGCAGGAGCTTGGGATGGAGGAACACTCGCTCTTCGGCATACACGGGCTCCTCGACCATCAAGCCCGCTTCGATGAGTTCGTCGAGCGCCAAGTCGAGGTCAACCTCAAGCGAATTCGCGCTGGCAAATTGGCGCAAGATCTCCACCCTGACGCCACCACCCAAGATGGCCACAAACAAGCAGAGCTCGCGGAGGGTCTCCGGTTCGGTCGTCTTGGCGAGGCTCTCGGTAAAGCTGAGCTTGAGCACTCGGGCCAGCTGCCGAGGAAGGCCGGTCATCTCACCCAGCGAAGAACTTGTCTGGAGCGAGTCCTCCAAATCCTCTGCGCCACCCCGGGCAAGATGAACCGCAAACAGGGGATTTCCATCCGCCGCATTCGCCACCCGCACGGCGACACTTTGATCGAGCCCGAACTGATCCATCAACCCGTGAGCCAGTTCGTCCAAACCCAGCGCGGGTACCACGAGCTGATGAAAACCACGGTCGATCTCCCGATCGTTTTTCGCAAGCGCTGCCTCGAACGCCGCATCGGAACGCTGAATCGAAAAGGCAGCGAGACAGAGCACTGGAAACGCTTGGCGTCGAATTTCGAACAGGATGTGGGAAAGGAACCGGACACCCTCGACGCCGCACATGGCGATGTCGTCCACCACCAACAACACCGGTTTCAAAACACTGATTCGGCGGAGGGCGCGGATCGTCACCGCGATGCAGACATTGAGAGCGTCGACACTCCCATCGGCGTCGAGTTGTCGCTGAGGCCTCAAGAACGTCACCAGCTCCTCGTACTCGTGCGGTTCGACATCCTGGTGGCGCTCCAAGAACGATTTGACGACGCCACGTACGGTGCTCACGCTGCGCCCGACGATGCCGAGGTACTGCTCGAGCGCATGACGCAGCGCAGAAGCAATTCCGCCGTCCTGCCGGCGTAGAGCTCTGAGCACGAAGAAGCGTCCTCGCTCAGCCAAGGCAAAAGACACCTTATCGATGACACAACTCTTGCCAATCCCCGTCACGCCGGACAAGAGAGCAACCTGACCTTCGCCATGCTCGGCACGGGCCACGACCTTTTCCACGGCCAGCATCAACTGTTCGCGCCCCCAAAAGAACGACTGCGTCGGTAGGGTCGGATGGGTGTGACCGTCAAAGACGGGTTCTCGTGATATGGCCGTGTCGGCCATGGCATCGAGCGGCCTAGATAGCGGACCACCGTGGCTAGCCGGAGACAATTCCGAGACCTCGGCGGTGAGCGCGGTCCACTGCTCCTGTGTCAATTTGGCCGGCGCGCAATACGGGGCGAGGTGTCGCATGGCATCCGCCGCAGCCTGGTACCGATCTACCGGCGAGGTGTTCAGTAGTCGCATGACGATGTCGGTCAAGCCCTGAGGGAGCGTCGTGCCGGCCCGTGGCGTCAACGGCTCGGGAGGCTCAATGACTCGTGCGACGAGGATCGCAACTCCGGTCTTGTCGAAGGGCAGTCTTCCAGCCAAGGCGCGATACAAAATCGTTCCCACCGCGTAAAGATCAGTTGGTGGCCCAAATCCGCCAACTCGGCGTACTTGTTCTGGTGCCATGTACGCCGGCGTGCCCACGATGGTCCCCGCATCCGTGCTGTTCTCGTCAAGATCCGGTCTCAAGGCCGCTGCGATTCCGAAATCCGTAAGCTTGGTCTTGAGCGTACCGTCATTCGACAGGTACACGAGGATGTTGTCAGGTTTGATATCCCGATGAAGCACCCCATGCGCGTGGACGTGCGCCAAGGCCGTCAATACCTGACATACCAGTTGAATGATGGCCCCGCGTGGCAGAGACGCATCCAACAGTTCACTGAACGATACCCCGCTCACGTACTCCATCGTGATGTAGTGGCCGCTCGGAGGGTCACCCCATTGGCCCACATCAAATGTCCGAGTCACGTGCGGATGCTGGATTCTCCTGGCGAGTCGTGCGCCACGCAAAAACCGGCCCGCCAGGTCCGGTTTCTCAGGGTTCGACTGCATGATTTTGAGCGCCACCTCGCGCTGGTCGCGAAGGTCGGTCGCGAGGTACACCGACGCCATGCCCCCGCTACCTACGAAAGCGCCGACCAAATAGCGCTCGTCAATGATCTCACCGGGTTCGAATTTCATCTCTCATGGCCTGCTCTAAGCATCATCCTCGCGGCCCCCTCTCCGGCAAGCCGAGATGCCAGTTGCGACTCACCTTACATGGTTGGCTGCACGGACGGCGGAATTTGAGCGCCTCCTTCTCGGCGCACGACGGCATGTCCAAGAGTCCAGAACAGCCGTTGTCATGCTCAACATCGACCGAGCGACCCGGGTGTTTCCCGTCGCTGGACACAAGCCAGCCCCCATGCGACAGCTCGTTCGCCGGCAAGAATGCTTACAGAGAGGGACACTCATCATCGTCCGCCACCCCTAGGATCCCTCATGCGAACATCGAATCACACAACCGTTTTATTCCGCAGGCTTTTGCCTCAACTCGGTCGGCATGCATTGCTCATCGCACTCAGTTTCGGTGTCGTCGCTTGCGACGACTCGGCACCGCAAAAGTCGCCCGATCAAGTACAGGCCCCAACTTCAGCACCTTCCAGCGGAGCCGGCACCGTCGAGACGCCGGCTTTCGATCCCGATCATCGTCCCGGTTTTCCTGACACGCTCACCTTCGGTATCGTACCGCAGCAACCTGCCGCCGTCATCAAGGTCAACTGGCAACCGCTTGCCGACAAGCTGTCGAAACTCGTTGGCAGCACGATTTTGGTGAAGACCGCCACGACCATCCCGGAGTTCGAAGAACGGGTCGCCGCCGGTCACTACGACATCTCCTACATGAACCCGTACCACTACACGGTGTTCAAGGAAAAGCCGGGATACACCGCCTTTGCTCGCCAGAAGGACAAACGCATCAAAGGGATCCTCGTCGTTCGCAAGGACAGCAAAACGAAGACCTTGGAAGAATGTGCCGGACTCAAGGCAGCCTTCCCCTCGCCCGCCGCCTTCGCAGCGAGCCTCCTCACGCGCGCGAAATTCAAGCAGTTGGGTGTGCCTATCGAAACCCACTACGTCAATTCGCACGACTCGGTGTACGCCGCCGTTGCGGGGCGGATTCACGCCGTCGGTGGCGGAGTGAAGAGAACCTTCGCCGCCACCCCAGAAAACATTCGCTCGCAACTTCGCGTGCTCTGGACAACGCCCGGTTTCACACCGCATGCCTTCGCGTACCACCCGCGCGTCCCCAAGGACATCGTGGCGCGCCTGCAAGCGGCGGTCGCACAGATCGTCGACCAACCACGCGACGCGGCGGCCTTCGACAAGATCAAATTCAAGGGCTTGATGCCCGCCGTTGATGCCGATTGGAACGACATCAGAGCGTTAGGACTGAAAGAGCTGGCGCACTTCACGAAGACGCCGAGCAAGACACCGAGCAAGACACCGAGCAAGACACCG
>JAPYTK010000085.1:0-13476 GCA_029941785.1 Polyangiaceae bacterium | reverse complement strand
GCACTTCACGAAGACGCCGAGCAAGACACCGAGCAAGACACCGAGCAAGACACCGTGAAAAGAAGAGCTCGGTCTCGATGGTCACTGGCTGGGCAGTTCTTCGTCGTCCTGAGCCTCGCGACCGCCTTGTTGGTCGTGCTGATCGGCGAACTGGCCGCGCGCCGCGACAGAAGTTACCTCCGTATGCAAACGGAGCGTCAATATGACCAGTTGCTGGACAATCTCAGGGTCACCGCCACTGACGCCATCGCCGCCGAAGACATCTCCCTGCTCACGAATCTAGTGGGCGAACTCGGCAAGAGCGATCCGAGCTTGCACACGCTCGAGATTCTCAATGAGGAGAGGCGAGTGCTCGTTCGATGGCATCGCCCGCTCACCCAGAGAGCGGAGACCTTCTCCCCCAAAGCTCGCGAGGTCATGGTCAACGGAAAACCGCAGGGCTCACTGCACGCGGTCGTCGACCTTAGCCCTGCGTTGGTCGAGGTGGCAGCCCGCGTGCAAAACACGCGAGTCACCATGGCGGTGCTATTGCTACTATTGGCCCTCACGGTTGGCGCGATGGTCTATCGCTTGGCCGTGGTACCACTCGCGGCGATTGATCGCCGACTCACCAGGTTTCGCGCGGGACACTTGGAGGATGACTTTGAATTGGATGCAGCCTCGGAATTTCAACGTGTCGCCGAGGCGCTGAATGGCTTCGCGGCGCAGATCCGCGAACGGCGAGAACTCGACGCGACACACCGCGAAGAACTACACGAACTGAACGACTCCTATTCTCGTTTTGTCCCCAAGCAGTTTCTCGACATTCTCGACCACGAGTCGATCATCGCGGTCAAGCACGGTGACCAAGTTGAACGCACCATGACCGTCATGTTCAGCGATATTCGAGCGTTCACTGGCATCTCCCAGCGGATCGGTGCGCACAGCACATTCGCGTTCATCAACGATTTCTTGAGCCGATTGGGACCCGCTGTTCGGCGACACAACGGCTTCATCGACAAGTACATCGGCGATGCCGTCATGGCGCTGTTCGACAGCCCGGTGGACGCCGTGCAGGCTGGCGTGGAGATGCTCCGTACCCTCGCCGAGTTCAACGCCGAACGCTCTGAGTTGGGCGATGCTCCCATTCGGATCGGGATCGGCCTGAACACCGGTCCGCTGATGCTCGGGATCATCGGTGAGGATGTGCGCATGGAGGGGACCGTCATCGGCGACGCGGTCAATCTCGCTGCGCGACTCGAAGGTCTAACAAAGAAGTATCACGTACCGTTGCTCATCAGCGAAGACACCCTCAACGCCATTCGAGCGATCCAAGACCGCGAGCGCATCACGCAGCTTAACCGCAACGTGCGTTTCGTCGATTCGGTTGTCGCGAAGGGCCGGTCCACCAAGACGCGGGTGTACGAGGTCTTCGCGGCGGACTCCGACACCGTGCGTGCCGCGAAACGAGAACACGGAGAGACCTTCATGCGCGTACTGAGGCAGGAGTTGTCGATCGATGCCATTCCTGCCTCGGGCAATTCCGAGGATCCGCTTTTGCCGACATACCGCCGGATCACGGCACGGGGCGGCCTCCGCGAATCGGTCATGCCCAAGTCCTATGAAGACGCTGAGGAGGAGGTCTTTTGGTCTTGATACGCCTCCACCAGGGCCCCTCGTCCGTGGCACGGTCAGCGGCACGAACCTCGTGTTTCAGCGATGGCTCAACACGCCGCGACCATCAAGGCGTCTGGCTAACCAAAACCATGTGGGAACCCTCCCCGTAATCGAGGACCATGCTCTTGGGCGTGTCGCCTACGTCGAGCGTTTTGCTAAACATCAAGGCGGCCGTGACACCGTTCGCATTGACCGCTAAATCGCCCGCCCACGTACTGAGGCAACCCGCCTCCATGCCCTTCGTCCACAACAGTGCCCCGTCACCGGCGAGCTTCGCAACGAAGCTGGAGCATTTCGCCGGCACCCCGAGCTTTTGCCCCTGTGACACATCGACCTCGCCACGCACCATGCCGCCGATCAACATGTTGCCGGTCGCCTCCTCGATCACGACGTCCGTGCCCTGCGTATAGCCCAGACCATTGCCCCAGCTCTGCGACCAGACCGCCTTGCCGGCTTCGTTGAACTTGGCGAGGAAGAAGTGCTGTTTAAGTGGCGCGTCGCTCGGCGCAACAAAATACTCGGCTGGTCGCAACACGGAAGCTCTCCATTCAGACGTTCAATGGAAAACGTCGCGCGGTGTAATTTCCGCTACTTGAAGGCCCGGCGTTGGCAAGTTCGCGGGCAATCAGGCATTCGGTGCTATTGTATATTGCAGATCAATGGGGGTAGCTGAATTCGACTCACACGATGCGGCTCTTCTTGATGTAGAAGACTTGGCCACGGTGGGCCCACGCGACAGAAGCAGCGCTCGGGCGGTGTCACGCGATCAAGACGAGCTTTCGCTACCGCCGAGTCAGCGTACGCCGCATGAAACTCCTCCAAGTTCGATCGAGCTGGACCCACGCGTCGCGGCCGTCGATCAGATGCTAACGAACGGTGACTGGCCGGCACTGTGCGAACTGCTTGGTCCTCCGCAGCATGCTAAGGATCTGCCACCGATGCTGGGGCTCGTCTATGCCACGGCGCGGCGCGAAGTCGCCGACGAGGCCAGCGATACGGACGTCAACCTCCTCGCCCTGAGGTGCATGGCCGAACTTCTAGGAGTGTCAACCGACAGTGTGACCGCCTTGCAGCTTTCCAAGCGCCTGTTGCGCGTCGTGACCAAGGTGATGTGGCGCGAAGCACCAGCCCCGCCCACGAAGACGTCGACGATCATCATCCTGGCGACCTTGGCGATTGGCGCCTTGGTCGGCTATCTGCTCGGGCCTGGCGCCTTTTAGACGCCTCGCGCACTACAGTTTTGTCATGCACTAAGTCGCCGCCATCAAGGTGACAGTAGCGAGGGGGGATCGCATGAACATCAATGCCACGAACAGCGCCATAGGCGTTCACCATTCTACAGCACAACGGAGCGCCGAACCGCGCGCCACGCAACAGCACGATACCGTGAGCATTTCGGGAGAGACTCGGTTTCGCAACGCACAGGCACTCGCCGAAAGGCGAGCGGCTCAAACCGAGAGCCCGCCCAGAGAGTCCTTGCGCTCGCTAACGCGCAACCCGAGGGCCGCAGGGCCTGCCGGTATTGGCTAGGAGCTCGTCCGCCCACCGCGCCGGCCGGGTCACGCTATCCCCTTCAGCGCCACAGAATAGAGCGGCGGTATGTCGAATCGATCTCCGAGACATTCGCTCATGACCCTCTTATGCTCCGCGTCGATGGCGTGTGGTGACCGCTCGAAAGCGTCCCTCGCGCACTCCAAGTCGCTAGCTTCCACCGCGTAGACGAGCACAAGCCCATCGACCGTGTGAACGAGGAAGGCCTGCTCGCTGCGCACCGTTTCATCGACGAACGTGGCTCGCACTTCGTCGGCCCGTACCGACAGCTCGGCCAGCCAATCTCGAAGGCGGGCCTCCTTGCCCGCACGGACGCGTCGAAAACTCAGCTTCATCATCGGCTTGGGTTGCACATTTTCCTTCCATTCGGCGCCGGCGTCGAGCCGAATCGACAACGCGAACGATTCGGACCGCCATCGCCCGTGAATGCGCCAGCCGCTTGTTGGAATGCCGCGGCGACCGGCCGCGTGTGCTAAATCAGGGTTCGAGGATAACTTGACCATGACGCACAGACACATCACACGACGACTCATTCTGATTGGCGGAGGCGCCAGCGTAGCCGCCCTTGCTTGCGGAGACGACGAAACGACGAGCAGCGGCAGCAGCGGCAGCAACGCGGGCGGCGGCAGCGCCAGCAGCAGCAACGTGGGCGGCGGCAGCGCCAGCAGCAGCAACGTGGGCGGCGGCAGCGCCAGCAGCAGCAACGTGGGCGGCGGAGGTGGAAGCGCGACAGCCTGCATGGGTGCATTGCTGGTGAAAGGCTCCAACTACGCCTCCGATCCGCACGACCTTTCTGTGCCGCTCGCCGATCTCACGGCCGGCGTGGAGAAGACGTACGAATCCACCGGCAACGGCCACACGCATAATGTGACGCTCACGGCGGCAGACTTCGAGGCCCTGGCCAATGGTGAGACGGTGAAGAAGTACTCCTGCCTACAAAACCCCAACTTCGCCGACCACGAGTGGGTGTTCAGCTGCGCCGATCCCAACATCATGCCAACCTTCGAAGGCGAGATCGGCACGCCGGGCAACTGCCCCGCCTAGAGCCAGCGAGCACGGCAGCGCGGGCGGCGAAGGGGTGAGGCTCTTGAGCGCGCAACTCGACGAAAACACCGACCTCGCTCCGAAAGAGAGCGCGGATCGACCGCTCTCATTGGGGCACGGTGACCTCCGTATCACAGCCGAACAACACGTCGACGCGACCATCCTGACTTCCTTGTACGGCCTGACAGCTTTGCGGACAGAGGGTGAGCTTCGTCGGCTGACTCGGGTTGTCGTAGTACCAGCCACCGTTTGAGTTACATGCCGCCGCGCCACCCGCGACGTAATAAATCGTCTGCGGCTGGGCGTTGGGATGCGCCACAAACTGCACATTGACCTTTTCGAAATTGATGACCTCACCATCCGGGGGGACGGGGATTTGGTACTCGCACGAGATCTGCGAATCGTTGATCACACCGGTCGCCATGTCCTGAAACACTGCATCGAACTTCTGTTCGCATAGGTCGCCCATCACGCCACCGGTTTGGCCCACGAGTTCCTTGTAGATTTTTCCCTCGGCGGCAGACAGCAGAAAACACTTGCTTCCAAAGTCGAAGGGATCGGCCGATGACACGATGGCGTCGAACTTCAATTTCTGGAAGAGCGGGTCCAGAGCAGACATTTGCTGGAGGAACTGCGCCGCTCCCAGGTTCGAGTCATCGTCGGAAATGACCGCGATCGTCTTCGTGGCATTCGGGCGGAGGGAGTCTTTGTACTTCGGATAGGCCTGCACGACGCGCGTCAGGGCGTCATGGCTGCCGACGTGCTCGCACACATGACGGTAGCTCGGCAGGGACTCGTCGCCGCCCGGGCAACCGCATGTCCCGCTCCCGAGCGGTTGCGACACGCACATGTCCGCATCGGCGATCAAGATGACATGAGCATCGATTCCGCTCGCCGTAATCGTCTGCACGAAACTCGGCAGGTTGGCCTGCGTCCACTTCGCCTCTTGCGACATGCTGCCCGAGGTATCGACGACGATGATGATGTCGGCCGGCTGAAGGTTGGCCGTCGCCTCTGAGGATACCGCCGCACAGTCGCCGCCACTCCCTGTCGATGTGTCAGCACTGCCGCTTGGGAACGCGACACCCCCGTCACCACTTCCGAGACCGTACCCCCCCGTGCCATGCGGTGCGCCGCCATCGTCGATACCTACCTTAGGCCCGTCGACCGCACAGGACATCATCATGGCTACGATAAAACAAACCAAGACAAGCAAAACTCTACGTTTCATTTCCAGCACATCCCATACGCAACAAGGTGTTTACTTATTTGTAACTAATCATATTTCACACCGCCACGCTACCGGATTCGACCGGCTGGCCAGTTTTTTTCTCTTGCCACTCTCGACCTCGTCGTACCGATGAGCTGACGCGACGCGCCGTGCGGGGAACGGCTCCACCGGACGGCTGCCCCTGCGCAGCATCTCCACCGAACCAGCTGACATTATGTTAGCTTCCCGCCAACCTCCTCCACGCCAACCGACCCATCCGAATCAGCGACAATGACCATGAGCGAGACGACAACCAGCGAGTCCATGGGGCTCAAAGACCAGCTCAAGAGCTTCAACCGTGTCTTCTGGATCGGCAACGCGATCGAAATGGTGGAGCGGCTCGCCTACTACGGCTTGCGCGTGGTCGTGCCACTTTACATCGTGTTGTCCATCGAGGAGGGCGGCCCGCAGTTCAGCCAAACGCAGAAAGGCAGCATCTTTGCCATCTGGGCGGCCATTCAGAGCTTCGTGCCGATCCTCACCGGCGGCTACGCCGACAAGTTTGGATACAAGCTCACCGTCGCCGTCTCGACCGTCATCAAGATCGCCGGCTACCTGGCCATGGCCTACGCCATCGAGATCGCATCGGCGGTCAGCGGCGGCGCCAGCGACGGAGTGGCCGGGCACTCCACGACCTTGGTCTGCTTCACGGCGGGCGCCTCGCTGTTGGCTCTCGGGACGGCCGTGTTCAAGCCCGGGATCCAGGGGATCGTCGCGCTTCAGCTCAAAGAGGCGAACGCCTCGGTAGGCTGGTCGGTCTTCTACCAGGTCGTGAACGTGGGGGGGTTTCTAGGGCCCTACCTGGCGAGCGTGATGCGACTCATGGCGTGGCGTTACGTGTTTATCGCCTGCGCCGTCATCATCAGTTTCAACTTCCTATTGCTTCTGACCTTCCCCGAGCCTGTTCGCGAAACGTCTACCGCCGATGAGGCAGCCGAGACCACCGAACAGGACAACTCCCTCTTGGTGAAGCTGCTCCGCTTTATGAAGGTGCTCTGGGATGGCGTCATCGGCGTCTTCGAGCCGCGTCTGGCAGCCTTCATGGTGGTCTTCAGCGGGTTTTGGGCGATGTTCCACCAACTGTTCGATTTGCTGCCGAACTACATCAGCGACTGGGTGGATACCACCATGGTCACCGACGCCATCGTCGCCCCCTTGTTTTCCGCCTTTGGCGGCACGATCCCCGCCGAGTGGGCAGGTCAAGTGCCTCCAGAGCAGATGATCAACCTGAACGCCGGCATGTGCATGCTCTTCGCGTTCATCATCGGCTACTACACGGGCAAGGTTCGCTCGATGACCGCGATGATCGCCGGCATCCTGGTGGCCGCAGGGGCGATCTACAGCCTCGGTCTGAGCACCAACGGTTGGACCACGTTGATTTGCATCGCGGCTTTCTCCTTGGGCGAGCTCATGAGCAGTCCAACGAAGATGCGCTACTTCGCCAGCATCGCGCCACCGGGAAAGAAGGCCACCTATCTCGGCTACGTGAACGCCACCGGCGGCATCGGCTGGGCGCTGGGCTCGCTCATCGCCGGCAAGATGTATGAGGAGGGCGGCGACAAGGTCGTGCTCGCGCGCCGTTACCTCGTCGACACCCTCGGGCAAGATGCTGCCGCCATCAAGAATATGGCGAAGACGGAGGTCATGCCCCACCTGGCGAGCGCCACGAAGCAAACGGTGAGCGCCGCGCAGGATTTGCTTTACACGACCTACGAGCCCAACACGATCTGGACCCATTTCGCAACGATCGGTTTGGTTTCCATGGGCGGTCTGATCATCTTCGATCTGGTGACGCGCAAGACGGAGCCCAAGTGGGAGACGCCCATCCTGTTGGTGTTGACCGGCGCCATCTCCTTTTACACCTACGGTCTTGTGCCCGCGTTGATCTTCGTGGGGGGCATGCTCGTCTATATGGGCCTCCAGAAGTTCCGGCCACAGTGGTTGCCCCAAGGCCAGACAAAGTGACGCGAGGACGACCGAGGGCTCCTCATGCGGGCCCGACAAGGCGTCTGCCAGGGCGTCCATCTTGCGGATCGCCAGCGCCGCGGTAAACTGCATCCGTGTTTTCCCGCTCCGGTGAGATGAGATGGCTGGTCACCTCGCGCGTCGCGTCGCTCGGCGCGATCCTGTGTGTGCTCGCTTGCGGAGAGACAGCAACCGACAACGACGGATCAGGAGGCGCTGGCGGGCAGGACATGGCAACCGGCGGCGCTGGAGGCCACTCCGCTCCACTCTCGCTCGCGGACCAAAATTTCGAGCCGTTCAGCGCCTGGGCCAGCCCGATCGACGACTACTTACAGGCCGGCAAGACGGAGGTTGGCAGCGACGACTTCATGCGCGCGATACAAGACCTCGCCGTGTTCGAGGACCGCCTCTACCTCAGTTACGGGGATGCCAACCACAACCTCGGGCGGGTCATCCCGATCGGGCTGCGCTATTTTGCCGATCCGGACGAGCCGGTCGCCGTCAACGAGTTTGATACCGACGAGGAGCAGATCGAGCGGTATCGGCACCTCGGAGACGAGCTCTGGGCCGCCGGAGTCGATGCCACGGAGGACGCCTGGCTGGGCAATGTCTACGTTCGTGAAGCGAATGGCAACTGGAGCAAGCAGCGCACGGTTCCTGGCGGCGTTCATGTGCACGACGTGGCGGCCTTCGGCGGCTCGCATTACGCCGTGGGATCAGGCGCCACGGAGACGCAGTGGAAGGCCGGCGACATCTACGCGCATCTATGGCGGACGACGGATGGTGGCGAGAAGTTCGAGATTGTGGAGCAGGCCCACAATGGCGGCAACGGCGACGCGCGCTGGGTGGGGCTCTTGCCAGTGGGACCGCGACTTTTCCTGTTTGGCTACACTTCCAACGCCGAGTTCAAAATCGACAACCTCATCGGCGCGAAGTACGACGGCAGTTCGCTCACCATGTTCCCCGACGACCATCCTTTGCGGTGGGTCTTCACCCTCGCGACCGATACAGTGAGCAACGGACGGGGGCTCGTCCGCGGAGCCAACATCATGAACGACCCACTCGTGCATGGCGTGTGGATGATCGACGAGGCGGGGAACGTTACACCGCTAAGCGCGCTCGCCGACAAGACCATCGTCGACGTTTCCCATCACCCCGAGAGCGATGAGACGCTGCTGCTCAGCTACGACGGAAGCGACTACCAAGCCGGCTTCACACTCAAAGAGTGGACGGTTCGCGTGCTCGTCACGAAAGATTTTTCACAGTTTACCGAGAAGCTGAGCTTCGTGACATCCGTCGCCCCCGCATCGATCGCCTACTTTCAAGGCGCCTTGTTCTACGGTCAAGGCGACGGTCAGGTGCTCAAGGCCGCGGCCACAAACTGAGGCGCGCTTCCCCACCGCGAACACCAAGCCGGTCGTGCCCCCGCGACGAGTCACGCCGCTTGCGACCTCAACAACAGCAACGCCGATTTAGCGAGCCGGGAGTCTGTGCTCAATCATGAAGGACCGCAACTGACGACCCATTCGTTTCATAGCCGGCGGAGAGTCGTCGGCGAGATTGTTCTGCTCACCTGGATCGGTCACTAAATCGTAATACTCGACCAAGCCGGTGCCCGGCGTAAACATCAGCTTTCGGTTTTCTGAAATCACCGCCGCGGTCCGCCCATCCGACGAATGAACAAACACGGGCCGACTCGGTACCGGTGTTCCTCCAAAGAGGGTGGCAAGCCGAGACCGACCCACCATGTCCGCGGGTGGCCGTACTCCCAGAAGCTCGAGCACCGTCGGGGGAAGGTCGAGAATGCTCATCGCTTCCTGTACGGCGAGACCTTCACGAACACCGGGAGCCCCAATGAGCAATACAACCCGTGTCGATTCGTCGTAGATCCTCACGAGGTGCCGCTGGTAGCGGTGGTCGCCGAATTCCTCGCCGTGATCGCTGACAACGATGACGGCCGTCGAGCCGTTCATGCCGCGCGCCGCGATTCCGTCGATCAGCTTGCCGATGTGGTGATCTGTAAACACGACCTCCGCGTCGTAACGCTGCAGTTCGCTGCGGCCAAAATCGACCAAGGGGTTTGGTAGGTAATAGGCATGCGGATCGTAGAAGTGCGTCACGAGAAAAAACCGATCACCGGCGATCGCGTCGAGCTGGCGAAGCGTCGCCTCGACCACCGCCGCCGAACTGTGTCCCCATCGGTTCTTGAAAGCGCTGCCGAGTTGCTCGAAGATCTCGAAACGGCCCATGGCCACCTCGAGGAAGGGGTGACTGCTTAGGGCCACCGTTCGGATTCCATGTCGGCGGAGGATCGCCCCCACAGAGCGCTCCGCCATCAACTCGCGTGTCACCATCCGCCGGAAATGGCTCGTCATCAGTGCCATTGTCGCTCCGGTCGTATCCGGTTGCGTCGTGTACGCGCGCTCGAAACGGACCGCGCGCTGCGCGAAACGATCGAGCGACGGCGTCAGTGACTTGCCGTGTCGCTCATACCGGCCCACGCGGTCATGACGCAGGGCGTCGACGACGATCATCACCACCCCCTGCAAGGGGGCCATGTCGGCTCGAGGGGGGTGCGGTGGCGGGGAGGGCTCCGGAGAATGGTCCGCGCCGCCAAGGACCGCAGGCGTGGTATCACGGCCCGGATGGAGGAGCTGGAAGCTCAAGGCCGTACGCTGGAGGAGAGCGAGCCGAATTCGATGCGAGCGGCGCGCGAGCATGGGCGCGAGCCACACGATCACGAGCAGCGCGATTGCCGTAGCGGTCAACGTGCGCCATCGTCGACGCGGAGAGCGGGCGGCTGACCGGCGCATGTCCGATGCCGCGAGCCATCCCATCACGAGAATGTTCGCCACGGCGACAGCATGCAGCCGACTCGTGAGTCCTTGTCGCGAGTAGCCGTACAGAACGCGCGAAGCGAGAAAGTAGGAGCCAGCAAGGACGAGCGCCCAGCCCACGGCTTTCACGACACGAGACCGGCGCGCAGCCCACGCCCCGAGCGGCAACATTACAGCCCCCGCTACGATCATACCGCACATCAATTGCCAGCGGGGCAAACCCAAGGGCATGTGCCGAACCACGAGACCGAGTGATGCGCCTAGCGCGATCCACATCCACACGGCCGCAAGAGGCAGCCGCGCGTCTGCCGACAACAAGACCCGTTCGCCACGACGCAGGCTGCCATCGATCGCACTGTTGATGCCGTAGCGACCCAACCCTCTCTCGCCCACCGTCATCAACGCACCGAGCACAACGCCCGACGATGCCATCAGCAGAGCGCAGGTGACAAACACCACGAACTTCTCCTCCGCCCGCAGATGGCCGAGAAAACCCAGCGCTGCCGTGTCCGCGGCATCAGCCAAGCCGATCAGCGTGCCCGCTGCGGCTCCGCGCACGATGTGGCGCCAAGGATCGGGCCGCGCAGCCTCAGGGGTTTGTGTTTCAGCAGACACGAATTTAGGCCGTGCAACCCACGACACCGATCCCAAACGGGAGCCTCGACGTTCGCAGCGGCCCGTCGACAGCCGCACACGGTGGCCGTTTCTTGCGCGCCTTGAGTCGTTGCACCGCGGGAGCATGTACCGGTTTGCAGGCGGCGTCCAAGTTCGTCGGCGCACGCGACGCTTCGCCGTCGTCGGCCTTCGACGCTCGTCGCCGAAGAACACCGCTGCCAGCGGCGACTAGTAGGCCCAAGGCAATGGCTTGACTTCGCTCTCGCTGCGGCGACGCGGGGGTTTCTCGCGCGTCGGTCGGGTTTTCGTCCTGTCCCGCCGATTCGCCCGTCGCTCAACACGGCGAGACGGGTCGTGCCGTCCGCGGTGCTTCCGCGCAGCCTGCGGAGGCGTCTTGGGGACATCGGTCGATGGCACCGCCGACGCAACGCTCCTCGCCGATGATGCGGCGGCAACGTCCTCCACGACAACGACCGTCGCGGACCGCACCGAACGGAGAGTCTTTGAATGGAGCACATCGCCATATCCGGGGCGGGGATGACGAGCCGCTTCACGAGGTCCAGCTGCACCAGGACGCGCCGAACCGCCATCGCCCGATTCGGCAAGACGTTGCCAGGACACGCTAAGCACAATCAGCAAGGTGCAAACGGCAAACAACATGGCGGCAAGACCTGAAGACAGGGGTCGACGCGCCAGCTCGCGTACCGTGGATCCGGACACGTCGTCACTCGTCGCGTCACGTGTAAAGGTCCGATCAGAGATCCGCGCATCCGGGACCATGTTCGCACCATATGGCTGGCAGGCCCCAGAAGCGGTCGTGGGCACAGAAGACCATCGCGGTATCGCTGCCATCGCTTGCGGAGAAGGAATGCTGACAACCGAAGGGGTGCTCTCGAAGGCGAGCGGATGAGCGCCCACCACGGGCGGCACTTGGCCCGAAGCCGTGCGCCCGCCGGGAGAACTCTCTGACAGCGCCCTCGGCCATGAAGGCGCTGCGCCGACGACCTCACCGATAGCAGAAGGCGCCGTGGTCGGGGTAGGCGCCGTGGCCCGCGGGGCGGATCGACGAAGGAGGGCCACCTCCTCCGTGTCGATCGGGGTCAGTTCCATCTCGTGAACCAATGCGGCGCGCCGGACCAGTTCGTCTTTCCCGAGCTGTTTGAGCCACTGAATTACCTCGCGCTGACTCGCGACGCGTGTCGCTCGTTCCAGCGCAAACGAAAATTCGTTGGCGCTGCGCCACCTCTTCTTCCAGTCACGGTCGAGCCCACGGAGAACCACCGCGTCGACCTTCTTGGAAAGCTTGGGCCGGTAGGTGCTTGGAGGTAGGACGGTCTTCGTCATCACGCTCTGAGCGGTCGCTGCGACGGTGCTCGCCTTGAAGAGTCGACGTTGAGACAACAGCTCCCACAGAACGATGGACGCGGCGAAGATGTCCGTCGCGCGACTCACCCGTCGCCCCGCCAACTGCTCCGGGGCCATGTAGGCGAGCTTGCCCTTGATCTCACCTTCGATCGTCGTGCTCACCATGCCCACGGCTTTTGCGACGCCAAAGTCCAGAACGCGCGGATACCCGTCGACACCCACGAGAATGTTCTCCGGCGAAACGTCGCGATGCACCAAGTGCATCATCTTACCGCTCGAATCCTTGGCATCGTGGGCAGCCTGTAGGCCCTCGAGCACACCGAGCATCAACTTCACGGCTACGGCGGCGGGGATCTGTTGCTGGTTCCTGTGGGCCAAGGCGAGCAGATTGGAGACAGACAGTCCCTCGATATATTCCATGATGATGAACAACTCTTCATCGTGCGACACGAGGTCAATCGTCGATAGAACGTGGGGGTGTTTGATCCGAGCCGCGATGCGCGCCTCGTTGGCAAACATGGTGACGACCTTGCTGGACGAGACGAACTGACGGTGCAGCCGTTTGATGGCCACCGCCCTCGAAAATCCGCCCGCACCAAGCCATCGTCCGAGGTAAACGGTGGCGTAGCCGCCTTTCGCGATCTCGTCGAAAATCTCGCAACATCCCACGTAACGGGGGCACTCTCGGGCTGCGCTGCTCATTTCGTCGTCTCCTCCTCG
The DNA here is from genome assembly GCA_029941785.1 of Polyangiaceae bacterium. Taxonomy (GTDB): domain Bacteria; phylum Myxococcota_A; class Polyangia; order Polyangiales; family Polyangiaceae; genus JAPYTK01. The sequence goes on along the minus strand of JAPYTK010000085.1, from coordinate 453 downwards.
TCACTCTCGTGGCGTTTTGAGATTTGTTTGTTCGAAGAGAAGTTCATCGACCTTGATCGCGAGAGGCGCCGAAGTGACGCTCTCGCCCCTCAGACGACTCTGCGGCCGGTTTGTCCAAATTTTTCTCTGTTAACGCTGCCACATTCGTGCCCTCGATCGGCAACTCGTCAACCCAAGCGAGCGGTGTGTCTCAGGCATGACGGCGAACGACGGTGAAAAATCCCGGCAATCGCCCCAACCGCGTGAGATTTCTACGTTTCGCTGTGTTAAGAGCGTGAAGTCAAAATCGGCGAATCGCCAAGCGATCACGACTGGCATCCAAGACGACGGAGAGCGTCGACGATGCCGGATACCGTTCCTCCGGTGCCTCTCTCCCATCTCCCCACCCCACGTTTGCCCCTGAGGTTGCCGTCGATGTCGTCTCGACTTTCTCGTTTCCTGTTCGTTTTTGCA
>JAPYTK010000084.1 GCA_029941785.1 Polyangiaceae bacterium | reverse complement strand
ACCCCGTGATGCGCGTGTCCTTCTGACGCGACGGCTCGGGCGGCTCGCGAGTCCATGAAACCACGGGCCGTGACTCGAAGAACATTCGCTCCCAACGGCTCTACACGCACGTGGTAGCGACCCCACGCGCTGCTGTAGTTGAGGACGCCGTCGCAGTAGCCCAGGGCGCGCAGATCCAACGGGAAATCGCCCGGCCAGGCATGGGCCGCCGATGCCCGGTCGCGGACGTCTTCAATTCCGGCCCCCTCGGGCGTCAGTTACCCACGGCCGTTGGATCAAACCGATAGCCAATACCCCACACGGTCTTGATGCAGGGACCATCCTCCTTCAGCTTCTTGCGAAGCCTGGAGATCTGCGTCTGAAGCGCTTCGGTCGCCGAACTCTCGTGTTGAAACACGGCCGAGACGATGCGCTCACTCGGAAGCGCCTGACCGGTCCGGTCGATGAAGTACTTCAGGAGCGAGAATTGCGTCGGTGTCAGATGGCAGGGCTTTTGGGCGACGACAACCGTGTGAGCCCTCCAGTCGATCACGACGTCTCCGAAGCGATAAACGCTATCCGGAGCCGGGCTGAGCGCCACGGCCGATGTCGCGTAACGCCGGAGCACGGCTCGCATCCGCGCCGTCAGCTCATCGCTCCAGAAAGGCTTGGTCACGTAGTCGTCTGCGCCCAGATCCAGAGCCCGCACCTTGTCTTCACCCAAGACCTTGGCGGTGATCACAATCACGGGCACGTGTGAGCTTCTCCGCAAAGCTGCAAGCACATCGAACCCCGACCGGTCCGGCAACATCAAGTCGAGAAGCACCAGATCCGGAACTTCTCGTTCGATCGCCCGCAATCCGGCTTCTGCGTCGCGCACCCATTCGCAGGCGAAACCTGCTCGCTCAAGTTCGGGCTTGAGCTGCGCGCCAAGTCGGGGATCGTCTTCGATGAGCACTACCATGACACGATTTGAAAGGCTAAACGTAGATTGGTGCGGAAGCAACGTCGCCTTGTCGTCGATGCTCCCGCTTTCTCGCGACATGACAACGGAGCGTGCGTTTCACAAGTATTGGCACTACTCTCCGGCGAACGTGGACGATCGAAATGATGGGTTCGTCTGGCTTCATGGGCCACCAAACCGACGACGCGTATCCTCCGCCCCGGACGACACGCCCAATGAGTCAAACCGATCGGCACCCATCGCCTCACCGCCCTCGGCCAAGCATCTCATCCGCACCGATCAAATTCGAGACCGCGACGCAAACCGACGCCCGCCGACAACGAGTCGCGTCGCGAGCCATTTTGAGGAGCGGGTCCGACCGATCACGAGCTTCTTTTACCGACACTACTTCCGCGTAAAAACCGAGGGGCTCGACGTCATCCCGACGAGCGGCCCGTGCCTCGTCATGAGCAACCACGCAGGGGGACCATTGCCCTTCGACGGCATGATGCTCCGTGAAGCACTGCGACGGGAACACCCGCGCGGACGTTCTCTCCGATGGCTGAACGAAGACTTCGTCGATGATCTCCCTTTCGTAGGCGCAGCGGCGAGCCGCCTCGGCGCGATCCCATCACGACTCGCCAATGCCGAACGACTACTGGAGGACCACCAATTGGTCGCCGTGTTCCCCGAAGGGACGGCGGGTATTTCAAAAGCCTTCCATCAGCGACATCGCCTCCTCCCCTTCGGACACAGCCAGCATATCGAGATGGCCCTCCGTACGCGGACACCCGTCGTCCCCTGCGCCATCGTCGGCGCAGAGGATCTCGCCAGCCTCGTGTACCGCTTCCGCCATTTGCTCGGTGGTCTCGGACTGCCGCAAGTCCCCGTTCGACCCGCACCGTCGCGTCTTGGCGCGGTCGGCCTGCTCCCTGCGCCGACGAGCTGGTACCTGCGATTCGGCCAGCCGATCGCTGTCGATCAATTCTCCCCGCGAGACGCCGATGACGAGACGCTCGTGATGCAGCTCTCTCGGCGCGTCCATCACGATATTCAGGGCATGCTCGACGACCTCGTGGCCACCCGAAGCCCCTCACGGTCGGTGTGACGAAGAGCCGCGACAGCGCCGCGCACGGGGTGGTCGTCATCGACAAGCCCAGCGGCCTCTCGAGTCACGACGTCGTGTCACGAGTGCGACGCATCCTGAACACCCGCCGCGTCGGCCACGCCGGAACGCTCGATCCCCTCGCGACGGGTGTGTTGGTCATGATGGTTGGCGAGGCCACCAAGCTCAGCGGCTACCTCACGCTCGATGACAAGTCGTACGAGGCGCAGGTCGCCCTCGGAATCGCCACTGACACCCTCGATGCAGAGGGAACGATCAGCGATCGAGCGCCACTGCCAGCGTGGCTCCAAGACGCTCAGGAGGCGCGTCCCCGTATCGAGGAAGCCATGCAGATCGAGCGGGAACGCGTGGCGCAGATCCCTCCACTTTACTCCGCCATCAAGGTCGACGGTCGGGCCGGCTACAAGCGCGCACGGGCCGGCGAGTCGCTCGAGCTGGCGCCGCGAACCGTGGCCGTGCACCAACTGCAGCTCGACGCGCTACAGCCGCCTCACCTGAAGCTCCGGCTGAAAGTGAGCAAAGGGTATTACGTACGCTCTTTGGCCCGGGACCTCGGTCGAAGCCTCGCGCTTCCCGCCCACCTCAGCGCTTTGCGCCGCACGGCAAGCGGGGCCTTCACCCTCGAGCACGCGACCGCGCTCGAGGCCTTGAATTCCGCATCACTGATCCCAACCACAGAAGCCGCACGTCTGGTGATGCCCGTCGCGCGGCTCAAAGACTCAGGCGTGAAGCGGGCGCGGTTTGGTCAGGCTCTCGACGCAGGAGACTTCGAGGAGCCGCCGGAGCCCGGGCTTGCCGCATGGCTGGGAACGGATGGTGCGCTCGTCGCCGTCGGCCTTTTTGAAGATGAAAAAGGCTCCGTCCGGCGAGGCTTCAATATCTGAATTACCTCGTTGTTTCTGGTGAGCTACCGCGCCCCATCTCGTTTTGATTCGAGGTCAGGAACGGTGAACCTCAGCTCAGGCAAGTTGCACGAGCCCATCGTGGTCGCTAGGATCCTGATCTCGGCACGATCGCTGCATCCGCTGCTGCCCCCGCCGAGCAAAGTCCGACCGTGATTGGAGAGCCACCAAGTTCTGAGCCGCTGGTAGCGGCTGTCCTCGCCCTTTTATTCGGTGCGCTGTTTGCGTCCGCGGACACGGCACTCACTTCGCTCAGCAGTGCGCGACTCGAGGCCCTTGCCCAAGAGGCCAAGCCGCGCTTCAAGCGAGCCATCGAACGCCTGATCGTCAACCGCGAGAGCATCCAGATGCGGTATCTCTCGGCACGCATTCTGGGGCTGTTCGTGTCCGCATGTGGGTTGGCTCTGTTCGTCTCCGGGCTCGCGGACCCTACCGAGAGGATTGGCGCTTGCGTCGCAGGGCTGGTCAGCTGCGTTGTGGTGATGGGTATCGCCACACTGCTTGGGCGCCGGGCCGCGAACACCATCGTGCGGCTCAGCGCCGTCGCGTTGCGCCCCATCGAACTGGCGATGGTCCCCCTCGCGCTGGTACCGCACCTGTTGAGTCGCGCGATCCCTGAATTCGACCGAAAGAACGCCGCCAAGTTCACCGAAGCGGAAGTTGAACGCCTCGTGAACGAAGGGCAGGAGAGCGGCGTGCTCGGGGAACAGCCCGCCGAGATCATCCGCAACGTCCTCGATTTCTCCGAACTCACCGTTCGCCAGGTGATGGTCCGCCGCACGAAGGTCACCGCGATCCGACTCGACACGCCCATCGATGACGTGCTGACGATCATCGACGAGACCGGACATTCTCGTTATCCCGTCTACCGCGAAGAGATCGACGATGTTTTCGCGCTGCTGTACACCAAAGATCTCTTTCGCGTCGTCAAATCCTCGTGGCCGCCGCCGAGCGAGCGGCAGGTAGAAGCGAAACGCGACAGGCGGCTGGAAGAAGTCATTCGCGCGCCGATCCAGCTCGTCTCCGAATCACAGGGCCTGACGAGTGTGCTGCAACAAATGCGCAAGGAACGACAACACATGGCGGTCGTGGTCGACGAGTACGGCGGTATGAAGGGGATCCTCACCCTCGAAGACTTGCTCGAGGAGATCGTCGGCGACATCCAAGACGAATCGGATCAAGAAGTATCCCCCATCATCGAACTAGGAGATGGCCGCCTGCTGGCCGATGGCGGCGTATCGATGGCACAACTCGCGGATTATCTCGAAACGGAGGTCGAGCCCGACATGCAGTACGACTCCGTCGCTGGCATGATCACCGAGCGCTTGGGCCACGTACCTGCAAAAGGTACGCGGATCCCCGCCTTTGGCGTCGAGTTCATCGTCCGCGAATCTGACGAGAAACACGTCTCAAGAGTCGAAATCGTCGTGCCATCGCGGGCGCAATGAGCCACGGGCTAGCGGCCGTCATCCGATGGGTGTCAGAGAAAACGACCCCTCGAAGGAATCGAAGCCTCAGTTCCCGGCGACTTTGCCGAGCGCCTCAAGCAACAATTTGCCCTCTTTGACGAGACCGTCGGTCTGCAGTTGGGGCACCGGCGACTGCACGCCGTTGACGAGCTCACGCATATCTCGAAAGCTCTTTGACAATCTCTGGACGGCCGCCTTGCTACCAAACTGAGCCGTGGTCTTGCGATCCACGGGGATGGCGATCACCTGATTGGGACTCGTTCCTAGGATCTTGCCTTTGAGGTACCGCTCAGCTTCGGCGTCCTGCATTTTGCGACCGACGCGCTTCCTGACCGTGAATTTCGCTGGCCACGCCTTCGGTTTGGCCGCCTCAAAAGGCTCCTTGATCGGCAAGAGCTGAGCCACCACGCTGCCGCTTTGTTGCTTGAAACTCACCGCGAAGGCCACGACCGGCTTCTTCTGGCGCGCGAAGATCGTCTCAAGCACCTTTTTCTGACCCGTGAGCAGGTTGCGAAGACTGTCCTTGCGCTTGTTCAGCTTGGCGACTCCGCTCGTGTACTTGAACAGGGTGCGCTGAATTTCCCAGGGCAATCCTGCCACGCCCTTGCCTTTGAAGTTTTCGGCTGAGAAGGGAACGTTGAGGGCCTTGAGTTTGTCGGCCAAGTCTGCGGGGTAATCACCCTCTTGCATCGTCTCGGCGCCGGTTCGGAGGGCGTCGGCCAAATCGAGCATCTTCTTGTTCGCCGTGTCGATCTCCTTCTTCAGCTTGCCCGCACCGGCGATCGCCTTCTTGCCCCGCGAGCCTTGCTCCTTCATGACACCGAGGCCAAGACCTAACACCAGCCCGACGATGAGAGTTAGGAACGCAGCGACGAAGGTCTTCTTTCCGGCCTTCTTGCGGTGCGCGATGATCTCCTCGCCCATCTCGACCTTGATGGTCTGCTGCTGAGCGGATGGCTTGGGCTCCGGAGGGGGCGGCGCGAAGGGCGACAACGCCGATGCGACGGCGCCCGACATGCTCGAGAGGATCTTCGGCGGCGGAACACTGCCGGCAGGCGGGGGCGGAAAAGACAGAGGATCGCCGTCGCTGGACGCCGTTGAAGAGGGCCGCCCTCCCGCCGCGCGAACATTGCTCAGGCGGGCCTTTAGATCGATCTTGCGCCGTTTCTTTTTTGTGGCGCGCGGTTCGGCTGGGGCCTCGGGCTCCGCTGGGGCCTCGGGTTCCGCTGGGGCCTCAGGCTCCGCTGGGGCCTCAGGCTCCGCTGGGGCCTCAGGCTCCGCTGGGGCCTCAGGCTCTTGAGCTCCTTCGATGGCAGCGCGTTGCTCATCGCTAAGCTGGTCGAGCGGCGACTGCATGACTTGTGTCGCACCATCGATTTCATCGTAAACGCCGGGGCTGCCTTGATCGAGTTGATCCAGGGGCGACTGCATGACCTGCGTGGCCCCGTCGAGCAAGTCCTCGCTTTCGTAGTCCCCGCCAGCGGCCGGGGCTTCATCCCCAGGGCCTCCGAAGGGCGAATCGCCGTCGGCAAGTGGCGAATCCGTAGCGGAGTTCGCCCCTGCATCAGCTGCTTGTTCATCGTTCGCGGGCACGGGCTCGGGAGTCGTTTCGTCTGACATTCTCTTCCTCGATGGCCCCCTTCAGCAGGGCGGCCAGCATCCAGCACGCGCGAGGTTAATGATGAGGCCCTCTCGCTGTCAATTGACACGATGAAATCGCAGTCATTTGCTGAACCTCTACGTCGGGCTCCGCGTGCAGTATAGCCGTCCCTATGACGCGCTCGACAGCCGCCGTGGTGATAGTCGACCATGACGACTCCTTCACGTTCAACATCGTGCAGGCCCTTCGCCAGCGCGGGGCGTCGTGCCAAGTTGTGTCCAGCGAAACAGCCGATATCGAGTTTCTCCTGGGCGCCCAAGGCCTCATTTTGTCACCGGGCCCTTGCACGCCTTCCGAGGCAGGGATCAGCCTTGCACTGGTCCAGGCAGCGGCAAAAGCGCGTGTGGTCCCCCCGATTCTCGGCATCTGCCTCGGACATCAGGTCATCGCACAAGCATTGGGCGCGAGGCTGCAGCGCTCGACCGAGCCGCGACACGGCGAAACCGAGCCGATGCGCCACGACGGGCGAGGCCTACACCGGGGGCTCGCAAATCCGCTGCAGGTCGCCCGCTACAACTCGCTCGTGGTCGCTCCCGAGAGCCTCCCGGACTCGATCGAGCCGACCGGCTGGTCCCCGCGGGAGGAGCTCATGGCCCTGCGCCACCGCACGCTCCCCTTCACGGGCCTCCAATACCACCCGGAGTCGCATCTTTGCCCCGCAGCAGCGCCCGTGCTGGGCCGGTGGCTGCGTGACCTGCGCCCTCGGTAGGCTGCTGCCCTTGCGATCCCCCCCTAGCTCGGGCAACGTCCGCCACGCCATGACTCGCAACCTGCTGTTACTCTGCACCCTGCTCCCAGCATGCGGCACCTTCGCAACCTCTCCGGATTGGGTAGGGGGATCCATGTCGGTGACAGGCCCCCGGCAACTTGCAACCGAAGAAGAAAGCTACGAGTCGGCGCGGCGACGGCGTGCGAGCGAACCCGACGAGATTGCGGCTCGCCACGTCCTGGTGATGCACGATGGTTCCAAAGCAAAGCCACCTGCCCTCAAACGCTCACGCGAGGAAGCGCGCGCCCGAGCCCAAGCGTGCCTAGTGGAGCTACGTGGCGGTGCCGAGTTCGCCGCGATGGTGCGAAAATACACCGACGAGCCAGGTGGCGCGGCGCGCGGCGGCGACCTGTCGACCTTCCGGCGCGACACCATGGTCAAGCGGTTCAGCGACGCAGCCTTCGCGTTGAAGGTTGGTCAGATCAGCGAAGTGATCGAGACCGCGTACGGGTTTCACGTCATCCAGCGGTCCCGCTGACTTGCCGCGCGTCCAACGACGCTCGTTTGGAGCGGCTCCAACCACGGCTCAGGCACGAGGATGGGCCAGCTTATAGGCTCGGTGCATGTGCTCGAGAACGACGTGGGTATAGATCTCGGTGGTCGAGATGTCGACGTGCCCCAACATCGCTTGGACGCTTCGCAGATCGGCTCCGCCTTGAAGCAGATGGGTAGCGAAACAATGACGCAACTTGTGGGGCGACACGGACTGCTCGATCCCGGCGCATCGCCCGTGACGACGCACACGCTTGAACAAGGTCTGACGGGAGAGAGCTTTGCCGCTGGGTGACAGAAACACGATGTTGGAGGATGCGGCGTAACGGTGGCTGAGCCGGTCGTGGAGATATTGCTGGAGCGCATGCACGGCGTGCTCGCCCAATGGCACCAGGCGCCGTTTTTCACCCTTGCCGACGGCGCTCACGACCCCTCGACGAAGATCGACATCAGCCATCGTGAGGCCCACCAACTCGCTGGCGCGCAGCCCCGCGGCATACATCACGTGAAGCATCGCGCGATCACGACGCGCCTTGGGCGTCTCTTTGCCAGGTGCCTCGAGCAACCGCATCACCTCCTCGACGGTGAGGGTCTTGGGTAGACGACGCCCGAGGCTCGGAGCGTCGACCAGGCTACACGGATCGTCCTTCAAGACGTGCTCGGCGACCAGAAAGCGACAAAAGCCACGGACGGCCGATAGGGTGCGCGCGGCGGACCTCGCGCTTCGTCCAGAACGCCCCAAACGCACGAGAAAGCTCGAAATTACAGCACGACGAAGGTCCTCGGCGCGGTCGATGCCTTCCACCCGCGTGTGGTCGACGAATTGAGTCAAATCGCGCCCATAGGCGAGCAAGGTGTTGCCCGACAGGGCCCGCTCGACCTGCAAGTGTTCAAGAAAAACGTCGATCCAATCCTCCACCGCAGCTCATGGTACGCGTGGGGGCTCAACCGAGCAAACCGCTGGCGTACGGTTATCACTTTGCGCGGCCGGCCGTGTCGCCTACGAACGTGGCGTATGCGCACCGCGCCCTTCGACGTCTTTGAACCGCCTGACGGGGACTCTCCCGTTCTGGTCGAAGTTCCCCATGCCGGTCTCGCCATCGACGCACAATCCCTCGCTTGGCTTTCCGCGCCAACCCACTTCATCGCGCGTGATGCCGACCTGTATGTAGACGAACTGTTCGAGGGCACTCCGAAGCTCGGCGCGACGTTGCTGCGGGCCAATATGAGCCGCTACGTAGTGGACCTCAATCGCAGCGCCGATGACTTTGATGGCGGCGCGGTCACTGGGGGTCCAACGACCGATCGCCCCCGCGGCGTCGTGTGGCGACTCACTTCGGCCGGTACACCTGCGCTTCGCAAACGGCTGAGCGGTGCGGAACTCTTGCGGCGACGAGCTGAATTCTATCAGCCGTATCACGACGCACTGCGCGCCCTTCTCGAACGCAAGCGCCAGCGCTTTGGCTTGGCGATCCTGCTCTGCGCCCATTCGATGCCCTCTCCGAATCGCCCCCCCCGGACGCGGCCTATGGGCGGCGTGCGTCAGCAAGCGGCCGCTCCTGTGGCGGACCTGGTGCCAGGTAGCCGTGGCAGGACGAGCGCTGCACCCGAGTGGATCGACTTGATCCAGACGGTTGGCGAAACACACGCCCTGCATGTTCAACACGACATGCCCTACCGTGGTGGCTTCAGCACCGGCCACTACGGGCAAGTGAACAACCATTGGCATGCCGTTCAGATCGAAATCGCCCGACGCCTCTACATGGACGAAGAGACGTTTGAACCCGAACCCGCCGGCTTCGAGAGGATTCAAGAATTCGCCAATGATCTCGTGAGCCAACTCGTCGCGAAAGCGCGACTTCACTGTACTGACGCAGCGCCCTCATCCCCGAATCATGTCCGAGTCCCATCAAGCCCAATCCGATCCACCTGAGACCAAGCCGGTATTGGCCTCAGACGCGCTACGCGACGACCTCGCGCCAGTGGAGCCGTGGCGTGTCGCGGCGCGCGCATGGTTGGGGCTCGCCGGAGCGATGTTCATTTTGCTCGATTTCCTGCCGGGCCAGGGTCGACCAGAGGGACTAGGCAGCAGCGTCGCGATCGGATGCCTCGCCATCGTAGCCGCCGCCGCACCCCTATCCTACGCTGCCCGCGCCACGACGCTCGTCACGATTGGACTCGCCGTGGGCCTAGGAGGCATCGCTGGCGTCGGCCCCGCGCGCGTGGTCCACGTGGCCGTTGGCTACCTGGCCACCGTCCACTTGCTCGCCGCCACCAGCCTGCCAGCGGCGCTGCTTTTTCGCTCTCGCTACCGGGCCTATGAGGGTACCCGATATTTTCTCGTCACCGGGCTAGGCCTCGCCCTGCCCTTCGTCGGTTACAATCTCGCTCTTTTCGGCCGCACGACCCTAGGTGTTCAGATCGTCGGCGGACTCGCGGTGATGGCGATCGGTTTGGGCTTGCTGGGCTTCATGGGCGCGGGCACCCACATCAGCGGCCACTACATCGCTGGCGCCATCATCCTCGCGATCGCCACGCAGCTAGGCCTACAGGCCTTCGTCGGATTCCCGACCGACGATTGGCTGGCGATCTGCGGGCGGATCGGCTCCCTGCTCGCCTTCGCCGCTGGCAACGTCCTGGGGTCCCTCGGAGCCTTCCAGCTGCTGGCGCGACGCCATTGGTCGGAGGCCCGAAGCGTCGACTTGAGGCGAGAACACCCGGGGGATCAGGAGAAACAGTCCCTCGGCGACTCATGGCTATCCCACGACTGAAAGCACCCGACTGACGTGAACCGTTGACGCCCCCTCTGATTTAGGGTTCTTTGCGCGCCGCCATGACTCGTCACCTCGTAGGACTCGCCCAGATGCGAGGAAAGCTCAGCAACTACGCTGAACGCTTCGACATGGTCGAGCTGTGCCCGGTGGATCAACCGCTACCTGGCCCGAAGAAGCTGCGAAACTGGCGCCAGCAAGTCCCGCCGGCGTTCGTGTTCAGCGTGGTCTTGCCAAGCGTGGTCGCCAGCTTGCAGAAAGGGCCCGAGGCCGACAAGGCGCTCAGGGCGAGCCTCGAGGCGGCCCGAGCGCTCGAGGCACGCTGTATCGTGCTAATGACTCCCCCTTCCGTACGGCCCACCAAAGCGAACCGCAAACGCATCGTCGAACTGGCCGCACGACTCCCGCAAGAGGGCCACGTGTTGGCGTGGGAAGCGCGCGGGATATGGGAACCACTCGAGGCCACAGAGACCGCCTACGAGGCTGGACTCCTTCCGATCTTCGACGCGACGCAGTTCGATCTGCCCCGCGGTCCAGTCGCCTACACACGCATCAAGACCTTGGGCTTCAACAACAAGCTGAGCGCCGGCCACATCGACCTCATCGCCACGCAAATCGAAGGTCGACAGGAAGCCTACATCGTCGTGCAAGGAGCTGGCGGTGGAAAGTTGCGTGCCGTGCTCAAGGCCTCCCTCGAACGCGCAACACAAGACGGCAGCGCCATTCCCACCCTCTTCCGCCCGGATGCCTCTCTGCTGGCGGATGACGAGGAACAATAATGGCTGGCACGCGGGTAGGCGCCAGCGCTCCCGCAGCCGCTGAAGCCGCCCTCAAATGTAGCGCGAGCGGCGGCAACGCCATCGACTGCACCGTCGCTGGCTTCTTCGCGGCGGCTGGTGCCAGCGCTGGAGTGCTCCTCGCGCCACTCGCGGCCATCGTCGGCGGCGTCGGCATGCGCGCCCGCTGTATCGACGGCCGCGCCATTCAAGGCGGCAGCGATCTTCCGCGCCCGCGAGGCTTTCGCGACGAAGACGAGATCCCCGATGCGGCTCACGTCGCCGTCAGTCGTAGCTTGCCCGCCCTCGCTCTTCTCCAAGCGTACGGAGCCTCCCGCACACTGCTGGCCTTGTCGAAGTTCGGAGAGCGCGCCGCCAAGGGCTCACCGGAGCGCGCCGCATTCATCGCCCACATCGGGAGACGAGGGGTGGCGACCTTCCGGTCCGAAGCCATCAGCAGTGCACTGCTCGGCGTTGCCGGCCAAGGCCAGGGCGGCCTCTTGTCCGAAGCGGACCTCCTCAATGCGCGCCCCGGCGACGACACGCTGTCTTTCCAACCCGTGGGAGACGGTCTCGAGGTCGTCACCGCAGCGGCACTGCGAGGTGAGGATTCGCTGCCAGCTCGCCCCGCTCAGATCATCGTCGCAGCGGATCCTCATGGCCGAGTCTGCGCGCTTGCCTATCTGCCGGCGCTCGACGGCCTGCACGTCGAGGAGCTCGGCATCAGCCTGCCGCGGGACGGCGAGCCCGTACGGCGCGGCACGCCCCGCATTACACCAGGCACACCTCGGCCAGCCCACTTCCCTTTGGCCATGCTGCACCGGCGTGAAGATGGCTGGTTCGCCGCCCTTGGCGTGGAAGGAGGTCCCGCCTGGACCCACACGCAGGTCGCCGAAGCCCACCGCCCAGCCTTGAACGACATGTTGCAGAGCTTGCGCGGTGAATCCGAATGCGCCGCCGTTGCGGCCACCGTCCAGCGCCAGTTGACCGACAGCGTCAGCCTCTGAGCGGGCGCGACGCCTCGAAACCACGGCAAGGAGCCTCGCCTCACGCCACGGGCGAGGCGAGCCCTACAAGTCCGCGACGGTCAGGTGACCCCATGCATCCACTTCTTGATGATCGGACTGATCAAGAAGAGGAAAATCGACGCCGCCACGGCGGTGAGTCCTACATTGAAGAACACCTCGGTGTAAACGCCCAAGGTCTGCACGGGGTCGGTAATCGTCTTGTCCACCGGCGAGGTAAACCGCGCGATGATCGCTCCTAGCTGGTGAGCCGCCGAAGAAGACAGGAACCAAATGCCCATCATGAGCCCGACGAGGCGCGAGGGCGCAAGCTTGGTCACCAGGGACAAGCCAACCGGCGACAAGCACAGCTCGCCGAGGGTGTGGAGCAAATAGGCAAGAATCAGCCACCACACGGTCACGAGGCCCGCGCTCGCGCCCGTTTCACCGACCTTGAAGGCCATGAAACCGAGGCCCAAGAGGAGCAAGCCAATCGCAAACTTGATGGGCGCAGAAGGCTCGATCTTCTTCTCGCCCAGGAATTTCCATAACCAGCTGAACGCTGGCGCGAGGATGATGATGAAGGCCGGATTGACCGCCTGGAACATCGAGGTCGCCAGCGTCACGCCACCGATCGTCTTGTCGACGTTCCGATCCGTGTACAGCGAGATGGCGCTGCCCGCGAGTTCGAAGAAGGTCCAGAACAGGGTCGTGAACAGCAACAGGACCACGATGACCCAAAGACGCTGCCCGTCTTCGCGGTCTTCCATCTTGCCGCCGTAAATCGCCAAACCGATGAGCACACCACCGATGAGGAACGCCAGCCCGACGTCGAGCACCTTGTTGAAGTTGATGAGCACCATCACCGCGGGGATCGCCAGTGCGGTCATGAGGTAGATCCCCACACCGTTGGGGAGCCCGGCCGTCTTGAGGTTGAGTTTCTCCTCGTCCGGCGCAAAACCCTTGTCTTCGAAGTGCCCTGCCTTCTGCGCCCACATGAACACGAAGAGCCCGAGCAACATGCCGACGCCGGCCAAACCGAAGCCATAGTGCCAACTGTGGACGCCGAAGGTCTCCGTGTCCTCGCCGATGACACCACAGGTCAACGGGGTGAGCATCGCGCCCGCGTTGATCCCCATGTAAAACAACGTGTAAGCGCTGTCTTTTCGGACGTCGTTCTTTTCGTAAAACTCGGCGATGAAACTCGAGATGTTCGGCTTGAAGTAGCCGTTACCGATGATCAGCAGCGCGAGCGCGAGGAAAAATACGTAATCGTTTTCCCACAAACCCAGGAGCGCCATCGTGAAGTGACCCGCCGCCATCAGCACGCCACCGACCAGAATCGACCGCCGGTAGCCGAACATCTTGTTGGCGATCAAACCACCCAAGATCGGCGTCGCGTAAACCATCGCGCCGTAGGCCGCGTAAACGCCGTACGCTTGGTCATCGGCGTACGCGAGCTGTTTGACCATGTACAGCACGAGGAGCGCTCGCATCCCGTAGTACGAGAAGCGCTCCCAGAACTCGGCGAAGAACAGAAGAAAGAGTGCCTTCGGGTGGGTCTTCCTGTTCGAGTAAAGAACCCCGCCAATCCAAATGGACACGACGATCCATGCGATCGCCATGATGTGATACTTGCCCACGATTTCCTCCGCCGAATGTGCTGGCTATTTCAGCCGTCCGCCAGATAGCAACTTTGGAGTGTAGCGACCAGCTTCTAGGGCGTGTCGTGACGAAACCTGACTGATTTTGACCACATGAGAACGCACAAAACGAAACAACCAACCCCGATCGAGGCTGGTTGTGTTCTTCATCCCGCAGCTTGGCTGCGCCCTACCGCAGCAGCGCTACTTGATGCCGGGGATCTTGTAGCCGTGCTTCTTTGCAAACGCCACGAAGCCGACCTTGTCGATCGTGCGAATGTCGCGGGTGGTCAGCTTCACGCGGAGAAAACGGTTGATCTCGGGAACCCAGACGCGTCGCTTCTGGACATTGACGTCCTGCCAGCGCTTCGTCTTGATGTTCGAGTGGGAAACGCTATTGCCGCGCATCTTGCGACGCCCTGTGATCTCACTCTTGGCCATGACTTGCTCTTCTCTCGTCGCGCTCTCGCGTCTTGGTATCGACTCGTGCCATCCAGACGATGAGGCTCGCCGGGGGGCAGACTCGTACCGCATCTGTCGGAGAAGTCAACCCTGAGTGGACCAAATACCCGAAATCAGACGCTGCCCAATAGCTGTTCTGCTAGTTTTCGCACACTTGGATCGTCGTGGCGGGCCCCTTGCTGAAGCTGAGAACGAGCGTCATCATCCCCCTTTGGTCCCGCTTGCCGTAGTCGCTGCGCCGCGCTCAGCAGGACGTTTTGGGCCATGCCGGCGCGGGTTGCTCGCCGCAACGGACTGGACTTGGTGAGCTCGAGAAACTCGTCGTCATCGACGCCGAGCCAACGGGCGGGGCTCACTTCCCGCCAGCGCGGTAGGGGCTCGAAAGGTGCGGTGGCCTCGACCGCCGGCGGCGCAACCTGGTTGTAGGGGCACACCTGTTGGCAGACGTCGCAGCCGAAGAGATCGTCGCCAAGTTTGTCGTGCAGTTCAGCGGGCGCCGTCGAGCGACTCTCGATCGTGTAGTAGGAAACGCACCGGCGAGGATCGAGAACAAACGGCCGCACGAACGCCTCCGTCGGACACGCATCCAAGCACAGCGTGCAGCTCCCGCAGCGCTCGTTCAGCGGTTTGCCGTAGGCCTCAGGCTGGAGACTCAAGGTCGTCACCACCTCGCCGAGCAAACAGTAGCTTCCCTTTCCGGGCACGATGAGCATGCCATTTTTGCCGATGAAGCCGAGCCCTGCCCGGTGAGCCCAGGCTCGCTCGAGCACAGGCGCTGTGTCACACAAGGCGCGCGCCACCACACCGGGCCGCAGTCCACGGACGAACCGCGCGAGGGTCGCCACCCGCTTGTGAAGGTGTCCGTGATAATCACGCCCCCGCGCGTAGCGAGCCATTCGCTGGGTCAGCGGTGGATCGTCCGCCTCAGCTTCCGCGCCCCGATCATAACGCCGGGCCAAACACACCACGGTCTTGGCGCCCGGCAGGATCGCCTCGCCGTCCAAGCGCTCGCGGGCCGCCTGGTGCTTCTCGAGGTAGGCCATGTCCGCATGCATTCCCTGCTCGATGAAGGCGTCGAAGTCGGCTTTGTGTTGGCGCAGCGGTTCGTCTGCCCGCGCGAAGCCGACGACGTCGAACTGCAGTTCCGCGGCGCGAGCGCAAATCATGTCGGCCCACTGCCCCGCGTGACAGGCAGTGGCGGTTTCCGCTAGGCTCCCGGACGGCGCCAGGGTGTCGTCCGATTCCCTACCCATAGCCACCAGGATATACCATGAGCCACTCGCCCGCTTCTCTCTCCGCTCGCCCTCGACTCCGCGCGATCGGCTTGGTCACCACGAGCCTCTTCGCCGCGGCCTGCATCTTCACGGCGGCATGCTCCTCCTCACCAGGAGGAAGCCAACCGATCGACGAAGGCTGCGGGCTCGATCCTGCCGAGGTGGAGCACGGAACCAGCGCGGACTGCGACTCACTGTGTACCCCAACGAACGCCGCCTTGTGTGACGGCGCGCCGCACAAGATCGACTGCGAGAGTCTGCCTCCCAATGCCGCCTTCGATGCGTGCGGGGTCGCTCTGCGTCACCCAACGACCGCTGGCGTGTCCCTGGAACTCAGACGCTCCGACAACGTCAAAGAGTACGGCGGGAGCGGTCCGCCCGATCTGAGCTGCGTCACCGAAGGCAGCTACCCCGACCCCCCGTCGAGCTCGAGCACCGCGACCCTCAGCGGCCTCGCCAAGATCTTTTCGCACGGGTGTCAATCTTCTGAACTGCAGATCCAAGTCTTCACGGTCAAGCGCACAGGTGGCGAAGACGACGGTGAACCTGACCAACTCGTCGGTCAACTCGTGGAGACGGCAGGAGACTGCTCCATCGATGGTGTCGAGGAAGACGTGGAGGATTGTGACCCGCGCTTCGAGTGCCGCTACAGCTACCCGAACGTGCCTACCGAAACGGAGCTCTTGGTCATCACCCAGGGGCCCAAGTGGTCCCCCATTTACGAGTACGGCCTCTACATCCGCGATGCCGACCTCGTGGACGGCGTCTACGAAAAGGATGTTCGGGCTCTCGCCACGGACGATTACGGGGTGATCGCCCAGGTCGCCATCGGGCAATCGATCAACCCGGGCTTCGGCGCCGTGGCCGGAGAGGTCCACGATTGCGGTGACGTGCGCATCGTGAACGCCGTGGTCGACATCGACAAACCACGCAGCGCGCTGACGTATTTTACCGATAACGAGGACAATCCCCTGCCCGACCTCTCGGCCAAGGCCACGAGCACCCTCGGGTTGTACGCGGCCATGAACGTCAGCCCCGGCGCCTTGCGCGTCTCTGCGGCAGGCATCACCGACGGCAAGTTGGTCGGCCTGGGCTACATAGACCTTCGAGTGTTTCCCGACGCCGTGACGAGCTTCACCTTCCGCGGGCTCAAGCCGCACCAGGTTCCCTAGACCGGTTCGCTATCCGAAGAGGCGGTCCAA
Organism: Polyangiaceae bacterium; assembly: GCA_029941785.1. Classification (GTDB taxonomy): domain Bacteria; phylum Myxococcota_A; class Polyangia; order Polyangiales; family Polyangiaceae; genus JAPYTK01. Next base: position 4,631 of record JAPYTK010000084.1, on the reverse strand, counting down.
AGCGATCGCGCAGGCGGCGCGCACGCTGAGGTGGTTGAAGCCGCTGTCCTCGCGCGCATGGATCGGAGCGAGGTACTGCGCCGCACGCTCGTGAACCTCGGGCGCCAAACCCCAACCGGTACCAAAGACGAGCAGCACCGGCGGGCCATCTTGCGCGAGGCTCTCCCTGGCCGCAGCGAAACTCACGGGCTCGCTCCCCGGCGCGACCGCAGCGGTGGTCCAAATCTCCGGTCGTTTTTCCTCTTCGTTCGACAAATCAGCCAATGCCCCATCGATATCCTCGACCACACGAACGCACCGTAGCGCCGTCGCCCGATCCGGGATCCGCTTGCCGCCCGAGCCGTCGATCCAATGACCGATGATCCGCTCGGCGAGCAGACGTTGCGAAGAGAAAGGGTGGACCACGTACAAGGCGTCGAGACCGTATGTGCTTGTGCTCCTCGCCATGTCATGGAGATCGAGATTCGTGATGGTCGTCGTGAGGATTTTCCCATCGCGGCCCAAGACCGGGTGATGAACCAAGGCCACCGCCGTCTTGCGTCTCATGATTTTCCGTCCTCCGTTGGCGTGGAGGTGCAGGGAGAGTTGGTGAGGGCGGCCAAGTCGGGCCTGCGACTGCGGGTGCGCTCAACCGATTGTGCCTTGCGCCAGGCTGCGATGCGGCCATGATCGCCGCTCAGGAGCACCTCAGGCACCCGTTCTCCGCGAAAGCTCTCGGGGCGCGTGTAATGAGGGTATTCGAGTAGACCGCCGGTTTCAGGGCTGTGAGACTCTTCGCTCAAGGAAGCGGGGTTACCGACGACCCCCGGCAACAAGCGAACGCACGCGTCCATCACCGCCATCGCCGCAATCTCGCCCCCGCTCAGCACGAAGTCGCCGAGCGAAAACTCCTCGTCCGCGTGGGCGCGAACGCGCTCGTCGACGCCTTCGTAACGACCACAAATGAGGGTGACGGCCGGGCGCGCGGCGAGCGACCTCGCAGCGGCTTGACCGAAGCGATTCCCCTGCGGCGACAACAGAATGCAATGGCCTACCTGAGGCTCACCATCCTCGCCACGAGGCGCAGACGTCGCGAGCGCTTCGAGCGCGTCGACGAGGGGTTCGACCCGCATGACCATGCCCGCTCCACCACCGTAGGGTGTGTCATCAACCCGCGCGTGCTTACCTATCCCGTGGTCTCGCGGGCTCTCGAACCTGACGTCGACGCGACCTTCCCGCACCGCCCGTCCGACGACGCCCAGCGCGAGCGTTCCTGCGAACATCTCCGGAAACAACGACACGATATCGAAGCGCATGGCCATCCTCGTAGGTCAGCTCAGGCCCTCAAGCGTGAGCACCTCGATACGCTTGGCCTCGACATCGACCTCTCCCACGTGCCGCTCGACCAATGGGACCTCGAGCCGTGGCTTGCCCGGACGCTTGAGCACCAGCGCGTCACAGGTGGGGTAGTTCTGAACGTGCTCAACCACGCCGAGAGGCGCGTCGCCGAGGTAAGCATCACAGCCGATCAGATCACAGATGAAGTACTCGCCCTCCTCCGCGTCGCCGAGCAAGCTGCGCGAGACCTCGATCTGGACGCGCCGAAGCGCCTCCGCAGCATCTCGCCCTTCCACACCACGCAGAGTCGCGAGCATCGCCCCCGGCACGCGCCGAATCTGGCTCAGCTGAGCATCCTGCGTCCGGCCATCCTCGAAGCGCAGACGAAGCGGTGGACGCCCGAGCAGCAGGTCCGACTCGATGTTGTACACCTTGAGCTTCAGCTCGCCGCGCACACCGTGCGGCCGGGCGATCTCGGCGACCGCCACGTACTTGGCATCAGACGGCACGGGTCGACCTCGTCAAGCAGGCGATACGCCGACGGGATCCGCGGACCGACACAACCGGATCAATCGACGATGTCGAGATAGGCCCGACCACCGTCCAGCTTGCTCGCGGCCGCATTGAGCAGCACACGCATCGACTGGGCCGTGCGTCCGTCTTTCCCGATCACCTTGCCGATGTCGTCCTGAGCCACGCTCAGCTCGATTCGCGGGTGACGTCCGCTACCGACAGCGTCCACCTGGACCGATTCGGGATCGTCCACGAGCGCTTTTGCAATGATCTCGACCAGCTCAAGCAGAGTTTGAGAACTCATCGGGGATCAGCTCTCCGTCTCGGCGTTGGCGGCCTTCTTGATCAAGCGATCGACAGTCGCCGAGGCTTGTGCGCCATGCCCGAGCCAATGGTCGACGCGGTCGCGCTTGAGAACGAGCTCCTTGCGGAGGGGGTCCCAGGTACCGAGGCGCTCGAGAAAACGACCACCACGCGGAGCACGCTGGTCAGCGGCCACGATGCGGTAAAACGGCACCTTCTTGGAGCCAGCACGAGCCAGGCGAATATGTACAGCCATCTAAAAATCCTTAAACTTTAATTGGGCGCCGGAAAAATTCGAGAAGTGGCGCGGGGTCGCGGTATGCTGCGACCTGCAGAGTTGAGGCCGGGAACCTACGCAACTCTGGGCACTTGGTCAAGGTATTCCACCACCCGAAGGGCCTCTCAGCCGTGGATATACACCAGCGTTCCGTGGTTGTGATTCAGCGCCCCGTGCCAGCTGGGCGGCACATGCGGGTAGGTCCATCCAAACAGCCACGCCGCGTCTGTGGGCGCCAAATTCACACATCCGTGACTGCGCACCTTTCCAAATGAGTCGTGCCAATATGCACCGTGCAGCGCGAAACCTTTATAGAAATACTGGATGTAGGGCACGTCGTGCAGCTCGAAAGGCTCGGCCGTCTGCTGGTCGCCATCCATGGTCCCCGACACGTGCTTCGCGTGGATCATGAAGGCCCCGCGCACCGTGGAGTGGGTCTTTTCGGGGTCTCGCATGCCATCTCGGCCCGTCGACACGAGGGTGGCGTACACTGCGCGTTCGCCCTCGTACGCGACCAGGATTTGCCGCCGAATCGATACATCGATCCATTTTCGGCCCGCTTTGGCGAAACCTGCCCGATCCTTGCGCAACTTGGCGATACGCAAGCTCCCGTATGGCAGCCAAACCCCCGCCGTGGTCTCGAGCAAGCCGCGCGGCGAGCCGTTGTTCTTTCCCGTCAGCACCCAACCCGAGCGATACGCCGCGGGCTCAAACTCGACGAGTTTGCCATTCGCCTTGAGCTTGTAGCTCTTGACGGCGTGCTGGATCACGAAGGCGGGGGTTCCTTTCCCCTCGACCAGCACGCCCCGCATCGCGCTCAGCTTGGCGATTCGGGTCCGATCGATGGGGATGAGATCGAGTTCGGTCGTCAGGCCCATTCGGCGATCGGTCCAGTCGAATTGACCGAGTAGACCAAAAGCGGAGTTTTCCGAGGCGCGGCCGCGATGGACCCGACGGCGCAAGGTCCGCTCGGCACCATAGGGCTTGGGGATGGGCTTGCCCAAGGCGACGGTTGGCGGGATCGCATCCGGCGGGCCGAGCTGGGAGAGCTGCCGGGGCGCGTACAGCGCGAGACTGCGCGCGCGACGCTTGCCCTCGACCTGCTCCTGCTCCTTCTGGCTGGCGAGCTTGAAGTACAAGTGAGGTCCCGGCTCGCGGGAAACCACGTAACGATAGGGCAACGGCTCGCCGCGCTTCGGACCGCGAAACGCCGTCTGCACGATGGGGTGCTCGATGTCGAGGCTCGCGCCCTTGCCCACGCAAACGAAACCTCGCGGCTCAACCCGATACCACCCGCCTTTGCAGCCGTCGGATCCAGCGGAGCGACGGGCTCGCGAGACGACGGCCCCTGCCCGAAGATAACCGAGCTTGCGCGCGCTGGAGGCAGGCTGGTCGTAGACCCAGGTGCGCATGGCAATGCTCGCGATGCGCGCATCGCCACGAGGTAGGGCGCTCTCGCGTGAAGGATGGCTCGATGGTGCGGCAGCGCTCCCTGGCAAAGGCAGGCGTGCCTCGGCGCTCGACGGTCCACCGAGAAGCCGTCCCGGTGGCTCGATGCGCTCACCACAAGCCACGAGACAGCACAGCGCCCCGACGACCGCCACGAACCGAGCGTAGCGCACTATTTGACGCACTTCCCATCGAGAACGCGACATCGACCCGTGTTCTTGCACGCCAAGGAACGGAAACAATCGGAGCCAAACTGCGCCATGCAGCGACCCTCGTAAAAACTGCACTGCCCGTCGGCGAGACAAGCGTCTGAACTCCGGCAGGCATCTTCACTCAACCCCGACGACGCGGAGGGCGCAGCGGTGGTCGCCACCGTTGGCGTGCTGCTCGCCGCGGCGGTCTTCGCTGGACGAGCCTTACCAGCCGGCTCTGGCACCCGCTCGCGGCATCCGAAAAAACCGCACGCGACAACCAGCCCGAGAATGAAGCGACCCATGGTCTGAAGCTTGTAATGTGGTTTTCCGGCGAGAATCAAGCCACGGCGTTCAGGCACCACCCGCGCCGCCCGCGCCGCCCGCGCCGCCGTTAGTTCATCTCGCACACGAACGTCATGGGATTGCACGTCTCGCCCACCCCGCAGTTGGAATCAAAGTTCAGCGTGCACTCGACGCACAGCGGAGTCATCGCCACGCCATTGCACACCATCGTGTTGTTGTTGCACGCCGTTCCTTCCGCCGACGACGGGTTGCTCGGCACGCCAGCTGTGCACACG
>JAPYTK010000083.1 GCA_029941785.1 Polyangiaceae bacterium | reverse complement strand
TCACCATCATCGCGAGCATCGATCAGGTCGCGATAGACGCCTACTGCACTCAACTCATCGGGGTCCGGGCGAGCGACGTGCCCTACCTCCACATGGGCCAAGAGCGCGGCCTCGGGACGATGAACTGGCAGTCCCTGCGAACGGTAGAGGTCTGAACTGCTAATGAGACTCGGCGCACTCCGGTTCGCGGTCCGACGACTGTGGCGTCGCAAGCCGGCTCGCCGGCCAGGCTCGGGCTTGCCGGCCCGATCCGGCATCGTGAAGCTGATGTGGGCTCGCCGGGGTGCCCAAGTATTCTTTCTCGGTCTGTTTCTCTGGCTACTCTTCGAGACGACCTTCCGCGGCAACTTCACCGCCGCCGAGGAGCGGGTTCGCATGCCCTTACCCGTGGAAGGCTTCCTGCTCGCCGATCCCTTCGTCGCGTTGATGACGCTGCTTTCCACCCACACGGTGTACCGCGGTCTGTTGTGGTCCATCGGCGTCGTCGCGCTCACGCTGGTTTTCGGTCGAGCCTTCTGCGGCTGGATATGCCCCTTCGGCACCTTGCATCACTTCTTCGCCTGGATCTTCCCCTCTCGCTACGGAAAAGGCGCGCGGCGCATCGAGCAGAACCGAACCCACCCCGTCCGGCAGCGCGTCAAATACTATCTCCTGTACGCCTCGCTGGCCGCAGCGCTGACGGGTAGCGCGATGGGAGGCTTGCTCGATCCTATCTGCATCGCGGTTCGCAGCATCGGCATGGCCGTGCTGCCCGCCACGCAGTACCTCAGCGGCGCCGCAGTCGCCAAACTCGGCAGCAGCAACATCGGCCCGCTTCAGCAAGGATCAGACGTGGCCGCTGATTTCTTGGCGACGACCGTCTGGACGAGCAAACAGTTTTACTTTCACGAGACGTGGTTCATCGGCTTCATTTTCGTCGGCCTGCTGTTCATGAACCGATTCATCCCCCGCTTCTGGTGCCGGGTCTTGTGCCCGCTCGGAGCACTACTCGGCGTCATCTCGCGCTACGCACTCGTAGGGATGGTGAAGGACCACTCCAAGTGCACCGATTGCGATCTGTGCGTGGTGCACTGTCAAGGCGCCGATTCGCCCGAAGGCGGCAAGAAGTGGCGACAAGATGAATGTCATATGTGCCTCAACTGCGAGGTCGCCTGTCCCGAGGACGTCATCAAGTTTCGCATCCTGCCAGGTCTGAGAAGCACGACGAGACAACCTGACACACGACGCCGCACGATCGTCGCAAGCGCCGCAGCCGGCGCCGCCATTCTTCCCATTGCCCGCGCCGCCGACGCGCTCGATGCCAATTACTCCGACCGTGTGATCCGCCCACCAGGGGCCGTCGAGGAGAAAGAATTTCTCGAACGCTGTATCCGCTGCGCCGAGTGCATGAAGGTGTGCCCGAACAACGCGCTTCACCCGGCTTTCTTCGAAGCGGGGATAGAGGGAGTGTGGACCCCTATCCTCATTCCCCGCATCGGCTACTGTGAACATTCCTGCGTGCTCTGCGGCGACGTTTGCCCCACCGGCGCCATCCAGAAGATCACCGAAGAACAAAAACTCGGAATCGATCAGAAACCGATCTCCATTGGAACCGCCTTCTTCAATCGCGGCCGCTGCCTGCCGTGGTCGATGGCGACGCCGTGCATCGTGTGCGAGGAATTCTGTCCGACTTCGCCCAAAGCCATTTGGGTCGAAAAGGCACAGGTCCCAAAACGGGAGCCGGTGGCACCGAAAGACGGTGGTCATCCGGCCATGACGACGGTCGAAGTGCAGCGACCACACCTCGACCCTTCCTTATGCATTGGGTGCGGCGCCTGCGAAAAGGTCTGCCCGGTACAAGACGATCCTGCAGTGTACGTGACCAGCGTCGGGGAAACGCGTTCGAAAACGAACGTCATTCTGCTTGAGAACACCAAGTACGGTCAGAGCTGAGCGGGGGTTCGCGCACTCAGGCGTCCGGCTTGGTCGCTCGGTACAGCGCCATGAATGTGCGTCGATCCTCAGGATCTTCGCCCACCCCTACCGCCACGTACAGTTCACAAGCTCGGCGGCGCAGTTTGGCTGCACGCTCCGGCTCGTTCCAATGGTCGTGTAGTTGTGCTTCAGCCGCGAACAAACGGGCCACGACGCGGACGACCTCTGCGGGACCCAGCAGCGGCGCCAGGGTCGCAGCCTCCAGACTCTCGAGCATGTCCCGGTCCACACGCACCACCGAGTCGTAGGCCGCACGAAGCCGCTCCGCCGACTTCGTCAGATCGCCACGATCCATGAGACCCAGAGCCTGGGTGAGCGCCGCCACGGCGCGCTCGATCAGTCTCAACAAGTAGTCTTGTTTGAGCATGGCGACTCAACGGCCGAAAACCCTAGCGATTGCGAAACCCGTCGGCCGGTCGCAGGCGCGCAGCATAGAAGCTGGGGATGATCGTCGCCACGAGACAGATGAAGATGGCAATGCCCCCGGTCACGAGAAACTCCTGAGGTCGAACATGGACGGGCAAACGAGAGATGAAATACACTTTCGGGTCCAAGGGGAATCCGTACGCCAGCAAGCCCTTGCACACGGCGAGCCCCATCAACAAGCCCAGTCCGGTTCCGAGGAGCCCGATGATCCCCCCTTGGTAGACGAAGATCCGCATGATGGCCCCATCTTCTGCGCCCATGGCTTTGAGCACGCTGATTTCTTTCTTCTTGTCGAGCACGACCATGATAAGCGTGGCGATCACGGTGAAAGCTGCCACGATGATGATCAGGGCCAGCACGGCGCTCATCCCGACCTGCTGAATACGCAGGGCAGTGAACAGGCCACGGTTGAGTTCTTCCCAATCGAGCGTGTGGTAAAGGCCGCTCTGCAAAACGTCGGTAACTTGGTCCGTAATCGCCCCGGCCGCACCGATGTCCGCGACCCGCATCTCGACTCCGGTCACCGTGTCGCCGTGATCGTAAAAAGACTGCGCTTCGTATAGGTCGGTGTACACGAGCTTCGAGTCGTATTGGTCGAATCCAGCCTCGAATGTCGCAATGACGCGAAACCTCTTGGCGATGGGCGCCTTGACCTTGCCGCTGGAGAAACTGTAACCGATGGTGGGCGAGGTCACGGTGACGCAATCGCCGAGGACGACATCGAGCGTCTTGGCCAACGACACCCCGACCACGATCCCTGGAAGCTTCGCGACCGCCGCGGGGTCGGTGCACAAATCGGGATCGACGTCCGGCGGAAGCTCGTCGTCATCGGGAAGCACGCTGGTGTAACCGCCCTTCGGCTCAATGGCCCCCTCGGGGGCTGGCGGGTCGTCAACCGCAATCCTAGCCGGCGGGGGCACGCGCGCCGCGGCGCTGCTCGAATCGCTCGGCGAGATCGGACGTGTGTCGTCCGCAGCGCCATCACCATTGCTCTCCGGCACATCGGTGCCTGTCTCGTTCGTGTCGGCACCCATCGACCCCGGATCGGGGCGGCCAGGACTCAACAACGCCGTCTTGTCGACAGCCGGTTTTGCCCCAGGCAAGCGCAGACCATCGAGAGAGCCGGCGGTGATGTACTTCGGCAGATCCAGGACGGCTTGGTTGTTTTCGAACTTGCCGGCGAATTCGTTCTTCGTCGTCGAGCTGACGCCAAGACTGAGTTTGGGATCCACACCTTTGACCAGCACACCCGTGGCGGAGACCTCGCCGTGGGTCAGCATCATCGGGTTGATGCTGAAGGGGGCCACGCCCGTGACGCCCTCGACCTTCGCCACCTCGGCCATCACGTCCCGATACTCGCGAAAACTCGTCGAATACTTGAGCACCAACACGTGGGCGTTCACGCCCAGCACCTTCTCGCGGAATTGGTCGTGAAATCCGCCGGTTACGCTCATGATCGTCGCGAGCGCAGCCACTCCGAGCGCGACGCCCAAAATGGCAAAGGCCGTCCCCACCGCGATCGATGCACGCTTTTTCGCGCCCAGGTAGCGCAAAGCGAATTGAAGCGGGTATCCCATGGCAGGCTGGTCCTAAACGCAGCGCCGTGCGGCGGCGCGCTGGCGCTTCTTATAGCGGCACAAGCCAAGCTGCACCAGCGCGCCGTGCCTCAGGTGGCGACCCGTGCTAAACCCGCTTGAGACGTGTGTGAAGGGTACTCAATTAGCCACCCTCGCCTGCCATTGATACAATGCACCGCAGCCCGCGAAAGTTCGAGCGAACCGAGCGATGACCCCTTCCGATCCCCACGTTCCTAACGGACCGCCACGTCCGACTCCTTCAGGCTCTCGCCGGGAGGACATTCTGCCCAGCGAGCTGCAGCCGACGGGCGCGATGACCGGTGGGGACGATGTTCATATTTCTGAGCAAGTCACCGTTCCAGAGGCGCCCACGAGCATCGCCGACCCTCACAGTGAAGATTCATGGGTCGGCTATGTGGTCGCGGATCGCTACGTGCTCAAGTCGATTGTCGGCGAAGGGGGCATGGGACGAGTGTACCTCGCCCACCACAAGATTATCGGCAAGCCGATCGCGGTGAAGATCCTCCATCCTGAATTGGCCAGAGACAAAGAAGCAGTGGGCCGTTTCGTTCGCGAAGCGAAAGCCGCATCATCGATCGGTAATCCCCACATCGTCGACATCTCCGACTTCGGCGAGCTCGACGACGGCTCGACGTACTTCGTGATGGAGTACCTGGATGGCGAGCCACTCGCTGACATCATGGAGCGCCACGGGCGACTCGACCACAACCTCGTCTACGACATCGTTCTGCAACTCTGCGACGGTCTGGCAGCCGCCCACGCGCAACAGATCGTCCACCGCGATCTCAAGCCCGAGAACATCACGCTCATCAAACAGGGTGATCGCGAGAACTTCTGCAAGATCCTCGACTTTGGCATCGCCAAGGTGTCCACCAACACCAGCAAGCTGACCAAGGCCGGATCCGTCTTCGGCACGCCTCACTACATGTCCCCAGAGCAGGCCGCCGGTGCCGCCGTCGATCATCGCGCTGACATCTACGCCTTGGGCGTCATGATGTACGAAATGGTCGCCGGGGAGCTCCCCTTCAATGCCGACAACTTCATGGGGATCCTGACTCAACACATGTACAAAGCGCCCGTTCCCATTCGGGCGCTCTTGCACGCACCAGAATGTCCGCCCGGCCTCGAAGCGATCATTCTCAAGTGCCTCTCCAAACAAGCTGACGCCCGCTACCAGACGGCTCCCGATCTCGCGGCCGACATTCAGCGACACCAGGCGGGCGAAATCCCCGATGCTGTCAACGAAATGATGGCGCGCTCCGGCAGCTTCAACGTACCGGCCGATTACTTCAAACGCCCGGCCCATGCCGTCGTGCCGGGCTCTCCGCACGGACCCCGTCGTCGACGCGGCCCCAAGATCGCCTTGGTCGCTGGTGTCACGGTGGCCATCGCCTTGGTCGCCGCCGTCCTCATCCGCGGCAACGTCTCCGAAGCCACCGCACCCGATCCAACCGCCGAGATCGGGAAGAACGCAGGGGCGTCGCCGGATAACACGAGTAGCGCAGGTACCGCTGCAGTTCCCGCCATCGCGATCCCGACAAAGGAAGTCATGGTCCAATGTGATCGGGACGGAGCGACCGCCCGTGTCGCCGATCGAGACTACGAGCTGCCACAACAATTCGACGTGCCGGAGGGCAAGACACTGACCGCCGTCATCTCGCTCAAGGGTTACACATCAAAGACTCTCCATCTCGATGGCAAGCAGGCCAGAATCGAGGTGACGCTTCAGCCAAAACCCGGAACCAAGAGCCGAACAGCGCCAGCTCGTGGCCGAAAACCCAAAAGACGCGTCGCGCCACGCCGCCCGAAAAAATCAGGCGACGTCGTCAATCCTTGGTGAGCCGCCATGAACGACTCGCGCGACCCGGAGTGTCAGCGCCTGGCTGACGCTATCCCCGATCCCGTCCACGAAATTTGCCAGCGGCTGGCCAGCGCAGGCCACCGAAGCTGGGCCGTCGGCGGTTGTGTGCGGGACGTGTTACGGGGAACGTCGGCTGAAGACTGGGATATCGCCACCGACGCGCGGCCCCAGCAGATCACATCTGTGTTTCGCAGGGTCATACCGACCGGCATCAAGCACGGCACGGTCACCGTCCTCATAAAGAAAGAGTCTTTCGAGGTGACGACGCTTCGTGGTGAAAGTGCTTACGAGGATGGTCGCCGCCCGGAAAAAATCGCGTTCCTCGACGACATCGAAGATGACCTCGCGCGCCGAGACTTCACCTTCAATGCCATCGCCTTCGATCCGATTCGGGAGGAGCTCATCGATCCTTTCGGCGGTCGCCGCGATCTTGCAGCCCGGCAATTGCGTGCGGTAGGGGTCGCCATCGACCGATTCGCCGAAGATGGGCTCAGAGTGATGCGAGCAGCCCGTTTCGCCGCCACGCTCGAGTGCGCCATCCACAGCGACACGCTCGCCGCGATGGGGTCGGAGGTCGCGCGCGACACGCTTCGTAAGGTCAGCGTGGAAAGAGTACGAGACGAATGGCTCAAAGCGATGCGCGCCAAACGCCCGAGCATCGCATTCCAGTTGATGCGCGAGGCTCAACTTCTAGGCGCATGCTGCCCCCCCCTCGCCGAGCTGCCGGATCCCTCTTGGGACGAGACGATGCGGCTCGTCGACGCGACGCCGGTCGATCCCATTCTCCGCCTCGCCGCCTTGCTTCACGGGATTTCCGGTCCCGCGTCGGTGGCGCAAGCCCTGAAACTGTCAAAAGAAGAACGGGGGCGTATCGAAGGAGGCTTGAGCCCCCATCCTCTGCCCTATGATCCCAGCTGGACCGACGCCGAAGTTCGCCGTTTCTTGCAGAGGATCGGCAAGAATCACAAGGACGACGTCATCGCCCTCGGACGAGCGATGCATGACGCTTCGACAAGCCAAGCTTCGCCTCACATCGAGGAACTCGCGCGCCGCATCGAGGGACAACTCGATGCAGGGGTGGCGCTCACGACCCGAGACTTGGCCTTGGACGGGGGCACGCTGATCGCGAAGTTGAGTCTCTCTCCGGGCCCCGGCGTCGGCCGATTGCTCCGTCTCCTCCTGGAGCGCGTCACGGAGGAGCCCGAACTAAATCGACCTGAACCGCTCCTCGCGGCGGCACGACAGATCGCATCCGAATCGGATCTTTGTTAACGCCCTTCGGCATGAGCCCAAACGCTACGCGTGCGTTGCTTCTCGCCGCGACGACCATCTTGACCATCGCCTGCCGCCCTGCGCCGGCCATCAAGTCTCCAACCAACAACGAAAAAGCCATGCCCTCCCCATTCGCACAGCCCAAGGACGCCTCCGCGAGCAGTGTCAGCTTTGCCCGCATTGCCCAATTCCCACCACCGGGTTGGCAGATTCCGCGACAGATCCGCCTGTCTCCGGATGGCAAACTCGTCACGTACCTACAAAACGACGCGCAAGGCAAAGGCCAGTCAGCCGAGATGACCCTGTTCGCTTTCGATCTCGAGAAGGGGCAGCATCGCGTCTTACTGCGAGCGAGCGATGTGGTCGAAAAAGACCGGACCATGTCCCGGGAAGAAGAGCTGCGACGCGAAAGGCAGCGCAAGCGCATCACCGGGGTCACGAGCTACGCTTGGGCCAAGAAGAGCAACACCATGCTCCTGCCTGTCGGCGGAGATATCTTCATCCGTCATCCCGACGGCAAGTTGGCGCGGCTGACGACCAGTGAAGCCCCAGAGATCGACCCCAAACTGTGCGCGGACGGTAGCAAGGTGGCCTTCGTACGCGGGTCGGAGCTCTTCGTGATCGACATCGCCACCAAGAAAGAAACTCAACTGACGAAAGATGCGCCAAAGGGAGTAACGCGCGGACAGAGCGACTTTAACGGGCAGGAAGAATTCAGCGAACCGAGCGGTCTGTGGTGGTCGCCAGACTGCATGCATCTTGCGTACCTCGAGGTCGACGAACGAAAAGTCGGTGAAGTGGCGGTGATGGGTTATCGGGGCGAGGAAGATCTGCAGCACCACCGGTATCCTCGAACCGGAACGACCAACCCGTCGACCCGTCTGGGACTGATGGACACCCAGGGGGCACAAACGCGCTGGGTGGACATGCCAGCCTCCTCGAACATCGACGCCGGCGACCAATACCTCGGCCGCATGCGCTGGAGCGCCGACGGCAAGGCGCTGTTCTTCCAGAGGTTGAGCCGCAGCCAACAGCACCTCGCCCTCGTCCGCGTGGACGTCGAGACGGCAAAGGCCAAGACCTTGTTGGAGGAGCACGACGAGGCCTGGCTCGACATGTCGGCCATGAAGACGCTGCGCGACGGCAGGCTGGTGTGGACCGCATTGCGGAAAGGTCACCGCCATATCGAGATCCGCGATGGCCAGACCGGCAAACGAATGGACCGTCTCACCGACGGCGACTGGGATGTCAGTCAGTTGCACGGCGTCGACGAGAAGGGGGGAGCCGTCTACTTCACCGCGAACAAAGACGGGGTGCTCGACCGGCAGCTGTATCGGGTCCCGCTCGCCGGCGGCCCCGTGACTCGGCTCACGAGGGAGCCTGGCGTCCACCACGTCAGCGCCAACGATCCGGGTCGCGCCTATGTGGACATTCACTCAGCCAATGGCCGCCTGCCGCAGGCCGTGATCCACGGGCCTGACGGAAAAAAGAAGGGGACCATCGCGATCCCCCAGGACGCTGATTTGCAAGATCTGAAGCTGCGGGACGCGGACATGCTCGTGCTCGACGACGGCAAGGGGCCCAAACTTCACGGCGCGATTCTCAAGCCCCGGCACATGCAAGCCGGGAAACGCTACCCCGCGGTGGTCATGGTGTACGGCGGCCCCGGCGTTCAAGTCGTCGACAACGAATACAATCCTCGGCTCTTGTGGCAGCATCTCGCAGATCGCGGATTCGTCGTCGTCCAAGTGGACAATCGTGGCTCAACCGGACGGGGACACGCTTTTGAGACGCCCCTGTATCGAAACATGGGCGAGGTCGAGCTCGCCGATCAGCTCCGTTTGTTGGATCACATCAGCTCGCTCGATTTCGTCGATGGCGAACGAGTCGGAGTCTACGGACATAGCTACGGCGGGTACATGGCAGCCATGGCCATGTTCCGAGCCCCAGGCCGCTTCCGCGCCGGCGTATCGGGCTCTCCCGTCACCGATTGGCGCTTCTACGACACCGGCTACACCGAGCGCTTCATGGGGACTCCACAGAACAACCCCGAGGGCTATACGAAATCGGAGATCACGCAAGATGCTGCCAAACTCACGGGCAAGCTCCTGATCATTCACGCTCTTATGGACGAAAACGTGCACTTTGCTCATACGGCGAAGCTCATCGACGCGCTCGTGGCGGCTGACAAGGACTTCGATCTCATGGTCTTCCCCGGAGAGCGCCATGGTTACCGCAGCCCCGCAGCCCGGCGCTACGCCTACCGCCGCGTCGTGGACTACTTCATCGCGCACCTGAGCCGCAACTGAGCGCGGCGCCACCTCGAAACGCCACTTCGGCTGGACACGTCCGCCGAACGCTCGCGGAGGCGACAAACTCTAATTTGTAGACCCAATCCCTCTGGATGCGTTAACCAAAGACATGCGCCGCATCTGCTTGCTCACCGGACTCGCTACGCTCACCCTGTGTCTCGGCTGTGCCGAAAAGGCAGTGACCGAAGCCTCGCCTGCCGTGCAGGCCCCCTCCTTCGTCCGTACCTCGGAACAACCCGCAAGTGACGCTCCTCCCGCACCGCCCGCGATGCGGGGATTCCCCATCAACGATCGCCGCCCCCATCAACCGGGGAACGCCGCGGACGGCTGGATCGACAAGGCCGATGCCCAGGGCACGAAACTGGCCAACCCAAATGATACCTCGGAGGCGCTAGCCGACCTGCCCAATGTCACCGTCAAGAACATCGGCCTGCACATCGGTGGCGGCCCCAATACCCGCGTCGCCAAGCGCCCGATACGCGACGCGGTCAAGCCCCACTACGATGACTTGTTGCGCTGTTACGCCAAGGCCCACCATCCCCGCGACAAGGCCACGTACGGCGTCGACATCCGTATCCCCGCCGACGGCGGCAAGGCGCGGATCAGCAATCCGCGGACGAGCCTCAGGGGAACGGGCCTGCGCGGCTGTATGCAAGCCGTCTTCAAGAAGGTCTTTTTTCCGGAGCCCCCCCGCGGAAAAACCACCGTGGTCAGCTTCTCCGTGCGCTTCACGCGCAACGATTGAGCACCGATGAGACTGTCCTCGATGGCGTGGCTCGTCGCATGCGCTTTGCCGCTCGGCGCCTGCGCCAGCGGTCGGGATTCGGCCGTCCAATTGGTGCGAATCCAAGCCGTCAAAGACCTGCCTTGCCCCAACGGCCCCATCGTCGTTCGCGAGCAGACGGGAATGCGTTACGAGGCGCGGGGTTGCGCGAGACGCCAAATTTACCAAAGTGTTTGCCTGCACTTACAGTGCACGGTCAACGCCATCGGCAAACAACCAACCCCCTGGCGCGGTCGGCCCGACCCACACTCTCTCGACTAAACGCAGCACAAATCATTCCTTGCCACGGTAGGAATCGCAGGCAATAAGCCACATACAAGGGCGGATCCAGACTGCGCGATCCTGCATCCCGAGGCCCCAATGACGAGGGCCATGCAAACCCCATAGGAAACTCATGCTCAAGACTCTTTCTCGTTCCATTTGGTTGATGCTCATCCCCTGCGTGGTCGCAGGCTGTCCGAAGAATGACGATACCGAAGACGAAACCACGCCGGTGCCCGCCACGAGCGTCAGCGCCGTGGTCGACCCAACCGGTTCCGCTTCGGTCAAAAAGCCGACCGAAATCATTCCCGAGGGACCCAAACTCCCGGCGATCGAGGCGCGCGTAAAGAGCGAGACCGACGGCAAAGGCGCGGACAGTAGCCACAAGGGCTCCAAGATCAGCGGCAGCGGTACCAAGGGCTCCTTCGTCGTGCTGAAAGACTGGGGCGCCAAGTCAGGGGCTACGGCGACAGCGGCGAGCAAGGACGCGAAGACCATGTTCGGTACGAGCCAAGTCGCCACCGGCGCGGACGGCATCGCCACCGCGCTCGGCTTGAGCGACTGCAAATGGGGAGAAGCGGAGGCCGCGAAGGTGGGCAAGGGCAAGCTCAACGCACAGGTCGCCGACGGCGTATGCAAGCACGGGGACGCCAACGCGCGTGCCGCTTCGGTCACGATCGAAGGGCAGAGCGTCATGGGCGTTGGTGCCTGGGACGTCGATGGCGGCAACTCCTCGGTCGTGTTCTCGACCTTCCGCTCCGTCGCGAAGGGCGCCTCGGGCAGCTATGATTCGACCGGAATCGGCGCCTGTTGTGCAGCGCTCCGGCAGAACGCCAACTCCGCACCCTTGCAGCACCGAGGCGCGTATCTCGCAGCCGCGGGTGCCTGCAACGCCGTGCGTAGCAGCCCCCAAGGCCGGGCCGCCCTCGCTAGCGTACGCGCAATGCTCCGCGGAGCGCAGGTGCCCTCGTCCTGCCGCTAACGCTGGCGGGACGATAGGCGTTTGGCGTTTACGGGCGGCGTTTGCGGGCGCAGAGGACAGAGGACCACCTTACTTCGGCGGGTGGACCGCAAGAGCCCATCCGGGAGATCAGAGCGAATCCAACGTTTCGGTCTCGAGCCACCCGCTGAGAGGCACATAGGACAAGTTGCGTCGGCGCGCCGCTTCGTGAACGAGTGCGAGCGCCTCGATACATACCGGTGTGAAGTCCCCGCGTTCGGAAGCGTCATGCATCAGCACGATGGCGCCATCACGAAGTCCTCGCCCGATGCGATGCGCTACGGTTTGCGCCGTGGCGCTCGCCAAACCATCGTAACCACGAGCAGACCAACCCACCGCGATCAAGTCCAGCTCTCGCAGCACCCGGGCCATCGCAGGACTGATGTGTCCAATCGGCGCACGAAAGAAACGGGGCCTCTGCTCCGTGATGGACTGCATCGCCGCCATCGCCCGCTTCAGGTCGCGTCGCACGCTTCCGGGCGGATGAAACGACATGCTTCGCGAGTGGGCGTAACTATGCACTCCGAGATCATGTCCTCGCCGGTGGATCTCACGCACGACCTCTGGATATCGCTCGACCTTGTGTCCAATGACGAAAAACGTCGCCACGATATGGTGTTCGTCGAGCCAATCGAGCAAGGGAAGCGTCGTGGCCGGATCGGGGCCATCGTCGAAGGTCAACGCCACGCCGGTGGCGTTCCGAGGCCCGTGCGTCACGACATCCGCGAACATTCCCCAGCTGGAGAACACGACGCCACACGTCACGTAAGCGCTGTAGACAAGAATCGCCGCCAAGGTCGCCAAAGGGGCGAGGCCGTGCCCTAAATAGGCAGCCACCGGTACACCAAGTGCGGCAAAGGTGGATGCGTACAAGACGACACGAGCGAAGGGCATACTGATCGCAACTCAGCGCCGTGCGCGACGCGACGCTTCGACTTCGTCTTCCTCCGACGCTTCAGCTGCACCCGTCGCGCCGACTCGCTTGCCGGCAGACGCGATCCGCTTCTTGCCCGCCCCGACGTTCTCGTCTTCAGCCGTGGGCTGGTTGTCTGCATCGAAAAACCCTGAAATCACGGCCGTCACGGCGGCAAGTGAGGTCACGGCAAAGGTACTGAGGCTCACCGACGTGCCCTTGAGAGCCTCTAGTCCCGGCAAGCTACTGAGCAGGTCAGCCGGCAGCCCAATTTCGACGAAACGACGCAACGCAAACAACAGAGCCGGAGCCATCAGCGCGCCGACGGTGGCCTTCATTCCGACCTCCACGCGCGCATCCGACGCCCAAACGGGTTTGCCAGCGACCAAGGCGATCAGCACGCCGCAAACGGCCGCCGCCCCATAGGCCATCGCAGTCGTTGGCACCGCCATCCCAAGCGACACCAGACCAAATCCAACCGCACCGCCCACAAACACGCCCTTGAGCAGCCCCACCACCATTCGAACCAGAAACATCAGCTTCTCTGTACGATCCTCGACGTGGGCGCGCAACCGGCTGGCACCTCAAAAAATCATCTGCTAATTCCAAGGTCCAATGAGGCACCGACCCTATTCGCTGCCGATCCTCACGCTCGGCCTCGTCGCACTCCTCGTCGCTTCGCATGGCTGCCGCCGCACGAAACCAACGGCAGGCCCCTCGAACGGCGCGCAGAGCCCCACGATGAGGCTGTATGTCATGAGCAGCATCGCGGGCGCCATCGAGCCATGTGGCTGCAGCAAAGACCAGCTCGGTGGCCTTGACCACTTCGCTGCCTATGTGCAAGCCGAAAAGGCGAAAACGCCACGCCAAATCGTACTCGCAGCCGGTCCGCTCTACTTTCTCGACCCGACGCTGAAAACCGACCACCTTAGCCAGGACAAATGGAAGGCGGAGGCGATCAGCATGTCGATGAAGCGCGTCGGCCTGCGCGCTTGGGCTCCAGGATTGAACGACTGGGCAGCGGGCAGCGAGCGGCTGAAGCACTACATGGCTCAATCGGGCGCCAAAGCCCTGGGCGTCGGCATCGAGAGCGACGTGCCGGTGTCGAGCAGCATGCTCCACAAGGCCGGCGACCTGTCCATCGGCATCATTGGCATCAGCGAGCCGAAGTCCCGCGTCGGGCTCTCGCCCAAAGGCACGAAACTGCCGACGCGCGAAGCTGCCACCCGCGCAGTCCAAGAACAAGTGTCCGCCTTACGAAAACAGGGCGCCACGATCTTCGTCGCGCTCGCCGCGCTTCCCCGTGGCGCAGCCTTGCGGATCGCCGATCGGGTACCCGATCTCCACGTCTTGGCGGTGGGCCCAGCCTCTTCGCATGGTGACGCAAACACAAAACAGCCGGCCCCCGAGATGATCGGTCGCACCCTCGTCGTCGAGACAGCCAATCACGCGCAAACCGCGTCGATCATCGATATTTTCGTCACCGTCCCACACGAAAAACCAATCCAGCTCAGCGACGCGGGAGGTGTACAAAGGGCGGCTCAAATCGCCGAGCTATCGAGTCGTGTTCGTGACCTCGAGCACCGGATCAACGGCTGGGAGAAAGGCGGAAAAATCAACGAGAAGGACCTCGCCGCTCGCAAGAAGGACCTCAAGAAGTTTCGCAAAGAGAGAGCTGCGCTGGAAGCCAAAGAGGTCACCGTCAGCGGCAACTTCTTTCGCTACCGCGTACTCGAAATTCGTGACGGCCTCGGCCAGGACCCAAAGGTCGGTCAAGCGCTCACGACGTATTACAAACGGGTCAACGACCACAACAAGCAGGCTCTCGCTGACCGCAAGCCCGCAACAGTGGCCAAGGGGGAGGCACGTTACATCGGTATTTCAGAGTGCGAGAGTTGTCATCTGGAGGCACAGGAGGTGTGGGAAAAGACCGCGCACGCGAAGGCCTACAAAACACTCGTGGACGACCACAAAGAGTTCAATCTCGACTGCGTGAGCTGTCACGTGACGGGTTACGGCATACCCGGAGGCTCCACCGTCACGCACAACGACACGCTACGAAACGTGCAATGCGAAACATGCCACGGTCCAGGTTCACTGCACGTCGAAGACCCCGAAAACCCGAAGCTCATCACGCTCAAACCCGACCCCAAAACCTGCGTCGACCAGTGCCACCACCCGCCCCATGTCGAAGGTTTCGATGCCAGCGCCAAGATGGACCTCGTTCTCGGCCCCGGCCACGGCAAGTAGGCCGCAGCTCAGGCCAGCACGACGTGGCCGAAAGCGTGCGCGCGGGGCGCACCGTCGACCCCTTCACCATCGGCCAACAAGCAACAACACGCGCCCACTTGGTTGGGCAGCCGAAACGCACGAACAGCTACCCGCATCGCTGCCCCAGCAAAGCAGGGCTTACGAAAACTCGTCTCCTGGGCCACGGTGAGTCGCGCCGCGTCTTGCCCGTGAGCGGCCAAGCGTCGCAGGGTCGCCTCGCGGAAAAACCTAGGATACACGAGCGAGTTGACGTGCTGGTTGGAGTCGGTGTGATCGTGCCCGAACACGACCGGACCATCGTCCAGGACAAAGGCCTCGTCCAAAGGCTGGGCCCCGTCGGGCAATGACAACAAGGCACCCGGCCTCTTCCAGGAGCGCTCGTGCTCGGGGACCTCCGGAAGTGGGCTGGGCAGGCGCTTTACCTTGCGCTCCCCTGGTGTTGCGAAAATCCGCGTGAACGTGTGTTCCGCGAAAACGCGCCCGGCCACGACCCGCTCGCCATCGGCTTCCGGCGGAGGACCGTGCGTGCGGCCCACCTTGCCCTCGATCTCGATCCAGACATCGAGGACGATCCGGGCCACTTCGCCATCGGTGTCACGCAAGGTCGCCAGCCCATAGCGGGCGGTGCCTTCCAGTCGCTGATTGATGCTCAGAGGGCCTTCCCCCGCCACCGTCACAAGACGGGTCAGGATCGGGATCACGCCGTCGCGATGGAGCGCCTGCCCAAGACCGCTAGGCTGCATCGCCTGCCTCCAAAACACCGTCCCCAACGCGGCCGGCATCGCCTCGACGACGAGCCGTCCATCCTGGCAGATATCCTCGTACCGCAAGCTCATGTCGCCGCTCACCTCAGCGTACGGGGGCGCGGGGGGCGGCACGGGAATCGACGACATGGCGAGCGCGAGTGTGGTGCGCGCGGGCAGCGGAGGCAAGTGACTCAAATATCGCGCCGCGCGCCGTGAACTAGGGTTAGGGTCATCGGCCATGAACGCCCTGCTTCTCGCGACGGCCGCCGCCAGCTTAAAACCCCTGCCGATCATCCAAAATGATGCGGTTGTCTTGGGGATTCTGTTGGTGATCCTGGCCCTCATCTTCAAGACCAGCCACAGCGAAGATCCGCGCTGCAAAGCGTTTTACAAGTACGTGCCGGCACTGCTGCTCTGTTACTTCATTCCCGGGATCCTCGGCACCGCCAACGTCATCTCCGGCGAGCACTCCAAGCTGTACTTTGCGGCATCCCGTTTCTTGTTGCCGGCGAGCTTGGTGCTTCTCACGCTGAGTCTCGATCTGCCCGCCATCCGCCGCTTGGGGGGCAAGATCATCGTGATGTTTTTGGCCGGCACCGCAGGCGTCATGATCGGCGGCCCGCTGTCGATCCTCATCGTGTCGACCTTCGCACCTGAGATCGTGGGCGGGCACGGACCCGAAGCGGTGTGGCGAGGTATGTCGACCGTGGCGGGCAGTTGGATCGGAGGAGGGGCGAACCAAACCGCCATGAAAGAAGTGTTCGGCGTGGGTGACGAAGTCTTCAGCGCTTGGATCGCCGTGGACGTGCTGGTGGCCAACGTTTGGATGGCCCTGCTGCTCTTCGGCGCGGGGATCTCCAAAGTGATCGACGCTCGAACCGGCGCGGACACCAGCGCCATCGAGGAACTAAAGGAAAAGGTCTCCGCCTACCAAGAAGCCCATTCGCGCATTCCGAGCACGACGGACATTTTTGCAATCCTCGGCGTCGGATTTGGCGCAACGGCCGTCGGCCATCTCATCGCAGACGCTCTCGCGCCCTACATCAGCGCAAACTATCCGACGCTCGCCAGGTTCAGCCTCACGAGCAAGTTCTTCTGGCTCATCGTTGTCGCGACGACGCTCGGCGTCGTCTTTTCACTCACTCGATTCCGCAAACTCGAAGGTGCGGGCGCTTCGCGGATCGGCTCGGTGTTGCTCTACATCTTGGTCGCCACGATCGGGATGAAGATGGATCTGCTCGCCGTCGTGGAGCAACCAGGGATCTTTCTCGTCGGCTTCATCTGGATCTCGATTCACGCGGGGATCATGCTGGGGGTCGGCAAACTCATCAAGGCCCCGTTCTTCTTCGTCGCCGTGGGAAGCCAGGCCAACATCGGCGGCGCGGCGAGCGCACCCGTGGTCGCCTCCGCCTTCCACCCGGTGCTCGCCCCGGTGGGCGTGATGATGGCCGTCCTCGGCTACGCGGTCGGCACCTACGCAGCCTGGATCTGCGGCCTGATGATGCAAGCCGCTGCCGGCGGCTAGGTCGTCTCGCTCAGGACTTCGAAGGCTGCCCTCGCAATCACCCGATCGTTGGCGTCCCGCACGACAGCTTGGTAGCGGCCGGGCTGGTCGAGCTTCCGCGTGTACGCCCAGGTTCGCCACCGGGGCGATGCACCAACCTCGAGACGAATCTTGCCGGCGGGACCTTTGGCGTCTTCGCGTTCGAAACTGACGAACACTTCCGACGGTTGGCGATTGCGATTGTCGACCTCGACGAAAGCGTACACCCGGTCCGTTTCGCCGACGCGAAAGCTCGACCGTGCGTCGATCGGCTCACGTTGCTTCACGCCACGGGCGATCACGAGCCGCCGCACGCGAAGCTCTGGTGGCGCCGACGGCGACATCGACTCGACGGCGGCGGGCGATCGAATGGCTCCCGAAGCAACCGACACGGACTCCGCCGCTCGGCTCGGGACAGGGTCCGAACTGGCAACCGGCGACCGAGTCCTCGAAGAGGCCTCCGCGCGGGCAGCCCGTGGCTCGGGACAGTCGACCGTCGGCGCACTCGACGCGGCGTCAGTGGCGCAACCGGCGATGGCGATGACCAACGCGGTCATCGTGGCAACAGCGGGAACGAAACAGTATGTGGTGTGATGCATGGCTTAATCTCCTGACGGTGCAGTAATGCAAGCCAAACACCATACTTGTTGTCCATGATTTCAATAGCTTAGACATCGACACCGTGGTTCTGTGGCCGCATAGCTGTGTCCAACACAACCAAAGACGCTGCGAAGGCCGTCCAATAGACCGCCCCGTACCGCTCCACCGAGCCACGTCGCGTTCAGGGCTTGGGGCCGGTGCTGACGGGTAACTCAGCCGCTACCCAAGCATCGTATCCTTCGTCGAGGACCTTCACCTTGTCGTAGCCTTCGGACAACAGCACATTCGCCACCGCCTCCGACGCCGCGTGCGGACATGCGCAGTACGCGACGATCCACGTATCGCGCGGCAATTGAGCCAAAAAGTCCTGCACGTCGTAAAACGGGACGGACACCGCTCCCTTGATGTGACTGACAGAGTAGTCGCTCGACGCGCGCGCATCGACGATCACCATCTTCGCCTTGTCCTCATACGCCACTTTCAAATCGGCGAGTTTGACGTAGAGCCCATCGGAATCGAACTTGGGCTCATCCCCCGTGGGGTTGAGGATCGGATCACCGAGGTCCGTGCTCGGTGGCTCAACCGGCGTGTCGTCAACCGGCTCTTGAACCGCACGCAGAAGCGCCACCAGATCATCGAGCGATTGGTTCGTGAGCACATCCTGATAACCGGCCATCCGGGTCCCCTCACGCCCCTGCGCGATCACGTACTTCAGAAATTCGTCGCTCGCTGTCGCCAGAAACACGGGGTTGGAGATACTGGTGAAGGGATCTCCTTGACCGAGCTTGCCGTGGCAGCTGCGGCAGTGAGCCTCGTAGGCGGCAAGGCCGCGAGTCGCCCCGCCCTCCCCGACTTGCACGGCCCCAAGATCGACCGTGCCAACGGTCTGCCAACTACGAATGTAGCCCAACAAGTCCTCGACCTGAGAAGCCGACAGTGGGCCACCACGCGTCTCGCCCCACGCAGACATCGACGTACCTGGCCGCCCCCATACGATCGCGTTGCCGATCAGAGAGTCGTCTGCCACAGCGAGAAAGGCCTGATTCGAGATCGCATTGGCCCGATCGGCCGCGTAGCCCTCTCCGTTGTCGCCATGACACAAGGCACAATACTCAGCGTAAACCTGTGCGCCGCGCTCTTCCATCGTCGGCTCCGGATCGCAGCCGGCCATTGCGGCGTTGGCCACGACCAGAACGCCAAGCAAACACAGACGTTTCATCATTGCGCTTCGACGACGTCCACAATGGCCGTTTTCAACGTCTTGTAGCCATCTGTCGTGCTGAGATTGACGGGCCGCTTGCCTTCCGCGTCACCGTTGACGGGAAGATAGTCCGCCAGCTTGCCATCGCGGTCATAGATGTAGAAGTCGTCCTTGTGCCCCTGATGGTGCACGCCCCACACGTCGACCTCCTCGACATCTTGGAGCAAAGGATAGGAACAACGCACCGTCAGCTTCGACTGGTCGTCTACAGCATCCGCCTTGTTGATCGCCACGAATTGCACGTCGTGTCCAGCCGCCTCGATTTCCAACCTCATCTGTTCCAATTTCCCAGCCTGGGATTGACAGAAGCCTCACCACCCGGCCAAGAGGACCGCCACCGTGACCTTCCCCTTGAAGGTGTCCAGACCGTAGGTGGCGCCATAACCGCAGCTGAGAGGCTGGAAATCCTTGAGCTGATAAATCGGCCGGGCCGAGCCGATCTCGCTTGGGCCCAGCGTCGATCCGCCACCGGTCCCCGCGCCCGTCATCGCAGCACCGCCAGAACCACCCGAGCTCATGACCCCACCGGCGCCACCCGATGCGAGAATGCCCCCGGCGCCGCTCGTCGCGCCACCCGCCCCGCCACCACCAAGACCAGGAATCGTCGGTCCAGGGTCGGCCCCAAAGGCCTCCGCCGGCGGCTCGATTCCGACACACTTGTCGGTGGGATTGATCGTTCCTGCTCCGGCGCCCGCGCTGCCCGCCCCGCCAACGTCCGACTGGCAGGAGGCCACTTGAACCACCGCGAGCCACAGGCTCACGAAACCGGTTGCGACGACAGAAGCCCTGCGCCAACGCCGAACGGTAGCAACAGGCATCTTGGTTGATTTCAAGAAAGTCATGGTCACGCATGGAAACTTACGGCCCTAAGCCAGAGTCGTCCACTACGAATTGCAGGCCCCGGTCATCCGTCCGAGTCGACGGCTCCTCCGCATCGAGCTAGAATCGGGACCATGAGTGAGACGGAGGAGGATCCCTACGGCGCGCGCGGAGGCCCTCCCCTCCGAACGGCGGCTGGGATTTCCCTCGCGGCCACCATCGCCCTGCTCCTACCTCGCCAATACATCGCTGCCGCCGTCACCGGTTTCTTCGCAGTGCTCTTCATGGCTCTACAGCGTCGTCGAAATCGGATCCGCGACACGGCAACACCGTCAACGCCAATGGCCACCGAACCCTGAAGCCGCTCATGCTCACGCTCTGCATCCCCCGTCCTCGCATCGCCACGTGGCTTCCTCTCGCCACCTGCTGCGTGAGCTTGCTGGCGACGGGATGCAGCAACGAAGCTCCAATCTTGGCGCCGCTAAGCGACCAACACGCCTTCGTAAACCAAGGGCTCGCCGTGAGCCTGTCGGCGGTCGATGCAGACGACGATGACCTCCTGTTTCGCTTCGAGAGCAGCACGGAGAACCTCGACAAGCGCGCGTCCATCCAGCCACTCGAGAACGGTCGGGCCCTCTTCAGCTGGACGCCCCTCAGCGCCGATCTCGGTGTCCACGCATTCGACTTCATCGTGACGGACGGCATGGTCGAGGCTCGCGCGAGCATTCAAATCAGTGTCTCACGATCCGGCGAAGGCGGGACCCAACCCGTGTTCGTGAAGCCCCTCGGAAGCGGCACGACCCTCGATGTCGCCGACAAATCCTGCCTCGACGTGCCGATCGCGGTCGAGGACAGCGATTCACTCGAGGTGACCCTCGGTCAGTTGGACCCCGCGCTCGAAGGGGCCACAGTCACCCAGGAGACAGCGCTCAGCGGCAACTGGCGCTTCTGTCCGACCCCCGCACAAGTCGACACGAGTGATCGCTATACCGTCGTCCTCTCAGCCGACGATGGGGACAACCCGCCTACCCTGAAAGAGTATCTCGTCGTCCTACGCAATGACACCAAGAGTGATTGCCCAGGGGCGCCGCCGACGATCAGCCATCAAGAGAAAGACGAATCG
Organism: Polyangiaceae bacterium; assembly: GCA_029941785.1. Taxonomy (GTDB): domain Bacteria; phylum Myxococcota_A; class Polyangia; order Polyangiales; family Polyangiaceae; genus JAPYTK01. Next base: position 420 of record JAPYTK010000083.1, on the reverse strand, counting down.
ACCATCGTCGACATCTCGATTCTGGCCGATGTGTCCGACGACAAGGGGATCAAATACGAGCCTCTGTTTTATTACAGCGCCGCACCCGTGGCGGATGACCCCGACCTGAGTCAGATGACGCAGCTGACGATGTCACTCCAGAGCGGCGACATGAAGAGTGGCACCTGGGAAGTCAGCGTGCCAAACCCGGTAGCCAATGCTGGCGCAGGAGCGACCGCGAAACTGTATTACCTGATCGTCGCCCAAGACAACGACGACGCAGAAGGAAGCTGTGACCACCTGAGCCAAGCCCCGACCACGGGGAGTTACTCGATCACCATCACGAACCCGGGGGGCAGCGGCGGGCTCAGCGTGTGTGAAGAGTGTACCGCCGATGCACAATGCGGCAGCGTCGGAGACAACTGCATCTTTCTCGACGGC